>CAZBUL010000064.1:9531-15578 GCA_964495045.1 uncultured Desulfobacterales bacterium | reverse complement strand
AGGCCTATTCCCTCCCTGCTGCCTTGCGAAATGAATTTTCTGAAAGTCTATATTATTCGCCTGGAGATATATCGCATTATGACGTGTTTTTCTATATGAAATTTTCCGAAAATCCGTCATTCTGGCTGATCGATGGAAATCACGACTTTTTCAGTGGCAACATTTCCACCGGCCACCCGGACAACAACAATATGATAAGAGGAATCTCCGAAATAGGATTGAACAAGCGGAGCCCCAGCCCCTCCGGTGATGATATGACGAACGCCGGAAAATGTATCTTCATCATAGAGATGATAATGACCGTAAAAAACCCCTGCCGGCTTCCGGTCGGCAATCAACCGGAGAAACGCATCAGCGCCTTCGGTAAAGGTGTGATCGTCAATCCATTTCCGGGTTCGGGGAGGAATATGCGTGAAAACGAATTTCCGGGAGGATTTCGATTGCAGCCGGTTGCCGAGATAATCGATCTGCTGCGGTGTCAGCACGTAGCCGGAACTGTCCAGAACAATCAATTCAATATCGATTTCAGGAAGTTCCAATGAATAATCCAGAGGGCCGATCACTTGCTGAAACAAGGCCTTTCCTTTGTCCGTCCTGTCCTTGTCCGTCAGTTCATGATTGCCGATGGCAACAAAGATCGGAATCTCCGGAACGGTCCGTTGTACGGTGGACAAAAAATGTTCGAACTGCTCCGCACTGCCGCTGTGCACGACATCCCCCACATGCATGATGAACAGCGGCTGAAAACGGGCAGCGGCAATCAGGCATTTGATAAAGACGGCGTCGTTGCCCCGGTTGTCTCCCAGCACCACAAAGGTATAAGGCTCACGGGGAACAGCGGCCAAACGGGAGTGGAGTTTTTGTCGAGACGTCTCATAGAGCGTGGCGGATTCGGCGACCTTTCCACCTGCGAGCAACAGAAAAATCCAGACAAAAAGAAACAAATATGCTTTAAACCCTTTTCGATAGACCATGCGTTCAGCCACTCCTTTTTTGGAACTTTCTTCTCGGATGATTCTTCCATTCCGGGATTTACCTTGAAAAGATTTTCTTGACAAGAGAATATTCCCGCTGTTATCGTACGGCCAAATCAATCAAAAAGAAAATTATGATCAATATCGCCATTCTCATCCTTATTAGCCTTATTCTTGTCCTCGTAGGAATTCTCCTTCCCTACGAGGAAATAGGTTGATAATGGCCTAATTTTTATATCTTTTTAATTATAAAATCCGTTATCAGCCCAACCGGCCGATAACGGATTTTTTTTTGCTTTTTATCCCTATTGCACAGGAACACCATGAAAAGTCAAATCATAAAAACCGGCATCGAACGTTCTCCCCAGCGATCTCTCTTGAAATCCATGGGCTATACCGACACCGAAATCCACAGACCGCTGATCGGCATTGCCAATGCCGCCAACGACATTATTCCCGGTCATGTTCAATTGAATACCATCATGGAAGCCGTGAAAGCCGGCGTTTACATGGCCGGTGGAACGCCCGTGGAATTCGGTGTCATCGGTGTCTGCGACGGCATCGCCATGAACCATGCGGGTATGAAATACTCGTTGGCCAGCCGTGAGATCATCGCCGATTCCATCGAAATCATGGCAACGGCCCATGCTTTCGATGCCCTGGTGATGGTCGGCAGTTGCGATAAAATTGTTCCCGGCATGCTGATGGCCGCAGCCCGTCTCAATCTGCCCACCATCTTCATCTGCGGGGGACCGATGCTGGCGGGGATTCATCCGTCTGGTCAGGGTTCCTCGCAAAAAATCGATCTTATTTCCGTCTTCGAATCGGTCGGCGCCGTCAAAGCCGGCAGAATCACGGAAGATGAATTGTTCCGGATCGAAGATTCGGCCTGCCCCACTTGCGGTTCGTGCGCCGGCATGTTTACGGCCAATTCCATGAACTGCCTGACCGAAGCCATCGGCATGGGATTACCGGGAAATGGTACCATTCCATCGGTCATGTCGGCACGAATCCGGCTCGCCAAGGAAACCGGCATGAAAATCATGGAGCTTCTGGAAAAAGATATCACCCCAGAAAAAATCATGACATCGAAAGCCTTCTTCAATGCACTAACAGTGGATATGGCCCTGGGCTGTTCGACCAATACCGTTCTGCACCTGGCTGCCATCGCCCGTGAAGCCGGCGTATATTTCGATCTGAATGCCATCAACCGTATCAGTGAATCGACACCCCATCTGTGCTCGCTGAGTCCGGGCGGCAGTCATCATGTCGAGGATCTGCACCGGGCAGGCGGCATTCCGTCCGTGATGCAAGAGCTGCTGCAGGCTGGGCTGCTCCACGGAGACTGTCTGACCGTAACCGGCGGCACCCTCCAGGAAACCTGCTCTCGGGCATCGATTCCAAACCCGGATGTGATCCGTTCCGTATCCGCCCCCTACCACGCCCAAGGGGGACTGGCCGTACTTTTCGGAAATCTGGCGCCGGACGGTTGTGTCGTCAAGCAGTCAGCCGTCCGGGAGGAAATGCTCCGGCACCAGGGACCGGCCAGGGTTTTCGATTCTGAAACACAGGCATGTCAGGCCATTCTGGAAGGCCGAATCCACAAAGGCGACATCGTCGTCATCCGTTACGAAGGCCCGAAAGGCGGCCCCGGCATGCAGGAGATGCTGTCTCCAACATCGGCCATCGCCGGGATGGGGCTCGACGATTCCGTGGCATTGATTACGGACGGCCGTTTTTCGGGAGGCACCCGCGGGGCGGCCATTGGTCACATCTCTCCAGAGGCGGCATCCGGCGGGCCGCTGGCGGTTGTTTGTGAGGGAGATTCCATTGCCATCGACATTCCTGGAAAAACCATCACCCTGAATGTGTCCGGCGCTGAAATCAAAAAAAGGCTTTCTGCATGGAAACCACCTGAACCCAACATCATGACCGGATATCTGGCACGGTACGCACGGAATGTCTCGTCAGCCAGTCTGGGCGCAGTCGTCAAATAGGAGTTTTTATGAAACCGATCGAGAATGAATTGACCGGAGCACAGATTTTGATGCAAGTGCTCCTGGAAGAAGGTGTGGACACTATTTTCGGTTTTCCCGGCGGCGCTGTCATCGACATATATGACGAGCTGGCCCGAACCCCGATTCAGCACATCCTGGTGCGCCATGAACAGGGAGCCGTGCATGCGGCGGACGGATATGCCCGCGCCGGCGGAAAAGTGGGCGTCTGCCTGGTGACATCGGGACCCGGCGCCACCAATACCGTCACCGGACTGGCCTCGGCCTATATGGATTCCATCCCGCTGGTTGTCATCACCGGTCAGGTTCCCACCCATCTGATCGGCAACGACGCATTTCAGGAAGTGGATATTGTCGGCATCACCCGCCCCTGCACCAAACACAATTATCTGGTGAAACGGGTCGAGGATCTGGCCAGAATCCTCAAAGAAGCTTTTTATATCGCCCGTTCCGGCAGGCCCGGGCCGGTTTTGGTGGATATCCCCAAGGATGTGGCCAAGAGCCGGACGGTCTATTCGCCCATCGGCCAGATTCGGATGAAATCCTACAATCCGACATATCGGCCCAACATGTGGCAGCTTGAAAAAATGATCGCTTTGATTCAGGAATCCAAACGGCCCATGATCTTTGCCGGCGGCGGCGTCATTCTTTCCAAAGGATCGGCGGAACTGACGGATTTCGCCCGCAAGACCCTGATGCCTGTCACCACGTCCCTCATGGGCATGGGAGCATTTCCGGGAACGGATCCGCTGTGTCTGGGCATGATCGGGATGCACGGCACATACCGCGCCAACATGGCCACCGGCAACTGCGATCTGCTGATTGCGGTCGGGGTGCGCTTCGATGACCGGGTCACGGGCAGGACCGATGCTTTCGCGCCTCAGGCCAAAATCGTTCATATCGATATCGATCCCACGTCGATCCGGAAAAATGTCCAGGTAACCCTTCCCCTGGTCGGCGATTGCCGGATCACCCTGAAAGAATTGAACCGGCTGATCGCATCCATCGATTTCGGAAATCTGAAAGAACTCCGGAAAGACTGGCTGGATCAGATCGATCAATGGAAACAGACCGGTGCCTTGAATTACGATCAGACCACTGTGATCAAACCCCAGTATGTGGTGGAAACCCTGTACCGCCTCACCCGCGGTCAGGCCATCATCACCACCGAAGTCGGGCAGAATCAGATGTGGGCCGCCCAGTACTATCATTTCGATGAGCCGGATCACTTCATCACATCTGGCGGTCTGGGGGTGATGGGATTCGGTCTGCCGGCCGCCATCGGCGCTCAGGCGGCGCAACCCCAAAAGCTTGTTGTGGATATTGCCGGAGACGGCAGCATTCAGATGAACATTCAGGAAATGGCCACCGCCGTTCAATACGGCTTTCCGGTGAAAGTGGTGATTCTGAACAACCGGTACCTCGGCATGGTGCGGCAATGGCAGGAACTCTTCTACGACAAGCGCTATGCGTGTACGGACATGGCATTCGCCCCGGATTTCGTGAAACTGGCCGAAGCCTACGGCGCCTTGGGTCTCCGGGCCACCCGCCCGGATCAGGTCGAACCGGTGCTGACGCAGGGATTGTCTTCACCCCAGGCGGCCATCATGGATTTCTGGATAGATCGGGAAGAATGTGTGTATCCGATGGTTCCGGCCGGCGCCCCGCTGACGGAAATGCTGCTGGTATAACAAGGGAGGATATTCATCATGACGGAAGAAAAACATGTGGTCACCATGCTGGTCGATAATCAGCCCGGCGTTCTGGCCCGCGTGGTGGGGCTTTTCGGCGGCAGGGGCTTCAATATCGAAAGTCTGTGTGTGGCCGAAACCATCGATCCCGAAGTATCCCGCATCACCCTGGTCACCCGTGCCGATCCGCTGGTGCTGGAACAGATTATGAAGCAGCTTCGAAAACTGATCAATGTCATCAAGGTGCGGGACATGGAAAAGTCCAAGGCTGTTCAGCGGGAAATGGCCCTGATCTGTGTCAAGGCCAAACCCGAACACCGCGCCGAAGTCCTGCGGATCGTGGATATTTTCCGGTGTAAAGTCGTCGATACCGGACTGGAACACTATATTATCGAAGTGACCGGAGACGAGGGAAAACTGGCGGCCATCATCAATTTGCTGAAGCCCATCGGCATCAAGAAAATCGCCCGAACCGGCATCGTCGCCCTGTTCCGTGAACCGAAATGATGCAATATATAATGAATATTTGACCCTTTTCTTTCGTGTTTTTCGTGTATTTCGTGGTTAATTAATTATCACAGTAATCAAGGAGATGTATATCAAATGGCACAAATCAATTTTGGCGGTGTGATGGAAGAAGTGATTACCGATTCGGAGTTTACGCTGAGTCATGCAAAAGAAGTCCTGAAAAACGAGATCATTGCCATTTTGGGATATGGGGTTCAGGGACCGGGGCAGGCCCTGAACATGAAAGACAACGGGTTTCATGTCATCGTCGGCCAGCGGGAAGGCACCGATTCCTGGAAACGGGCCGTTGCCGACGGTTTTGTTCCCGGAGAAACCTTGTTTCCCCTGGAAACCGCCGCCAAAAAAGCGACGATTGTTCAGTTTCTCCTGTCCGACGCCGGTCAGGTGGCCGCATGGCCGCAGATCAAAGCCTGCCTGAATCCAGGAGATGCCCTCTATTTTTCTCATGGATTCGGCATCGTTTACCGTGATCAGACCGGCATCATCCCACCGGATTTTGTGGATGTGATTCTGGCGGCCCCGAAAGGCTCCGGCAGAACGGTGCGTACCAATTTTCTGGCTGGCAGCGGCATCAACTCCAGCTTTGCCGTTCATCAGGACTATACGGGAAAAGCCCGTGAACGGGTTCTGGCTCTGGGCATCGCCATCGGTTCCGGCTATCTCTTTCATACAACCTTCGAAAAAGAAGTACACAGTGATTTAACCGGCGAGCGCGGCGTTCTCATGGGATGTCTGGCCGGTGTCATGGAAGCCCAATATACGCTGCTGCGAAAACACGGCCACAGCCCCAGTGAGGCCTTCAACGAAACCGTCGAGGAGCTCACCCAAAGCCTGATCCG
>CAZBUL010000064.1:0-9431 GCA_964495045.1 uncultured Desulfobacterales bacterium | reverse complement strand
GAAATGTGGCAGGCCGGTGCCGCGGTCCGTTCTCTCCGACCGGAAAATCGGAACAAAAAGGTTTAAAAATCCATGATACCGGATTCTCTCCGGATTTTGAATAAGGACGCTACATGCAACCCATTCACCTTTACGACACGACCCTCAGAGACGGCACCCAGGGGGAAGACGTCAATTTTTCGGCGGAAGAAAAACTGTTGATCGCCCAGCGGTTGGATGATTTCGGTATTCACTATATTGAAGGCGGATGGCCGGGATCCAACCCGCGAGACATGCTGTTTTTCGAACTGGCGCAACAGGTCGATTTTCGGCATGCCAAACTGGCAGCCTTTGGATCGACCCGAAAACCCGGTTATTCCTGTGGGGATGATCCCAACATCCAGGCGCTGCTGGCGGCCCACACCCCGGTTGTCACCATTTTCGGCAAAAGCTGGGATCTGCATGTCGGAAAAATCATGGGCAACACCCTGGAAGAAAATCTGGCCATGATCCATGATTCGGTGACATATCTCAAAGCGCATTCCCGGGAAGTCATTTATGATGCCGAACATTTTTTCGACGGCTACAAGGCCAATCCGGACTACGCCCTGACCACCCTGGCTGCGGCGGTTCGAGGCGGAGCGGATTGCATCGTCCTCTGCGACACCAACGGCGGCACACTGACGTTCGAAGTCGAAAAAATCATCGCCGATGTGCATCGGAAAATGTCGGAACTGTCCTCTCCGGATGTCCGTATCGGCATTCATACCCACAACGACTCCGGCCTGGCTGTCGCCAACAGTGTTTGTGCGGTTCATGCCGGGGTCTCCCTGGTTCAGGGAACCATCAACGGATATGGTGAACGGTGCGGTAATGCCGATCTGACCAGCATCATCCCGATTCTGTGTCTGAAAATGAACCGGCCCTGCATTTCATCCGAAAATCTGGCCCGGCTCAAGAAACTATCCCGATTTGTCAGCGAAACCGCCAACATGATTCCCCATAACACCATGCCTTTTGTGGGAAAAAGTGCTTTCGCTCATAAGGGAGGCGTGCATGTCAGCGCCATCATGAAGCTGCCCATGGCTTATGAACACCTGGATCCGGCCCTCGTCGGAAATAAACGCAAGGTGCTGGTTTCCGATCTGTCCGGCAAAAGCAATGTGGAATACAAGGCCCGGGAACTCGGGGTCGAGCTGAATGGATCGGATCGCCAGAAAGTGGTCTCTGAAATCAAACGCATGGAGCAGGAAGGGTATCAGTTCGATGTGGCCGACGGATCGTTCAAGATACTGCTGGAAAAACTGACCGAACAGTTTCAGCCGCTCTTCGATCTGGAATCGTTCCGGGTAACCATCGAAAAAGACAAAAATCAGCCCTGCTCGGCCCATGCCACCGTCAAAATTTCGGTGGACGGCAAGCAGGAAATCACGGCCGCCGAAGGAAACGGCCCGGTCAGCGCCCTCGATAATGCCTTGCGCAAAGCCCTGGATAATTTCTTCCCCCATTTGGATCACATGCGGCTGGTGGACTTCAAGGTGCGTGTCATCGACGGCCGCGCCGGGACCGCCGCACGCGTACGAGTGTTTATCGAATCCCGGGATGAAGACCATGTCTGGAGCACCATCGGCGTATCCGAAGATATCATCGAGGCCAGTTGGCATGCCCTGGCGGACAGTTTTCAGTATAAACTGTCCAGACATGTCGATTCATAACATTAGGGTTTTCCATATCCACCCCACACAGATTGCCATCATGTATGGCAGGTGAATTTGCAGTAATCCACTATCAGCGGTAACCCGCAACAAGGATTTGTCCATGTTGAAATATCAGGACACCAACAATGCCGCAGGACGTCATTCAATCATTGTCCTGCGGCCCATGCTCGGACAGACATTGCCCTCTTTTTGAATCCGAACGAACCTCAGTCAATTATTTGCATTTCGGATCGGCAACGATCCAGACCCCATTTTCATAAAAGGAGCAATAGTCATGACCGAACGCATCATCATTTTCGATACCACGTTACGAGACGGCGAGCAGTCCCCCGGCGCCAGCATGAATACCGGTGAAAAGCTGAGGCTGGCCACCCAACTGGAAAAACTGGGTGTGGATGTTTTAGAAGCTGGATTTCCGGCCGCTTCGGATGGTGATTTCGAAGCCGTATCACGCATCGCCGCACATTTGAAACGCACCGAAGTGGCCGCCCTGGCCCGAACCTCCAAAAACGACATCGACCGGGCATGGGGGGCTATCCAGCATGCGGCATTTCCACGGATTCACACATTTATCGCCACATCAGACATTCACCTGACCTATAAACTGCGGATGAATCGTGACGAAGTGGTTGCCGCCGCAGTGGAAGCCGTGAGATATGCCCGATCCCTGACGGAAAAAGTCGAGTTCTCCGCCGAAGACGGTTCCCGCAGCGACCGGGATTTTCTGTGCCGGGTTTTCGAAGCCGCCATCGAAGCCGGTGCCACCACCGTCAACCTTCCCGATACCGTCGGTTACGCCATCCCGGAGGAGTTTGCCGATTTGGTCCGTTATGTCATCACCCACACGCCCAATATCCACAAGGCCGTATTGAGTGTTCACTGCCACAACGATCTGGGGCTGGCCACCGCCAACACCCTGGCCGCCATCGCTGCCGGCGCCAGACAGGCGGAAGTGACCATCAACGGCATCGGTGAGCGGGCCGGCAACACCTCTCTGGAAGAAGTCGTCATGGCCCTGCACACGCGGCCGAATTTTCTCTCCTTTTCATCCGGCATCAAGACGGAATTCATCTATCCCACCAGCCGTCTGGTCAGCATGATCACCGGCATTCCGGTTCAGCCCAACAAGGCCATCGTCGGTTCCAACGCATTTGCCCATGAAGCGGGAATCCATCAGGATGGCGTGCTGAAAAACCCCATGACGTATGAGATCATGAAGCCCGAAACCATCGGCCTGAACACCAACAAACTGGTTCTGGGAAAACATTCCGGCCGTCATGCCCTGAGAACCCACCTGAAGGATATGGGATATGACCTGTCGGATGAAGAACTGCAACTGGTTTTCACCAAATTCAAGGAGCTGGCCGACAAGAAAAAACACGTTGTGGATGAGGATCTGGAAGTTCTGGTAACCGAAGGCATTCTGCAGAGCCATGATATCTTTGCCCTGGATTATCTGCATGTCATCAGTGGGACGACAGTGCTGCCCATGGCCAGTGTGCGGATGCTGATCAACGGCAGACCGGTTCAGGGCGCCGAATACGGCAACGGCCCCATCGATGCGGTTTACAAGGCGGTGGCCGAATTGACCGGAACCGGCTCCGAGCTGCTACGGTTTACCATCAACGCAATCACCGGCGGCACCGATGCCCAGGGTGAAGTGACGGTCCGGCTGCGGGAAAATGGTTTAGAGGCCATGGGAAGAGGTGCGGACCCGGATGTGATAACCGCCAGCGCCAAAGCGTACATCAACGGGCTGAATCGGCTGGAGTATCTGAAAGCGCATCCGATTACGGTCATGGAGTAAAAAAGGGGGCAGGAATAAAAAGGGGGCAGGGGGCAGGGATCAGGGGGCAGGAAGATAGTGGTACAAGGGGCGTCATTTCATTACAAATAAAAAGCCAATGGCCAACCGGCAACCTGGCTGCTTTACCCTGCCACCTGATATCTTATCTGCAGTTCACTCGTTTTGAAGCTTTATTGCCATCTGGACGATGGCGTCCACCTCGCCGGCCGGCACTTTGCCGCGAACGATCATTCGAACGACGCGGTTTTTGTCTAAAAGAATGGCATTGGCCGTGTCGGTTTCGAGGCCCCATGCATTTCGGAGTGTGGCATCGTAATCGAACAAAATCGTGGTGTTGTATTTCTTGGCCTTATTTCCGGCCATGGTCCGGATGAGGGCATCGGGTTTCCAGGTGGCTTTGCAATCCACAATACCGATTCCTTTGTAAGTTTCTTCCTTCAGTAAGCCCTGGTCCTTGGCCTTTTTCATGGCATCGGTGAAATGTTCGTTCAGATCGGATTCATCCGGATCCACATAATTGACCAGCAGCACTTTTCCGGCCCAGGATGCCATCGAGAATTCCTTTCCATCCGCATCCTTGAACGACCAATCCGATGCCTTCATGCCCGCCATCAACGGCTCTGCAGCAACCATAGAACTCCAGCACAGCACCAAGGAAATCGCCGCCACTCCCCATATCGTCCATTTTCGATTCATTTTATCCCTTCTCCCCAGTTGACAGTCATCGAACAATCACCATTAATCAGTCGCCCATTTGAGCCATATACTCATCGAACAGTTTTTCCAGTCCCAACTTGTGCCGGGCTTCTTCCTGGCAGAGAATTTTGAAGATATTTTTGGCCGTTTCGGTTTCGGACTGCTGATGCATCTCATTATAAAGCTTCAGCGCCTTTTCTTCCCGTTTCATGGCCAGGAGCAAAATATCCCGAAAGGACATATTTTTATGCCAGACGATATCCACCATCAGGTCGCTGCGTTTGAGGTCTCTAATCCATTTGAACTGGTAATCGTGCGTCACCAGCGCACACTCGCCTTTGCAGTCGAGATTCTGAAGGAGATACTGGTGTTTTTTCTCTTCGCTTGCAAATTCGAGAAACATCTGCCGGGTTTCTTCACGGGATTCATTTGCCGCCGCTTCCTCATAAAACGCGGCTGCTTCGATTTCTTTTTCGACGGCAAAATCGACGATGGCCTGGTAATTCTGAAATTCCATACCCACATCCTTTCTTGATCTCACCCGGGGCTCCACTTCAACCGGAAATTATTCACATTTTATCGATTCTTTTTCTGATGCCGCTTCAATCCGTTTTCAGGGTTCCCGTAATTTCAGACAGACTTTCGATACCATGCTGGATCATAAACGCCTCGATGCCTTCGATAATATCGGTGGTTGCACGGGGATTGACGAAATTGGCGGTGCCGACCTGAACGGCAGACGCACCGGCAATGAAAAATTCCAAAGCATCGGCAGCCGTCATGATCCCGCCGATACCGATGATCGGAACAGATACGGTTTGGGCCACCTGCCAGACCATCCGGACGGCTATCGGACGAATGGCCGGTCCCGACAGTCCCCCGGTGATATTGGCCAGTTTCGGCCGCCGGGTCTCGATATCGATCGCCATGCCCGTAAGCGTATTGATCAGGGAAAGACAGTCGGCACCGGCATCCACGACACGACGGGCGATCTGGGCAATATCCGCGACATTCGGGGACAACTTGACGATCAGTGTTCGGGGATAGCAATTGCGAACCGCCTGGGTCACCTCGAAAGCCGCCTGCGGATCCACGCCGAAAGCGATTCCGCCGGACTTCACATTCGGGCAGGAAATGTTGACCTCAATGGCGGAAATGCCTTCGACATCCGCAATCCGGCGGGCCAGATCGCAATAGTCCTCGATGCATTTTCCATAGATATTGACGATGAGCGGAGGCGACAACGTCCGCAAAAAAGGCAGTTTATGCTGGATAAAGGCCTCGATGCCCACATTTTCCAGACCGATGGCATTCAACATGCCGCACGGCGTTTCAACGATCCGGGGCGGGGGATTGCCGATCGAAGGCTCCAGCGACAGTCCTTTGACGATGATGGCTCCCAGTCGTTTCAGATCTACCAGATCGACAAATTCTCCGGCATACCCGAACGTTCCCGATGCGGTCATCACCGGGTTTTGCAGATGGAGCCCGGCAATCGATACCTGAAGATCAACGGATGATTTCATTCCCACGTATATCCTATGCGTTTGCCCACAGATTTGATGCGGGCTTCGAGATTGAGAAGGTAGGCGGGTTCCGGCTGTTTGGGATCCGGCTTGACATCATACTCGACAACCTTGATCCGGGATATGACAGCCGCCATATCGCCGTGTTCCTCCGCCAGGCAGCTTTCTACCAGAATTCTGAATTCATCGCAATATTTCAGGGATCGAGGGATGTAGTTTTTGGCGTCCTGCCCGGTAAATGCGTACCGATGCGCCAGACAAATAACATCCGAATCCATCCGTTCCAGTTTCTTGATCGAATGGACATATTGATCATAATCCACCAGGCATTCAGATACGATATAACCGGTCGTATCGGTGGTTCCGGCCGCTTCCGAACAGATCAGCGATTTGATCTCCGGAATGTAATAGCTTAGACAATCCCGCGTATGCCCCGGTGTTTCGATGACTTGCAGGGTTCGATCCGGCGATATCTGCAAGACATCGCCTTCCTTCACAGTCATGTCGATTTCAAATGGGGTAAATTCCAGCGATGCATCCCCAATGAACCCATTTCGTCGGAACACCTCTGTGGAGAATCGGTTCAGATGCCGAATCAGCTCGATGGCATTAGGCCGGGCCAATGTGGCTTTGGCCTGTTCCGACGCGACAATTTTCATGTGCGGATAATGAGATTTCAACACCGAAACCGATCCGCAATGGTCAAAATGTGAATGGGTCAGTAAACAATACGCAGGGGTTCGGTTTCCCAGAACTTCGGAAATGGCGTTTGCATAATGATGCCCCAGAAATGAGAATCCGGCATCGAAAACGGCCGGATGATCTCCATCCAGCAGATAGACCGGAACCGCAGGGTTTCCCAGCATGTGGAGGCTGTCTGCAATGCATCCGGTTTGGTCGATAATCACGATAAATTCCCCTGCCCTCTGATATTCCAGTGGTTATTTTTCTCAAATGAATGTATATACCATAAACTGCAATATCCTGCGATTCTATAGACTATATGTTGCATTTGATCAAGGAGTTATGCAGCAGAATGAATCAACCCGATCACGAGAATGCGGGCGGATACAACTGGTTGTGATTCATGAAAAAAATATCTATCCAAAAAAACTTTCCGGACAGCGAAGAACGATTTTGCCGGATATATGAACATATCCGGATTCCATTCTTGATACTGAATGAAGGTGGAAATATCGTTTCGGTGAATCCGGCATGGGAAAAACGAATCGGCCGCAAAAAAACGGAAGTGGTCGGTACGTCTTTTTTTGATATCCTGCCTGCCGCAGATGCCGACAAACTCCGATCCTATCTATCAACACAGCAGACATCCGAACCTCCCCCCGATATCGAATTGAATGTTTGCTGCAAAGACGGGTCCCTGGCACGGGTACTGTTCAACAGCTTTCCGGAAACCGGTCTTGTGAGCGGTAACGGAAATTCTTTCTGCACATTGCATGATATTCCCCTGAAGTTATCGGCCCATGACAGTCTGCTGAAAGCCCAGCAACTTGAATTCACCGCTACTTTGGCTGGTGGCATCGCTCATGATTTCAACAATCTGTTGATGTCGATCATGGGGAACATCTCGCTTGCCCAGCTTTTTCTCAATCCTGAAGATAAAGCCGTCAAGATTCTTCAACGGGCAGAATCCACCTGCAACGAAGGCAAAGAATTGACCCAGCAGTTCATCATCCTGTCGAAATGCGGATATCCATCGAAAAAACCGTCTTCGATTCTCAAACTGCTCAACGACGCTTCGGTATTGGAAAATCCCAATCCGAAAATTGAAGTGCTTCTGGATCTACCCAATGACTTTTGGAGAATCGACGTCGATGAATACCAGATCAAATATGTGCTCTCCCATTTGATGAGCAATGCGGTCGAGTCCATGCCCAACGGCGGAACGGTTCATATTTCGATTCAAAACATCGTATCCTCCGGAAAACCGCCCCTTCCCGACCATCCGATCGCATCGGGTTGTTTTCTAAACATTCGGATCACCGACCAGGGAAAGGGAATTCCGTCCGAACATCTTCCCCGAATTTTCGACCCCTATTACACGACCAAGGAAATGGGCCCTCAAAAAGGAATGGGGCTGGGATTGACGACCGTTTACTCCATCGTTCACAAACATGACGGATTCATCTTCATCGAATCCGAAGTCGATCAGGGCACTACCGTAAACATCTACCTGCCGGCCCTCCCCGCATGATCGGGTGAATCGGGCTTATCACCACTGATCCAGCTTAACCTGCATCGTATGGTATTCCGTGGAATTCCGATACCCTTCCTTGATCGATATCTGATGCACGCTAAACTCGTTTTTTTCGATCATCGATTCAGACAGACCCAAGGCAGTCAACCGATCACCGTAAACCGCACCCGTATCGATGTTGATCGAAATGAGTTTATTCAGGGAAGTCATGAAAGTCATCTCGTACGAACGGTCGTAATGTTTGAGGGTTTCATCCTCCCCCAGCTCGAAATTGAAAAAAGGCGTGCATGAATCAGGATCATAGCCCTGTTTTTCCGCCCGGGTTGGGCTGAGTTTATTGGTCGGCGTATGACCATGAACAAAAACGAAATCTTCAATTTTTTTCAAGGGCATCTGCCGATTCCATATCAGGGTGTCTTCAATCCACACCTTGTTTTCTTTGCACCATCGATGGAATGCTTCGAAATTTTCGATACCCAACTGATCCTGAAGAGAAAACTCGCTGTTGGGCATGGCATGGACGAAAACAAAGGGCACGCCTCCGATCCGCTCCGTATGAGAGTATTTCAGCTTATTGAAAAACTGAAGATATTTGTCTTCAAGAGGAAATTCTTCCTGTTTGATATCCTCCTCGTGGTTTCTGAAGAGAACATGCGGGAAAAACGAACTCACCGTTTTCTGCCCGCCATTTCCCCTGAACCATACATTTCCAAAGGATTTGAACAGGTCGGAATTGTTCAGAAACTGCAGCATCAGGTCTTCGTGATTGCCCATCAGGCAAACCGTTTCGAAAGGCAGCCCCATGATGTAGTCCACGATTTCTTTCGATGATGGACCATGGTCGATGTAATCTCCCAAAAAAATGACTTTTTCGATGCGTTCTTTTGCTTCTTTTCTGGCACTGAATCCCTGAATGTCCGTCAACAACCGCTTCAAAGGATCAAACATACCGTGAATATCTCCGATTACCCAGATCATAAATAAACCTCCTTTTGAATTTAAAGATGGTTAGAAAGACAGTGGTGCGAAATAGCGGGCGGCTCCGGCATCAACTCTGGAAATACCAAACCCAAGGGATGGCCCCCATTCTGGAAAAGCTGACAAATCGCGGCGTTGGATCGCTATCTGCATATTCCTACAGAAATCGGCACTGTTCTGAACCGCCTGCGTGAAAAGCATATCAACGGTCGATTCAGCCGGATTTCCGGAAACGGGATTTCGATAACTCACCGGTTTCGCCAGGAAAGAGAAATGCGCGGCCAATTGCGGGGCCTGAAACAACGCCGTGATTTCTCGAAGGGGTTGCGGCAGCCGTTTTTCCATCCGAAAGAGCATTCCACCCAGAAATGGCCGGCGGCATAAATTCTGCATCACAATAAAATGGTTCAAAGCCCGCCGGAGATCGGATGTAATTGCTTCAGGTCTGCTATAGACTTTCAGAAAATTCATTTCGCAAGGCAGCAGGGAGGGAATAGGCCTTTTTCGGC
>CAZBUL010000063.1:8405-15761 GCA_964495045.1 uncultured Desulfobacterales bacterium | reverse complement strand
AATCAAGCCGAAGAAGTTGCCGTTTTTCAAGCAGGAAAGGAACTGAGAGAGGGGAATAACATTAATGGCTGATTATGGAGAATGGAATCGGAAAGGATCCACATTAAGTGATACGACTGCAAAAAAAGAATACGGAATTGACCGGGATTTTATTGTTAGTGGTATTAATGCCGGAAAACTGGAGTTTCGGGAAGGATCAATTTATGGAAATCCCTGGTTGCGAATTTTACGAAGCCAGCTTGAACAATATATTTTAGAAGAGCTTGGAGATGAATATTTATCAAGGATAAAAAACCGTACAGCGCTGCAAAAAATAAAAAAAGAGATTTCCGATTTGAATAAAAGACTTGCTGTACTGAATGCCCGAAAGGCAGAAATTGAGCAAGCACAATGAGATAGCTATGACAACAGAGAAATGACCGACCCAACTCATAGAGGACAACACATGAAAACAGTGGTGATCATCCCATCCCGCTACGGATCTACCCGATTCGAGGGAAAGCCCCTGGCATTGATTTCAGGCAAGCCCATGATTCAATGGGTGTATGAGCGAGCAGCAGGCGCTGAAAACGTGGATACGGTGGTGGTGGCCACCGATGATGCGCGGATTGTATCTGCGGTGAACCGTTTTGGCGGCAATACAATTCTGACCGACGCCGAAAACCGGTCCGGCACCGATCGGGTGGCCGAAGCGGCCGACAAATTGAATCTGGCTGCCGATGATATCGTGGTCAACATTCAGGGAGACCAGCCCTGCATCCACCCGGCCTGCATCCAGGAAGTGACGGCACCGCTGCGGGCCAATCCGGAGAACCAGATGAGCACGCTGGCCTTCAAGATCGTTCGTGCCGAAGAAATCACCAATCCCAAAGACGTGAAAGTCACCTTCGACACCCTGGGCAATGCCCTGTATTTTTCACGGGCGGCCATTCCCTTTGCCAGAGATGCGGATACGGTTTTCGACACGTATAAGCATTTGGGGGTTTATGCCTATACGCGACGGTTTCTCGACATTTTCCGGAATCTGCCGGACGGCCGGCTCGAAAATATCGAAAAACTCGAACAGCTCCGCGCCATGGAATATGGGTACCGCATTCAGGTGGTGATTACGGAACACGACTCTGCCGAGGTGGATATTCCGGAAGATATTCCACGGATTGAGGCACAATGGCCCCTTATTGTTTTTTGACCGGCGGCGGTACCGCTGGTTTTTCCTGGGCAGGGCGGGTTTTTCCCGTTTCCGTCGGGCCGGCCTGGAGGGATTCCATTTTGGTATCGATAGTTCGGGTCAACTGCCCCATCTGATCCTGAATGCGTTTCTCGAGATTTTTCAGGGAAACCTCGATGGACTTCTTGTCTTCTTTTTCGGAGGTAATCAGCACAATATCCGCCTGACATTCGGCAATGCCGGTGGTGACGCCATTGAGAGTCTCCGAATGCTTGGCCAGGTCATCCGACAGTTTTTTTTCGGAGGACTTGATATCGGCGCTCATTTTATCGAGACTGGTCTTCAGCTCCTGCTGTACCTGTACCAGCCTGCTTTCCATCGCAGCGATCTGACCGGCCACTTCTTTTTTGTCGGCCTTTCCCTCCTGGATTTCTCGCAGAGATATCTCCGTCTTTTTGATGATTTCCTGAATGGTCGATTCGATTTTTTTCTGACTGTCCTGCACCACCGTATCCATTTTGGCAATGCTGTCCTGAACGGTTGCATTCAATTTTCCGGTACTGTCCTGAACAACCGCATCCATTTTTTTCAGGCTTTCCTGAATCTTCGCTTCCAGTTTTTCCTGGTCTGCGATTTTTTCGGCCAAGGCTTCTTCGAGCTTGGCCTGTCCGACGACAAGATTGGAGACCGATGAATCGACACTCTGGGCCAGACTGGTCAGTTCTTTGGCGCCGTGATCCTGAGACTGGGTGACCATATCCCGGATATCCCGATACCCGATGAAAATTACGATGCCGATCAGAATCGGGATGAGAATGGTGAGCAGCGTCACCCGACGGCTCAGTTTCTCGAACCGCTGATACTTGATCTGATCCATAAACAGGGAGTCGGGACGATCTTCTTCCGCTACCTGGATTTTAATATCTGAATCATCCTGTAACGTCATGATTTTATTATTCCCACTCGATCGTACTCGGCGGTTTCGAGCTGATGTCATAGACAACGCGGTTGACCCCTTTGACCTGGTTGATGATTTTATTGGATATCGTGCCAAGCAATGAATGCGGCAGTTTGGCCCAATCGGCCGTCATGGCATCCTGGCTGGTCACCGCACGGATCGCGATGATATTTTCATAAGTCCGCTTGTCGCCCATCACCCCGACACTCTTGATGGGCAGCAAAACGGCAAAGGACTGCCATAACTTTTTATAATATCCAGCCTTCTTGATTTCTTCAAGCAAAAGGTCATCGGCTTCCCGCAAGATGGACAGCCGCCTGGCCGTGATTTCGCCGATGACCCGAATGGCCAGACCCGGCCCCGGAAATGGCTGACGCCAGATCATTTCATCGGGAAGACCGATTTCAGCCCCCAGCGCCCGGGCCTCGTCCTTGAACAAATATCGCAGGGGCTCGACCAGCTTCAATTTCATGTTTTTCGGCAGGCCCCCGACATTGTGGTGCGATTTGATCACCGATGACGGGCCGCCGAAGGCCGATTGGGATTCGATCACATCGGGATAGAGGGTTCCCTGAGCCAGAAATTCGGCGCCTTTGATCCGGGCGGCTTCGGCGTCGAAAACATCCATAAACACTTTCCCGATAATTTTGCGCTTTTTTTCCGGATCGGACACACCGGCAAGGGGGGTCAGAAATTGCGAGCGGGCGTTGACGAAGCGGATGTTGATATCCAGGTTTGACTTTAAAACAACTTTGAGTTTTTCAGCTTCATTTTTTCGGAGCAGCCCGTTATCCACAAAAATACAGGTGAGATTCCGCCCGATGGCTTTGTGAATCAAAACGGCGGTAACCGACGAATCCACCCCGCCGCTTAGCCCCAGGATGACTTTTTTATCTTGGACAGTTTCCCGGATCTGCTCCACGGCTTCCTTGGCAAAGGATTTCATGGTCCAGCTCTTCCTGCACCCGCAGACTTTGAACAGAAAATTGCTCAGCATGGTTTTTCCCATCGGCGTATGCTCGACTTCGGGATGGAACTGAAGCCCATAAAATCGATTCTGGCGGTGCACGATGGCCGCAATAGGCGTGTTCTGGGTGGATGCGGTGATCTCGAAGCCATCCGGAAGGCTGACAATAGAATCCCCATGGCTCATCCAGCACCGGGTGTGGGTTTCCACATCCGCAAACAGCCCGTCGGATGCCGCCACATTCAGTTCCGCAAAACCGTATTCCCGCTTGTCGGCATGGGCCACTTTCCCGCCCAGGGCATGCACCATGAACTGCATACCATAGCAGATACCCAGGATGGGGATTCCCAGTGACAAAACAGCAGCATCCACCACCGGGCTGCCTTTTTCGTAAATACTGGAGGGCCCGCCGGAAAGAATGATCCCTTCGGGTTTGAGGGCGCGAATATATTCGATATCCAGGGTCGGTGGTTCGACCCGGCAGTAAACATGACATTCCCGAACCCGCCTGGCAATGAGCTGATTGTACTGGGAACCGAAATCGATGATGAGTATCATGAACTGTCCTTATCTAAAGGATTGTTTGTAGGGATTGGTGGATTAACAATTTGCGAATCATCCGTGAATATGTTAGACACAGGGTAAAAAGTCAATGGGATTTTGTTCCGGTCTGCGGCCTTTCGCCCCAGCCGGAGAGAAAACGTGTTTTTTCAGGATGGGGCGGTTTGTCATGATCATTCAGGTATATGAAGTTCAAACGCCAAACGAGGCCGAACAGGTGATCGCAATGGGTGTCGATCACATCGGCAGCGTGATTCTCGATGGCAGCGACTGGAAGCACCCCGATGTGAAGGATGCCATCCGAACGGTCGCCGAATTGGGAGCCCGCAGCAGCCTGATTCCATTGTTTGCTGATATCGGCATTATCCAGAAGGCGCTCGATTATTATCGGCCGGATATCGTGCATTTCTGCGATATGCTGCCCGACAGCCGCCGGGAGACGGCAGAACTGGACAGGCTGGTGCACCTTCAGCAGCATATCCGGGAACATTTTCCCGAAATCCGTGTGATGCGCTCCCTGCCGATTCCACCGGGCGCTCACCCCGATGGAGGCACCGTACTGACGTATGCCCGGCTGTTTGAACCCATCAGTGATTTTTTTCTCACCGACACCCTGATGGTGCCTGAAAATCATGCAGCATCCAGCCAGGAGGCTGACATCCAGCCGGTCAATGGTTTCATTGGCATCACCGGCAAAACATGCAACTGGCAGATCGCCAAAGACCTCGTTGCCGCATCCGGCATTCCGGTGATTCTGGCCGGCGGTATCACCCCCGACAATGTTGCGGAGGGGATTCAGCAAGTCCGGCCTGCCGGGGTCGATAGCTGCACCGGCACCAACGCCTGCGATCATCAGGGCCGGCCCATCCGTTTTCAAAAAGATATGACCAAGGTCAAACACCTTGTTGCAGCCGCCAGACAGGCGGCTATCATTTAACAGGAGGATTGAACATGCTTGAAAGTGGAGACCTCAGAAAAGGTCTGAAAATCGAAATCGATGGTGCGCCATACATCATCACCCAATTTGAATTCGTCAAACCCGGAAAAGGCCAGGCCCTCTACAAATGCCGGTTGAAGAACATGCTGACCGGCTCCCAATTCGACCGTACCTACCGTTCCGGTGAAAAATTCAACGAAGCCCAGATGGAAGAAATCGAGATGGAATATCTCTATGCCGAGGGCGATCGGTACTGTTTCATGAACACCAAAAATTATGAACAGGAATATCTGACCGCCGAACAGGTCGGTGAAAATATTCAGCTCCTGAAGGAAAATATTTTATGCAATGTTTTATTTTTTCAGGAAAAAGCCATAGGGGTCACATTGCCGATCTTTGTGGAACTGAAAATCGTCAAAGCCGATCCCTGGGTCAAAGGGGATACGGCATCCGGCGACAGTAAACCAGCCACCCTCGAAACCGGTTATGTGCTGCAGATTCCCCCCTTTGTGGAAGAAGGAGAAACCATTCGGATCGACACCCGCACCGGTCAATATGTGGAACGGGTAAAATAATCACGTCGTGCTCACGCTGCCGAAAACAGGGGCTTCGTTTGAGAGATTCGCTTCCCGTCTCTTTCGATCGACAATCTCTGGATCACACTAAACCTAAACAAAAACAGGAGGGTATATGAAAAAATTCGCTTTTTTATTGGCCTTGGGTTTAATGATGTCCGTTTTTTCCTTGAGTTCGGCCGCAGAAAAGCCCAGGCTTGGTGTACTGCGTTTCACCAACCATACATCCGCCGGATGGTGGAGCGGCAGTACGGGTTCTGAGCTTCAAGACATGCTGGCCGCAGAGTTGAGCAGCATCGGCGCTTTTCAGGTGCTGGAAAGAAAGGAAATCGATGCGGTTCTGGGAGAACAGGACCTGGGAGCATCCGGTCGGATCGATTCCAAAACCAAAGCCAAAATCGGCAAAATCAAAGGTGCCCAATACCTGGTTGCCGGAACGGTATCGTCTTTTGAAGAACAAACCAGTGGCTCCGGCGGCGGTGTGTCGATCATGGGTCTTTCCGTCGGCGGCAAGAATGAAAAAGCTTACATGGCCGTTGATCTCAAAGTCATCGATGCCACAACCGGTGAGATTGTCGATGCCCGTACCGTGGAAGCCAACTCGTCTTCATTCGGTGTGGATGTGGGCGTCAGCGTCAGAGGGATGTCCGGCAATTTGGGAAAATACGAAAAAACCCCGACCGGAAAGGCCATCCGGGCGTGCATCATGGAAATTGCCGAATACCTCGAATGCTCCATGGTCAAGGGGAAAGGCGATCCCTGTATGTCTGAATACAAAGGCAAAGAGTCCACCCGCCGAGAAAAAACCAAAAAATCCATCGAACTCCAGTAATTTCACCCTCCCCTTACATATCATTTGTAATCGTTCACCTCCTCTCCCCTGTGGGGGGAGGTCGGGAAGGGGGCACACCGTGTTTTCAAAGGGTTACTCCCTTCATGCCCCCGCCCTGCTGAACATCACTGGATGAAAGAACCGCCATGCCGTTGAAAGACATTCAGTTTCGACTTCACGCCGTCGATCCCTGCGGGGCCAGACTGGCCGAATTTACCACGGAACACGGAACCGTGCAAACCCCGGCATTCATGCCGGTGGGAACCGCCGGTTTCGTCCGCTCCACCATGCCCAAAGACGTGGCTGACACCGGCGCGCAGGTCGTGTTGGCCAACACCTACCATTTATCGCTCAGCGAGCGGCTGGCATCGGTTCAGCGTATGGGCGGCCTACATCGGTTCATGGGATGGAACCGCACCATTCTGACCGATTCGGGCGGATTTCAGGTGTTTTCGCTCCCGCAAAAAGAGATTACCGAAAAAGGGGTGAGTTTCGCTTACGAGGAAAATGGGGAGCGGCTGTTTCTCGGGCCCGAACGATCCATGGAAATCCAGCGGGATCTCGGTGCCGACATTGTCATGGCTTTCGATGAATGTGTGGAATACCCGGCCGCCGAATCCTATGTGGAAAATTCCCTAAGACGCACCACCCGATGGGCCTCCCGGTGCCGGAACGTGCCGCTTCAGCCCCATCAGTTTATGTTCGGCATCGTTCAGGGCGGCGTGTATCCACACCTTCGGGAAAAAAGCGCCCGGGAAATCACCGCCATTCCCTTCGACGGATTCGCCATCGGCGGCGTCAGCGTTGGCGAGGGGTTCGATCTGATGCAGTCCGTCGTGCAGCATACGGCCCCCTTGCTGCCGGAACAGTCGCCGCGGTATCTGATGGGCGTCGGCCTCCCCGAGGATTTACTGGCCGCAGTCGCTTTGGGCATGGACATGTTCGACTGCGTGATCCCCACCCGGTATGCCAGACAGGGAACGCTCTTCACCCGCATGGGAAAGCTCCGGATCATGGACAAAACCTACCGCAAGGATAAATTCCCCATCGACACCCACTGTTCCTGCTACACCTGCCAAACCTATTCCCGCATGGTGCTAAGATATCTGTTTTTCAGCCGTGATCCGCTGGCCGAAACCCTGGCCACCATCCACAATCTGACACTGTATCAGGATCTGATGAAAGAAATGCGGGATGCCATTGAAGCACATCGGTTTGCGGCATTCCGGGAAGCGTGGCTCGACAGATATCTCAAACGTTCGTGAATCATGCAGACATTCCCCCAGATAAAATTGATATCACCGCAAAGACGCAAAGATCGCAAAGAAAATGATATATAAACAGGCTGTTGCTTTGCG
>CAZBUL010000063.1:0-8305 GCA_964495045.1 uncultured Desulfobacterales bacterium | reverse complement strand
CTGATTACTGAAAGCTGTCTATCCGTTCGGCAATCCGTTGGGCAACGCGCTGGCCGTCAAGCGCCGCCGACACGATACCGCCGGCATATCCGGCCCCTTCGCCGCAGGGGTATAGGTTTTGAATCTGTGGATGCATCAGGGTGGACGGCTCCCGAGGAATACGAACGGGTGAACTGGTTCGGGATTCGATAGCCACAACCAGGGCTTCTTCGGTGAAATATCCCTTCATTTTCCGGTCGAAAGCCTGAAACGCCGCCTGCAATCGCCGGGTGATCCAGTCGGGAAGCAGTTCATGAACCGGCGCGGAAATCACGCCGGGCCGGTAAGATGATCGGGGAAGGGTCGCAGACAGTATGCCGGAAACAAAATCCGTCATGCGCTGGGCTGGCGCCAGCAGATTGTCACCACCGGCCTGAAAGGCCTGCTGCTCCAGCGCTTTCTGGAAATCCATAGCCGCCAGCGGCCCCCGGTTCATGGAGGGGTCGATATCCTCGAGGCGGACTTCCACCACGATGCCGGCGTTGGAGAAGGGTGCATCCCGGGCCGCCAGACTCATCCCGTTGATGACCAGCTCTCCGGGTGCTGTCGATGTCGGAACGATGAATCCGCCCGGACACATGCAAAATGAAAACACGCCCCTGCCCTCCACCTGCTCGACAAGCCGGTAACTGGCCGCCGGCAGGTTGGGGTGCCTGGGGCTGTGATGATATTGAATCCGGTCGATGAGCGCCTGGGGATGCTCCACCCGAACGCCAAGCGCAAACGGTTTGGAAGCAATGCGGATGTCTTTCCGGTGCAGCCGCGCAAAGACATCCCGCGCGGAATGACCGGTTGCCAGAATCACGGCATCCGCCGGGATGTTGTCTTCGCCATTGATCCAGACACCGGTGATGCGGCCGTCTTCGATCACCCAGTCGGTCACCCAGGATTCGAAATGGATGGCACCACCATGTGCCAGAATGGTTTCCCGGATGGATTTCACCATGCGGGGCAGCCGGTTGGAGCCGATATGGGGATGAGCATCGATCAGAATATCTTCCGGCGCACCATGGGCCACCATCATCGACAGGATTTTACCGATATCTCCCCTTTTATGGGAACGGGTATAGAGTTTGCCGTCCGAATAGGCGCCGGCACCGCCTTCTCCAAAACAGTAATTGGAGTGGGGGTTGACGATCCCGCGTGTGTGAATCTGCTGAATGTCTTTCCGCCGGGAAGAAACGTCCTTTCCCCGCTCCAGAATGATCGGCCGGAGCCCCCGCTCCAGCAGCTCCAGCGCGGCAAAATAGCCGGCGGGGCCGGCCCCGACAATCACAACGCGGCGATCGGGCAACAAGGGGCGATATTGGATTTGAAAGGGCGTTTTTTTCTGTAACGTTTCCGCAAGAAACACCTCCATATCGAGTAAAAACCGGGGCTGTTTCTTGCGGGCATCGATGGATTTTCTGTGGATGATATATGCGGTTTCCACATCGGCCGGCAGGCCGAGCTCTTTTCGAATCTGATCGAGAATTGCCGATGGAGAGTCGATGTGCTCCGGTTCGATATAAATGGATAATCTTTGGGGCATCGGTAGCCTTTATTTCGGAAAGCGAGGCGGTTCGAGTCCGCAGAACGCTTTCACACGGCAGAGTGAGGATATTGGAATATGGCCGACACGTGCATCAATCATGCAGCGCGGGAAACCCGTTTTCGGTGTATGAAACATGAAATATTTCTTTGCCAGGAGTGCCTGCACTGCCAGGATGCGGAGATATATTGCAAATTTCGGACATCGTGCCCGATCTGGTTTCTTCAGAAAAAAAACAACAAAGACATGATGGGCGATTGAAAAAGGTAGAGATGTATTCCTCCCCATGACAGGGGAGGAATTGCCCCAAAAGGGAATATTATATACGGCCGATTAACTCAGAGCCGCCATTTTATCAGCAATCTCGTTGAATGCTTTGGTAACCGGCGCGTCTTTGTATGTGGCCTGGAATGCACACCCGGAATCACCGCAGGCGACGACTTTCTGATCAAAGGGGATTTTTCCCAGAAACGGGATACCTGTTTCCCGTGCGGTTTTTTCGCCGCCGCCGGAACCGAACAGGTCGATAGGTTCGCCGCAGTGCGGGCAGGCATATCCGCTCATGTTTTCGATCAAACCAAAAATATCCATTTTGACGGTCTTACAGAAGCTGATGGATTTGCGGACATCGGCCAGCGACACTTCCTGGGGGGTCGTAACGATAATGGCCTGGGCATCCGAAATGGTCTGGGCGATGGTCAGGGGTTCATCACCGGTGCCCGGCGGGCAGTCGATAATCAAGAAATCCAGATATCCCCAATCCACATCACCGATGAACTGCTTGATGGCGGAATATTTGACCGGCCCCCGCCAGATGATGGCATCGTCTTTTCCGGACATCAACGATTCGATGGACACCACTTTGAGGTTGTCGGAGTATTTCATGGGGTCAAGCTTCTGCTGTTCGGTCACCCCGAGCATACCTTCCATACCCAGCATCCGGGGAATATCCGGGCCGTGCAGATCCACATCCATGAGACCGACCTGAAAGCCCTTGCCGGCCAGCGCCACCGCCAGATTGACGGACGTACTCGACTTGCCGACACCGCCTTTGCCACTCATGACGATAAATTTATGTTTGATCTTACCCAATGCGCCCTTGACGGATGCATCCTGTTCGGAATGCTGTTCTTTTTTGTTTGCGGATGACGGACACCCGCCGCCAGAGATATAATCCATCAAATCTTTCCTCCCTAAAAAACGGTTTGAACACCTTATTGATTCGAATCACAACGGATTCGGAAATTCTGTTCCAGATGGTCGTCGTCCTGAGCAAAAAAGCATTTCACGCCCTGTCATGGATGACGACCGCACAAACCGTACCCAATATTGCTATGAATCAGGTGATGTCAATAGTGAAAGGGCATGGGGAGAAACAATGACCGGCTATTTTGCCAATAAATCGAAATGGTTGGGAACAATCATTGATTCCGACGGTACAGAAGGCTGTGAGATATGTCATCAATGGGGGTGAGTCGAACGCCCACCCCCTATCGGTCATTGGAAATCCAATACCGGATTATCCGATCTTCAGAACGAGTCCGGCCCCGGTGTCACCGGCAGCGCAGCCGCCCCACAGGAGATAACCGCCGCCAGCCATGGCGACTTCCTCGATCCCTTCGATGATGCACCGAGCGGCTGTGGGCGCCTGGGGATGGCCGAAAATCAGCGAGCTTCCGTAATTGTTGAAACCCATGACATCGATGCCCAACTGTTTGGCCATGTGAATGTCATTGGCCGCAAAGGGATTATGGGTTTTGATGGCCTTGACATCCTTGACTCCGATTCCGGCTTTTTCCAAAGCCATTTTAACAGCCGGTACAACGGCCATGGCCATGAAACCTTTTTTGGCTCTGGAAAATCCATAAGAGACCACCTGAACTTCGATGGACGGGTCGGCGCTCAGTTCTCTGGCCTTTTCACGGGTGGTGACGACAACCGCACTGTTGCCGTCGGCCGGATGGGTCTGGGCGCCAAATGTGTGGGTGCCTTCCGGAAGTACCGGTTTTAACCCGACCAGACCTTCCTTGGTGGTCGGGGTAATGCCTTCGTCATCTTCGACCAGAATCGTTTTTTTCTTGGAAACCTTGACCTCGATCGGGAACATATAGCGTTTCTTGAACGCCTTGTCGTTGGCCGCTGCATCCATATACTGCTCATAGCGTCTGAGCGCCACGGCATCGCATTCTTCACGGGTGATACCGGTTTCCTTGGCCACATTTTCAGCGGTCTGGATCATGGCACCTTTGGCCCAGGGATCCCGGTTGAAATTGTCCATCATCCAGTTTTCGGAAAGCACCTGAGCGCCCGGGCCGTTGGGATTCGGCCAGATGGTGTGGGGGCCGTTGGAGCATCGGTCTGCCAGCAGACAATAGACATTATTGTACAGCCCGTTTTCAATCCCCTGAGCCGCCTGGAAAATACAGGTGGTAGAGGTCGTGCAGGCCTGGCTGATCAGCATTCCGGGTGTTGCAACGGCACCGATCAGGGCAGCAGCCCAGGGGCTGCCATAAAACCACTGGGGCTGGCCGATGGTCATTCCCAGGAACAGATAATCAAACATCATCGGATCCCATTTTTTTTCCGCCAGCCATCGTTTGGATGTGTCTGCCGCCAGAACGAGGGCATGTTCGTTGGCCAGGCTTCCCTGCCATCTGGCAAAAGGGGAGCTGTAATAGCCTTTGTACGGGATGAATGCTTTGCTTAACATAAGTTGACTGCCTCCTTCATTGGTTTGGGTTGATACTACTAACTACATAAATTTACAGATAGGTGATACCATCCTATGAACCATAGCGCTCCCTGAGAACCCGGTGAAGAATTTTTCCCGTGCCGGTTCGAGGCATTTCTTCCGGAGAGATCAGCACAATTTTCTTGGGACGCTTGTACCCGGCCATTTTGTCTTTGCACCAATTCAACAACTGTTTTTCGTCGATGGGATTCCGGGGAATCGCCACGGCTATGACCAGTTCCCCCCATTTTTCGTCCGGCACGCTGATGACGGCCACATCGAAAACATCCGGGTGATTGCCGATGATCTCCTCCACCTCACTGGGATAAACATGCTCCCCGCCGGTGATGATCATGTTGTCTTTCCGATCGACGATCTCGTAAAATCCGTCTTCATCCCGGCGGGCCATGTCTCCGGCGCTGAACCATCCATTGTTGAAAGCACCGGCTGTTTTTTCCGGCAGTTTGTAATACCGGTCGAACAGCATGGGGCCTTTGGAATACAACTCACCGACCTGACCGGTTGGCACGTCATGGCCATTTTCATCCAGAATGCGGATGCGCTCCGTTCCTAAAGACTCGTATCCGATGGAACCAAGTTTTCGCATCTGATCTTCGGGTTTGAGAACCGTCACAATGCCAGCTTCGGTGGAACCATATCCTTCATACAGCGCCACCCCCGGAAAAAATTCCATAATGGCTTTTTTGACGCTTTTTCGAACCGGTGCCGATGAACACAACAATTTTTTGATCGAGCTGACATCATACGTCCGGGCGGACGGAGCGTCACTCAACATGAGATTGTAATGGGTCGGAATCAGCGAAATGAAGGTGATTTTCTCTTTTTCGATGATCTGAAGGATCTCTTCGGCCCGAAACGACCGGGCCGGATGCACATAGACGGAACCGCCGATATACAGGAACGTAAAAGTGAAATATGTGGTATTGATATGGCAGAGCGGCATGACATTCATGCAGTTGTCATGCTGGGTGAAACCGAAATCGATGGCATTGATCAAATAAAAAGCGATATGGGATTCATGGGAGCGGATGACCCCTTTGGGTTTGCCGGTCGTCCCCGATGTATAGATCAAAATCCAGGTGTCTTCCGGGTTGACGACAACATCGGGCTCGTGATCCGGAGCGGATGCCATCACCTGATCATACGATTGGAAACCGGCAACGGATTTTCCCACAGTGATGTAGTTTTCGGCAGGAATGTTTTTGAGATCGGCCTTGATTTCCTGAATGATCGGGGCGAATTCGTCATCGACAATCAGGGCCATGGCGTCTGAATTATCAACGATATAAGCAACTTCTTTACCGACCAGTCTGAAATTGACGGGTACCGCGACAATGCCGGTTTTGGCGGTGGCCAGATAAATCTCGATGATTTCGATGCTGTTTTCCATAAAGACAGCCACCTTGTCGCCTTTGCCAAGTCCCATCGACATCAGGCCGTTGGCCAGCCGGTTGACACGCTGGTTCAGCTCGGGATAGGTGAAACTTCTATTCTTGTCTCTCAGCGCAACGGTGGTGGGATATTTCCCGGCATTCATTTTAAGATTCTGTCCAAGATTCATCCAGCAAGCCATTATTACCTCCTCTCAAAATAGTCATCCAATTTCAGGACAATCCCTGCCTGCACACAACCAACCTGACCCCTGCCCCCTGTTACCTGCCCCCTTCTTCGTTACAAATACGACCGGGCGCCCACATACCGCTGTTTATAGTAGCGGGCAGACAGCGAATCCACCCGGATTTTCTTGCCTGTACCCGGTGAGTGCACGAATTTGCCGTCACCAGTATATATTCCTACATGAGATACCTTGCCCCATTTGTTGTCCGAAAAGAAAACCAGGTCGCCCTTCAGCAGATCGTCCCGATGAACCGCATAACCGGCATCGAACTGCTTTTGAGAGCTTCGGGGAAGGTTCAGCCCGTTGAGCTGATAGACCGTCATGGTCAGTCCGCTGCAATCAAAGCCCGTTTCCAGCGACGTTCCTCCCAACAAATACGGTGTATCGATGAACCGCATGGAGGTTTTCACCAGTTCATCCCGCAGATAATCGTTTCCGAACCGGGCTTGCCGATCAATGGCATATTCACTGGGGCTGACAATATAAAACGCCTCGATGATCCCCGAAGCCTTCAATCGCTCGGCCGTTTTCCGGGCGAGCTCTTTGGACGGAAAATCGCCGAACCGGACTTTGAACAAACCGTCATCGGCCTTGAAATAAATAGCGTCGAGCCCCTGTCCGGACAGGGTGTCGGCCAGTTTGGCCGCATTTTCCACCACCGCAAACGCCCCGGCCTGGAGGGTGTATCCCATGCGCTGCAACCGCTTTTCCGGCGGCAGTTGCGCCGGAGATGGGCGGGTTGGCGCATAGCCGCCGCATCCAGGCATCAAAACTGCCAGCATCAAGGCCATGACCGATCCGGACAGCCGCAGCAACACGATTCTTGCCCGAAATGCGGGTGGCATCATGCGAAATTTCAACGGCGTCGGTGTTGACATTTATATTCCTGTTTCGTATTGATCGATCCGATATTTCAAACCGGCGGATATCTCATGAGCAACGACACCGACATCTACAAAGTGCAGTTGGAAAATATTTTCGAAGGCCCGATGGATCTTCTTGTCTATCTGATCCGAAAGAATGAAGTCAACATTTACGACATTCCCATTTCGCTGATCACCGACCGGTATCTGGAATACATCGAATGGATGAAATCCATGAATGTCGATATCGCCGGCGATTTCCTCGTCATGGCGGCAACCCTCATCCAGATCAAGTGCCGGATGCTGCTGCCGATCCATGAAGACGCCGAAGAAGAAGACCCCCGCCGGGAAATCACCCGGCCAATCCTGGAATATCTTCAAATGAAATCGGCGGCCATGCAACTGAACGAACGCGATTTGCTGGGAGAACACACCTTCATCCGGCCCCCGTTCAAACCATCCGATCCGGATCTGATTCCGGAGCGGGAAATTCGGGTTGATCTCTTCGATCTGATCCGGGCGTTTCAACAGATCATCGACAACCTGTCCCCCGATTTCTCTCTGGATATGGCAGTGGACAGACTGTCGGTCAAAGACCGCATGAACGAACTCGATCAGCTCCTGAAGGAGATCGGTTCACTTGTTTTTCAAGAGCTGCTCGTCCGTGCCGCCAGCAAGTTCGAAATCATCGTCACCTTCCTGGCCATTCTGGAAATGGTCAAGCAAAATACCGCCCATGTCGTCCAGAACACTGACACCGGCATCATTACTCTCTACCCGAATGAAAATGAGCCATGCCTGAATTGAAGTTCATCCTGGAAAGTTTTCTCTTTGTCGCCGAAGAACCGCTGACACCCGAAAAAATGAAATCGGTGCTGCCTTTTACCGATATCAAGGCCATTCGTGAAGCCCTGCAATCGTTGAAGGACGAATACGACGCACGCAATGGCAGCATCTGCCTGACCGAAGTGGCCGGCGGCTACCAACTGCGCACCCGTCCGGAATACGCCGAATGGATCAAAAAGATCATCCAGCCGTCTGCCCAGCGCCTGAGCCCGGCCGCCCTCGAAACCCTGGCCATCATCGCCTACAAGCAGCCCATCATCCGAAGCGACATCGAACACATCCGCGGGGTGGACAGCGGCGGCATCATCCGCATGCTGCTCGACAGAAAGCTGATCAAGATCCTGGGACGGAAAGAAATCCCCGGCCGCCCCCTGATCTATGCCACCACCCGGTATTTTCTGGAAATTTTCGGTTTGAAAGATATCAAAGATCTGCCGGCGCCCAAAGACATTTCGGAGTTGGGCCAACCGGCCGCCGATGCCCCAGAATGACGGCCATCGACAAATTTATTCCGTCGGATGACGAAAACGCTTGACTTCAGAGCCACAATATCGTTATTTAAGAACCCATCATCCGGGCGGTTAACTCAGCGGGAGAGTGCTACCTTCACACGGTAGAAGTCGAAGGTTCAAATCCTTTACCGCCCACCAGCAAAT
>CAZBUL010000062.1:12783-15862 GCA_964495045.1 uncultured Desulfobacterales bacterium | reverse complement strand
CTGAACCGAAAAGTGGCAGCGCGCCAGATCCAGAATGACCTGGCGGGTGATGCCGGGCAAAATTCCCCTTCCCGGAGTCATCAGCCTGCCGTCTGATATGGCAAAAATGTTGGACGTGGTGCCTTCGAGCACCAGCCCATGGGGCACCACATAAACCGCATCCTGAGCACCTTTCTGGCGGGCTGTTTCGAGAGCCAGGGATGCCTGGATATAATTGATGCTTTTGGCGCCGGCCAGCGCTCTTTCGGCGATATGGGTGATGACGCGGATGCCGTTCCGATACCACGAAGACGGCATGTCCGGCAGAGCGGTGACCATGATGATCAGCCGGGGATTGCCCTGGGGGTTCATGAAATCGGAGCTGGAGCCGCCGGTGACGATCACCCGGATGTTGGATTCCTGGTGGTCGTTGCGGCCGAGAGTTTCCATGACCAGAGCGGACAGTTCATTCAATGTCCATGGAAAAGACAGACCGATTTTTCGGGTGGAGGCTTCCAACCGCTCCAGATGGGCCCGAAGACAAAACGGCCTGCCATTATATGTCCGCATGAAATCGAAGGCGCCCAGCCCCCGAAGAACCGCCAGATCGGTTACGGGAATCACCGCTTCATCGGAGGGCACGAATTTCCCATCGACAAAATAGATGTCCATCCAGGATTCTCCGGGTTCAGCTTTTGCCAATTTTGAAAGGCAGCATGCCTTTGACTTTATCGAACAGTGATTTTTCAAAAGAGATTTTCAGATACAGGTCGCCGGACGGCATGCCGTCCTTGCCTGCTTCCCCCATCCCCGCCAACCGGATTTTCTGGCCTTCCCGTATTCCGGGAGGGATTTTGACTACGAGCTTTCGGCTATATGCCCGCAGTTGGTAGGCATAAGGGCCGCCGGTTGCCGCCAGTGACGGATCGATCCGGATGACATCGTGATAATCGGCACCTTTTTTGGGCTGGCTCGGGGCCGATTTATGAAGCAATTGTCGGGAATAGCCACCCAGTTTTTCTTTGAGGGTATCCAATGTGGGAAAAGGCATGGGAAAGACTCCGCTGAAAAAAAAGCCGTGAACGTTGAGTCCGGGCCGTTTGAGTTCGAAAGTTTTATAGTTTTGGCCGTAGTATTCCTTGAAAATGGCATCGAAGCCCCGGATGCCGAAGCCCTTGGCCATTTCTTCAAAAATCTGGGAAATGTCGGACCCTTTGAATATATCCTGATCCGAATAGGTGTTCCGGAAATGCCCGTAAGCCGCATCCCCGTACTGCTGCTGCATCGCATCGTATTCTTTCCGTTTCTGGGGATTGGACAGCACCGCGTATGCTTCGTTGACGGCCTTCATCTGATCGGCACCGGACGGTTCTTTGCAGCGGTCCGGGTGATACATGAAGGCTTTTTCCCGATAAGCGGCCTTGATTTTCTGGGCGGCGGCGTCTTTGGGAACCCCTAAAATCTGATAATAATCTTTCATGATGGTCGATTTTTTGTGTTAAGGAGAGAACAACCAGTTTCACGGACTCAATAGAATGCCGTATCATACCTGAAGACATGGGGTTTGTCTATAAAGGGAAAAAATTGGTTTTGATCATTCTTTGAATCCCAACTCAAAATTATGTGATTTTGAAAAGACAATTTACTTGACATACCTGCATGAATGGAAGATGAAAAAAGGCAGGATGGATACCGGATCGGGCGATTTTGATCACCACGAGGAGATTTTTTGACGTTGATATTGATTGAGAAGCGGGTTGTTCCGCTGGTTTTCGGTGCGGCGGCTTTTATATGGATATGCCTCTATCCCTGTTTCACATGGGCGTTGAAATGCTTCATCATGTCGCGGGATGTCACCTGTTACGGCTCGACACGATCGGTGAAGGTCAACGATGAAGAGACCCTTCTCGATATCGCACGAGATCTTGATCTGGGATACAATCAGATCATTGCTGCAAACCCCGGCATCGACCCCTGGATTCCGGCCAAGGGCAGCCTGGTGCTTGATCCATCGGCCTTCGTTCTGCCCAAAGAGCGCAGCAATCCCAGCATCGTTGTCAATCTTGCAGAGATGCGGCTGTATTATTTCTTGTCGAACGGCGGCCATGATTATTTTCTCACAGCCCCCATCGGTGTGGGTACTGAGGGCTTTCTGACAAAACTGGGCACTTATAAGGTCAAAAGCAAAACCCCCAACCCGACATGGGTCGTGCCGGAATCCATCAAGAAAGAAAATCCCGATCTTCCGAACGAGGTGCCGCCCGGGCCCGACAACCCGCTGGGGGACTACGCCTTTCGGCTTTCCGAGATGTTATATGCCATTCATGGAACGAACAAACCGTGGGGTATTGGCCGCAGAGTGAGTCATGGCTGTATGCGCATGTATCCGGAAGATGTGGCGGCACTTTATGCCATGGTGCCGGTGGGAACGACCGTTCATGTCATCTATGAACCGATCAAGGTTGGATGGGGAGACGGGAAATGCTGGGTTCAGGTATTCGATGACTTCGACAACCGCATCGAAAATCCGGTGTCGAAGGTGCTGGGAGAACTGGCTTACTACGATACGACGATGGGCTCTCTGGAAATCGATTTCAAGGCCCTTTCCAGGGCCTTGAAAGATAAAACCGGTGTGCCGGTCGTCATCGCACACCCCAAACAACCCTAATTGCAGGAAGAAATCGTTCTCGCTTTCCAGCGGAGGGAGGCCGGGAGGGGGGATGATGGCTATTTTCTGAGAGTTTTTTCGAAGATGCGCTCTGTCTTTTGAGCAGCCGCTTCTGCACGTTCTGTGGCATTCATCGCCTTGGTAGCGGCCATGTCGGCCCGGTTAGCCGCCTGCTCAGCACTGGATGCCGCCCTTTCCAGACGGGTGCTCATGTCTTCGAGTCTTTTGCCGACTGCTTCAGCTCTGGCGGCGGCGGCTCTGGCCTCATCGGCCGAACGCCGGGTGCTTTCCAGCAGAGCCCTGTCTTCATTGCTGAGGGTGGCGCATCCCGCAAGCCCTGCAAGGCATAGAAGCGCAACTAAAATATACGTCGTGTACTGCATTCGATTCTTGATTTGCGTCAACATCTTCTATTCTCCTTTCAGATAAGGG
>CAZBUL010000062.1:10303-12683 GCA_964495045.1 uncultured Desulfobacterales bacterium | reverse complement strand
TACGAAGCCGCCCACAAATCGCGACGAACGACCTGTGAAACCCGGTTGGGCAGCGGCATTGCAATCCATGGTGGCGGAGTATTCAAATCTTTCGGCAAAACCCGGGAGAGAGACTGGACAGAGGGCTGCATTGCATTGAACGACAAAGACATGGAAAATCTGTTCGGTGGATGCTCGCCCGGAGATCCGGTCATCATATTCAACAGCCGCAGAAATCTTTACGGCCTTATCCGGCCGTTCACCCATAGCAAAGACAGGAACGAAAAAGGGGTGCCGGTCTGTCCGGATGGTGTTTGCATGTATCAGGTTGAAATTCCAACTTCTCTGGGGTGGATGAAGTTCATGATGAAGGAAGGAAAAGACTACGGCCGATCCCTGCAAGTGATGGTATATCATATTGATGATCTCGAAAAACCGATCCTGACACTGGTTGATCAAAATGCGGACGGTTTGATGTCTTCTATGGACAGCGTTACTGGAATGGGTGTTGACGAGACCAAACCCCAAGAAGTTTATCAACAGGTGAGAGCGTCGGTAATCACCACCCTCTCCAAAGGTGAGCTGTCAGACATTTCCATCAGACGATGATATCCACGAATAAACAGATACCCCCCTTAAAATAATTGCCCCAACCCTATTTCCATCGGATAAATGGCGCAGAATGTTCTTGACATGCTCAATCGAAAGCATGTAGAAACATGCCTTCTTATCCAATATTGTTCCAGAATTCCCGTGCGGTTCATATCCTGACTGGGAATCCCCAGAACAACCCAGGTCATGCAGGTCGAAGGCGCTTATGAAATATTGGCGAGTTCCTCTGGATTCGAATGAAATTACAGTTTCCCGCGGCCGGGTGGTGGTTGTCGAGGAAAGATGCAAGGGCTGCGGCTACTGTGTCGCTTTCTGCCCTCGCAATGTGCTGGAATTATCTTCCCGATACAATGTCAAAGGATACCATCCCCCTGCCGTCAAGAAGCCGGATGAGTGTGTGAATTGTCATTACTGCGAAACCATCTGTCCGGATTTTGCTATCTACTCATTGGAAATACCGGCTGATTGAATGGAAATTTCACCGCAAAGACGCAAAGAACGCAAAGAAAGCTTCAATATTTTTCGAGACCATAATAATGGAGGGTCCGAGCAGAGTTCTGCTTACAGCCCACCGCACACTGATTCCTGAAAGTTGATTTATGAAACCAGCCGTTCTGACCGGTGAGCATTTTTTGACGGGCGATGTGGCCTGTGCCGAAGGGGCATTGGCTGCGGGGTGCCTTTTTTTTGGGGGGTATCCCATTACGCCAGCTACCGAAATTGCCGAGCACATGGCCTCTCGACTGCCGGATGTGTGTGGCACTTTTGTGCAGATGGAAGACGAAATCGCGGCCATGGCCTCGATCCTGGGCGCTTCCTGTGCCGGGGTGAAGAGCATGACCGCCACCTCCGGTCCGGGCTTCAGCCTGATTATGGAGAATCTGGGACTCGGTATCTGCACCGAAACACCGTGCGTGGTCGTCAACGTCCAGCGGGCCGGTCCATCCACGGGATTGCCCACGCTTGGGGCTCAGGGAGACATGATGCAGGCCCGGTGGGGATCCCATGGGCATTACGAAATCATCGCCCTGGCGCCGGCATCGCCGCAGGAGCTGTTCTATGCCACGATCGAGGCATTCAATCTGAGCGAAACCTACCGGATTCCGGTGTTGGTCATGACCGACGAGGTGACGGGGCATCTGAGCGAGCGGGTGGTCATTCCCGATGCATCGGCCATCAAACTGCGGAACCGTCCGGTTCCCAAAGGCAGAAAAGACCGGTTCAAGGCATTTCAGCCGGGTCCGAACGGTGTTGCGCCCATGGCCATCGCCGGCGCGGGCTACGGGATTCATGTCACCGGTCTCACCCACGACGAACGGGGATATCCGGTCATGACCCCCGAAACCCAGGTCGAGATGATGAACCGCCTGGTTCAGAAAATCCGCAACAATCTGGACGACATCATCCGCACCGAGACGTATCGGATCGAGGATGCCGACATCGTGATCGTATCCTACGGCATTTCGGCCCGCAGCAGCTTTGCGGCTGTCGATGAAGCCAGAGAACAGGGTATCAGGGCCGGTTTGCTGCGGCTGATCACCGTCTGGCCTTTTCCGGAGCGGCAGATTCAAATGCTGGCGGAAAGGGTGCGTGGTTTTGTAACCGTAGAACTCAATCTGGGACAGATCCATCTTGAAGTCCAGCGTTGCGCCGGCGGCAGAGTGCCGTCATTTTTGGTCGGCCACCCCGGTGGAGCGGTCATTACGCCGGATCAGATCGTCGATACGCTCAAAACCGCATTTTGAAAACAACGGAAAGTGACCATGGAAAAAAATAAAATCCGCTCCGA
>CAZBUL010000062.1:7604-10203 GCA_964495045.1 uncultured Desulfobacterales bacterium | reverse complement strand
GAACTGAATGTGGTCGTGTTCAGCGGAGACGGCGATTTGTTCGCCATCGGCGGCAATCACTTCATCCATGCGGCCCGGCGCAACATGGACATTACCGTGGTCTGCGTCAACAATCTGATTTACGGAATGACCGGCGGCCAGGTGGCAGCGACTACACCGTGTCAGGCCAAAACCACCACCACCCCCATGGGAAATCCGGATTCGCCGTTCAGCCTTCCTTTGCTGGCGTTTGCATCGGGCGCCTCCTATGTGGCCCGGTGGACCATTCTGCATACACGCGATCTGACCAAATCCATCGAAGAGGCTCTTACCCGGCGTGGCTTTTCCTTTATTGAAGTACTGGCGCCCTGTCCGACCGGATATGGCCGGAAAAACAAGGAAAAGACACTCGATACGCTCAAGATTTATCAGGAGCGAACCGTCGTTAAAAACGGCGCCCATCCCATGGATGTGGTCATGGATTTTGGAAACAACATTACCCTGGGGAAATTTGTCGATCAAGACCGACCGACGTTTTCAGACAATTACGACCGGACGTGCCGTCCGAATTTTGCTTAGTTCATCCATTTTCGAGAACGCCATGACATCAAAAACGAATGCCGGTGCCAAAACCGAAATTCTCATCACGGGGTTCGGCGGTCAGGGCATTGTGCTGGCCGGGCAGATCGTGGGAAAAGCCGCCAGCCTTATCGATCACAAGGAAAGCACCCTGACCCAATCTTATGGACCCGAGGCCCGCGGGGGCTATTGCAGTGCCCAGGTGATCATCGCCGATGGATTCATTCATTTCCCGTATGTGCGGCGGCCCGATATCCTGGTGTGCATGTCCCAGGGAGGGTTCGATAAATATGCTTCCACGATCAAAGAGACCAGTCTTCTTCTTGTCGATCAAAATCTGGTTCAGACCGGAGACATCCCCGCCGAGCGGTGTTTTGCCGTACCGGCCACCCGCATGGCCGAGGAGCTGGGCCGAAAAATGATGGCCAACATCGTCATGCTGGGGTTTTTTACGGCCATCACCCAGGCGGTTTCGTTGGACGCAGCCCGGAAAACGGTGACGGCTTCCGTTCCCCGCGGCACGGAAGCCCTGAATCTGTCGGCATTCGAAAAGGGCTATGATTTCGGCATCGCCACCCTCAAAGGGCGCCGGAAAAAAGCGGAAAAGCAGCGAAAGGAACCCGCGAATGAAAAGTCCTAAAGATCGTCTCTATCGGGTTCTGGTCATCGGTGCAACGCCTGCTGGAATTGCCGCCACCAACAAGCTGGGGGAAATGGGGATTCCGGTCACCTTGGTGGACGCAGATCCCGATCTCAATCAGAAACTGTCCAACGAAGCATGGCGTCTGAGTTCGGGGGTGCCCCTGAATTATGCCAATCGTCCCGGACTCCTGAGGATTATCCGCAATCCGCGCATCCGCTGTGTATTTTCTGGAACCATCCGCTCGCTGAAGCATACGCCCCAAGGATTCTGTGCCCGGATCGACGCGCCGGCGGCATTCATCGATCCAGATAGCTGCACCCTTTGCGGCCGCTGCATGACCGTGTGCCCGGCTGAATCCCCTGAAGGAATCAAGCCCATTCGATCCGGCGGCCGATTCAGCCTGCCGGGTCATCCAGCTATCGACAAGCGGCGCCAGCCGCTGTGCCAGGCCAACTGCCCGCTTGGTGTCAATGCGCAAGGGTATGTCGCCCTAACCCGCGCCGGAAAATACGCCGAAGCCCTGGAGCTGATTCGGCGGGACAATATTCTTCCCGGCATCTGCGGCCGCATCTGCACCCATCCCTGTGAAGCCGCCTGCCGGCGGTCGGAGCTCGATCAGCCTGTGGCCATCCGGGATATCAAGCGGTTTGTAGCGGATTTTGAAGTTACGCATCCGCGGGAGCCTCAGCCCAAAGGAAGTCCATCCAGACACCAGCGGGTTGCCGTGATCGGCTCCGGTCCGGCCGGTCTGGCGGCCGCCGCGGATTTGGCCCGTTTTGGCTATCCCGTCACAGTTTTCGAAAAGGAAGCCCTGCCCGGCGGCCTGCTGCGTTACGGTTTGGGGCCGCACCGTCTGCCGCGGGAAATCCTGGAGCGGGAAATCGCCTACATCGAAAATCTTGGCGTGGTTTTTCGCACCGGAACATCCATTGATCTGGCGGGCGGATTCGATGCGCTCAAAAAAGAATTTGCCGCCGTCATCCTCGCTGTCGGGGTGTGGAATGACCGCAAGCTGGGGGTTCCCGGTGAAACGCTGTCTGGAATCGAAGGATGTCTGGATTTTCTGGTTCGGATGTATCGGGGTGAGTTTCGGGAGCTGCGGGAAAACGTGGCGGTCATCGGGGATGGCAATGCCGCCTTCGATCTGGCCAGAACCCTCGTCCGTCTTGGTGCTGCGGTGACAGTTCTCTCCTGGTTTCCCGAGTCCATGATTCCGGCCGATGCCGAGGAAGTTGCTGGTGCCCGAGAAGAAGGCATCCAGATTCGAAACAATGCTCAAGTTGTCGAATTTGTCGGAGCGGATGGCAGACTGGCCGCCCTGCGCTGTGCCGTCACCCAGCCCGGACCACCCGATGCCGCCGGCATTCCCTGGCCGGTTCGGGTGCCGGATACAGAGAC
>CAZBUL010000062.1:4303-7504 GCA_964495045.1 uncultured Desulfobacterales bacterium | reverse complement strand
TACAGCACCAAAACCGCCAAGCAGGACGTCCATGCCATGACGCTTCGGGGCTTTGCCGCTGCCGCCGATGCCATGCTGCTTCTGGGCGGCGGCGCGCAGCGTCTCAAAGGTCATGGGCTGGCTTTTTCACCGCCGGATCCCCGGCTTTCCGCAGACATCCGGATCGGCGTCTTTGTCTGCCGGTGCAACAACGCCCAGGGCTGGTCCATCGGATTGAGTGATTATGTTACCGGACTGGTCGATCGCCCCCATATCGAACATGCCGAAGTGCTGGCATCGGCCTGCACACCCGAAGGATCGGCCGCGCTGATCCGCACCATCCGTGAAAAAGGGTTGACCCGCGTTGTGCTGGCATCCTGTGTCTGCTGCCCGCTCGATTTCATCTGCAGCGCCTGCACCGACCAGCGCAGCCGGCTCAAGCACGCCTTGTTTTCCGGAACCGGCATCAGCCGGGCCATGGTGGAAACCTGCAATATCCGCGGCGAAGTCCTGCGGCTGCTCGATGCCGAACCGGCGCTGACCGAAGAACGGTTCAAAGGACTCATCGAACGATCCATCCATCGGACATTCCGGCTGAAAGCATTGCCCGCACCGGCTCGCCCCTACAATTTCACCACGGCTGTGATCGGAGATTCGGAAGCGGCCCTGAACAGTGCCATGACCCTGGCCAAAGCGGGGATGGACGTCTTTCTTTTCGGAACGCCGGACAAGGCACAGTCTGAAACGCCGGTTCATCCCAACATTCATCATTTCCGGGAATCATCGGTTCAATACATTCGAGGAACGGTTGGCAATTTCGAAGTGACGTTGGATACCAACGGTGTTCGGCAGACCATGCTTGCTGGTGCCGTCATTTTGGGGGAGCAGTCCCGAAAGCGCATTCTCTACATGCCGATGGCGGATCTGCCGGCGCATATCGTGGAATCGGCCATGCAGAAGCGGGGCGTAACGGGAATCCCGTTTTTCAACCCCGGCGCCACCTCCATTCCGGGACTTTTTCTGGCCAATCCGTCAGGAATCGCCGTGTCCGACCGGGTCAAGGGAACGGCGGCCGCCATGCTGGCTGCGGCCACCATGCCCAGAAGCCCCCGGCAGAACAAAGGCTACACGGTTTCCGTGGATGAATCTCTGTGCCGGGGCTGCGGCCGGTGCATCGGTGTCTGCCCCTATCAGGCGGTCAGTTTTCGGGCCAATGCGGTCGGCGGTTGGTATGCAGTCGTCGATGAGGCCCTGTGCAAAGGCTGCGGCAACTGTATCGCCGTTTGTCCCTGCAATGCCGCAGACAGCCCGTACCGGGACCGGAAGTATCTCAATCAGATGATTGCCGAGCTGCTGCAGTGAGCGGTCTTGAATTGAGTGAAATTTGGCCATGATCATCGTTTCTACCAGATGATCCAGTTGAATTTACCGCAAAGGCGCAAAGATCGCAAAGGGTCTCTCTAAATAAACAGATTGTTGCTTTGCGTTCTTTGCGTCTTTGCGGTGATAATATTTTAATGAATGACAGGCAGTGGCCGAATGGATAACTTTGGCACAAAATTTTAACATAAAAGACATGAATAATATATAACGCTGGTTTCCAGGCCTCTGCCTGGGAACTGACACCCTGAAGCGCCCGCTTCAAACTTCAATCATGAGATAATGATGGACGATCTGAAAATCATTTTGTTTATCTGCAACTGGGGCCCGCATGCCGCTTATCATGCGCTTCAGGACAGCGGCGCCGACCTGCCGGCCGATGTGCGCATGATCCGGATTCCCTGCACCGGCAGTATGAGCAAGTCGCTGCTTTTCCGGGCATTCGAGATGGGAGCGGACGGCGTTGCTCTGGTCGGCTGCGAACCCGGCTCCTGCCGCTATGGCAGTGGTACGGCGGTTGCCGAACGAAACGTCGAAGATACCCGCGGCATCCTGGATCTGCTGGGCCTGGGAGGCGATCGGCTGCGGTCGGCCATGTTTCTGCCTGAGGAATCGGAAGCGCTGTTGACGTTTCTGAAAGATTTCCATCAAGTCATCCAGACCATCGGAAAAAGCCCGGTGGTGCCGGTTCCGCGGGAAGCCGCTGTGCCAATCGCCAGGGAAGTCGCCGCCGGAATCATGAACCGTCATGACGTGTTCGCCTGTCAGGACTGCGGAAAATGCTCGTCGGCCTGTCCCGTGACGCTTTCCGGAAAATCCTTTTCGCCCCGTGCCATGGCGACTGCCATCATTGCCGGCAATACCGAATCTCCCCAGGTCGTTCAGGATGTATGGTCATGTTTGACCTGCGGTCTCTGCCGGGATCGCTGCCCGTCGGCTGTGGATTTCCCGGAATTCATCCGGGACATGCGCTGTGTGCAGAAAGGGGCCGGGCATGAAGGCTGCGAAGCTCACGAAGGCTTTTTTCAATCCTACATGCGGGCCATGACATCGCCTGATTTGAAAATCCGTCACTGGCAATGGCTTCCCGACGATGTGCGGACGGACCCGAACGCCAAAACTCTGTTTTTCGGCGGCTGTGCGCCGTATTTCGACACCTATTTCAAGGCCCATCTCGGCATCCGAACTCGAGACATCCTGGTGGACGGTTTGCGGCTGCTGAATTTTTTCGACATTTATCCCGCCATACTCGACGGAGAAAGATGCTGCGGCCATGACCTGCTCTGGTCCGGAGATCGGGAGAATTTCCTGAGACTGGCCCGGTTGAATGTGGCGGCCATTGCAGAAAAGGGGATCGAGGAAGTGGTAACGGCCTGTCCTGAATGTTACCGAACGCTTGCACACGATTACCCGGAGCAGGGAATTGCCGTTGACTTCAAGGTGACGCATTTGTTCGAACTGGCGGAAAAGGAAATCGATAAAGGCGCCATCGGCTTTGATAAGTTCGACCGCAGTCTGACGTTTCAAGACCCCTGCCGTCTCAGCCGCTTGGCGGGCCGGCCGGATCTGCCGCGCAAGCTCATCGCCCGTCTGAATTCCCAGGGTTTTACGGAAATGCGGGATCGGGGAACGTCGGCATTGTGCTGCGGCAACTGTGCCTGGACCGGCTGCGACAGCTTCAGCAAAGCACTTCAGGTCAAGCGTCTGCGGCAGGCCAGGGAGACCGGCAGTGATCTGCTCATGACGGCCTGCCCCAAATGCCAGATTCATCTGCGCTGTGCCATGGAAGACCCGTTTATCGGCAAAGAGATCGAAATGGAAATGATGGATTTGACCAGTGTG
>CAZBUL010000062.1:0-4203 GCA_964495045.1 uncultured Desulfobacterales bacterium | reverse complement strand
AGACCCGTTTATCGGCAAAGAGATCGAAATGGAAATGATGGATTTGACCAGTGTGATGGCCCGAACCATCCGGTGGGAATGACGATTCAATGTAAGCGTTCACGCACCTCGATGTTGAGCTGCTCGGTAAACACAATATCCCCCCTCCCGACCTCCTCCCCGCTGGGGGGAGGGGATGAACGAAATTGAGAGAAAATGATCATGGAAAATATCGACATTCCGGCCGTGCCGCCCCGCATCGGCGTTTATGTGTGCAACTGCGGTACCAATATCGGCAAAACCGTTGACTGTGAGAAGGTGGCCGGCATGGCCGCCGGTATGGCGGATGTGCAGATTGCCCGAAGCATTTCCTATGCCTGTTCCGAGCCTGGCCAGCAAAGTATCCGCGAGGATATTGCCGAGCAGAATCTGGATCGGGTGGTGGTGGCCTCCTGTTCCCCGCGGCTGCATGAACCCACTTTCCGGCAGATGGTTCAGGATGCGGGGTTGAATCCGTATATTCTGGAAATGGCCAATTTGCGGGAACATTGCAGTTGGGTGCATATCGGCGATCCCGAGGCAGCTACGGAAAAGGCCATGGATTTGACGCGGATGGCCGTATCGCGGGCCCGAAGCCTCCAATCGCTTCATCCGGAGACGCTGCCTCTGGTCAAGCGGACATTGGTTATCGGTGCGGGGGTGGCTGGCATTCAGGCGGCCCTCGATCTGGCAGACAATGGGTATGATGTGGTGCTGGTGGAAAAGATGCCATCCATTGGCGGGGTCATGGCAACGCTCGATAAAACGTTTCCTACCATGGACTGTTCCATCTGAATTCTCGGCCCGAAAATGACGGATGTCGGTCGGCATCCCCGAATCAAACTGCATGTGTTGAGTGAAGTCAAGGAAGTCAAGGGTTCCGTGGGTGATTTCCGGGTGAAAATCCTGAAAAAAGCCCGTTATGTGGATGAAAAATCGTGCACTGCCTGCGGAGACTGTGCGGTGGTCTGCCCGGTCGTGCGACCCGATGCTTTCAATTGCGGACTGTCTTCCCGCAAGGCCATCTATTCACCATTTCCCCAGGCCGTGCCATCGGCTTACGTGATCAACGTCAACGAGTGCCTCGGGCACAATCCGGCCGTGTGTGCCAAGTGTGTGGAAGCCTGCAAGAAAGGCTGCATCAGTTTTCACATGTCCGACGAGGAAATCACGGAACAGGTGGGAACCATCGTGGTGGCCACGGGCATGGAACCCTACGATCCCACGGAAATGGACGAATACGGCTATACCCGGTTCCAGAATGTATTGACCAGTCTTGAATTCGAAAGGCTCGTCAATGCCGGCGGCCCCACCAAAGGCGAAGTGATCCGGCCGACCGACCGAAAGCGGCCCCAATCCGTCGGGTTCATTCAGTGTGTGGGCTCCCGGTCGGCGGGCAAGGGAAGTGCTCACTGCTCCAATGTCTGCTGCATGAATACGATCAAGAGCACGCTGGTGCTGAAGGAGCATTATCCGGACATGGATGTGAAGGTGTTTTACATCGACATCCGGGCGTTCGGAAAAGGCTTCGAAGACCTATACAAGAGAAGCCGTCGGCTGGGGGTGCAGTATCTGAGAGGCCTTCCCGGAACGGTCGAGGAGAATCCGGACGGCAGTCTGCGGGTGGCGGTCGAGAACACGGCTGTCGGTAAAATCGAATTTTTCGATCTGGATATGCTGGTGCTGGCAGTCGGGGTTCAGCCGTCCAAAAGCACACACATGCTTCAAGAAATGCTGGGGCTGCAACTGACACCCGACGGGTTCTTTCTGGAAGCCCATCCCAAACTTCAGCCGGTGGATGCCGCCACCCGCGGCATTTTTTACGCCGGATGCGCTGAAAGCCCCAAGGATATCAAAGACAGCGTCACCCAGGCATCTGCGGCCGCCGCTCGGGCCATCCGCCTGATGCACAAAGGTGAAATTCTGACGGACCCCATCACATCGGAAATCATTGCCGACAAGTGCAAATCCTGCGGCAAATGCGCCGAGGTCTGCCCTTATAACGCCATCACGGTGGATGTTAAAAAGAAGACACCGGCGGTGGTCAACACGGCCGCGTGTGCGGGATGCGGCACCTGTGCGGCCGAATGCGCCTTCGATGCTATCCGGATGAATCATTTCACCGACCGTCAGATTCTCGATCAGGTGGATGCGCTGCTGACGGAAAAGCCCGAGGAGAAAATCCTGGCTTTTGCCTGCAACTGGTGCTCGTATGCCGGTGCCGATTATGCCGGGGTGTCCCGGCTGCAGTATCCGCCCAATGTGCGGTTGATCCGCACCATGTGTTCCGGCCGGGTGGATGAAAAATTTATATGGGACGGGTTTTTGAAAGGGGCTCCGGTGATTCTGGTGAGCGGCTGCCATATCGGCGACTGCCATTATATCGATGCCAACAAGTGGACCGTCAAACGGATCGAGAAAATCCGCAAGAAAATGGCCAAGCTCGGCATCCGCCAGGAACGGCTTCAGCTCGAGTGGATCAGTGCCGCCGAAGGCATCCGGTTCTCCAATGTCATGCATGGGCTCGAAGAATTACGAAAAGGGGTGAGCGCCGAAGAAATCGCAGAAACCATCCGCATTCTGAAAAAACGTTCTGACGACTCCACCTGATTGTTTGCGGCAGGGCTCCGGCAACCGCCTCTTCTTGAATCCCTCCCCGCAGCGGGAGGGATCTTCCCATCGTCAAATCATACCCTTTCATATCACATCGCAAGCCTTGCTCGCCGTCGATCATATTGACATTGTGAAATCGTCGAGTACACTATCCATAATTCATGTAGAAATGACGACTGTACTCGACATAAATTACAGAAAGGTGCGATCATGATCCGTGAACTTTTTGCCATTCAAAACAGGCTGGAAGGGCATATCCCTCTGAATTTCAAACGCAGCCAGTATCATGCAATCAACTGGAATCAGCGGATGATCATTTTGACCGGGCCGAGAGGCGCCGGAAAAACCACGCTGGTTCTCCAGCATTACATTGAAAAATATCATGATGTTAAACGATGTCTCTATCTGTCGGCCGACAACCCGATCGTTTTGAAAACAGGCATTTATCGAATTGCGGCGGAATACTTCAAATACTACGGGGACTGCCTGATTGTGGATGAAGTCCATAAGCAAAAAGACTGGAGTATCGATCTGAAAGCCCTTTACGACGCCTATCCCGACAAGCGATTCATCGTTCTGGGCAGTTCCACGCTGAACATCAAGAACGAAAAAGGCGATCTTTCCCGACGGAGTTTGTCATATTCTCTGCCTCCCCTTTCGTTCAGGGAATATCTCGAACTGAAATACCAAAAATCTCTGGCTGTTTATTTTCTATCGCAACTGCTTGCAGATCATGAAAATCTGGCCGCTGGTCTGGTACAGACACAGAAAAACATCCTGGCCGATTTCGATGCCTTTCTGGTAAACGGCAGTTTCCCGTTTTTTTTGAACAACACGATCGAAGAATATCTCAACTTGCTTGCCAATATCATTGATAAAGTCATTTATGAAGATATTTCGACCATCAAAACCCTCAAATCATTTTCCAGTTTGAAGCTGAAAAAGTTGCTGGCCTATATCGGTCTGAGCAACATCCCACTTTTCAACGTCGAATCTTTGAAAACCGAAATCGAGGTGACGAAAGACACGCTGTATGAATATTTCGATTTACTGGAACGCGCCGATTTGATCGGTGTCGTCCGAACCGAATCCACGAATGTAAGAGTCTTCAAAAATTCCAAAATTCTTTTCAAAACTCCAAATATGTATTATGCCATCGCCTCGGAGTTCTGGAAAAAGGAAGCCGATAGAGGCAACCTGAGAGAATCCTTTTTCTCATCGCAAGTTGGAACCCGTTATACCCTTTATTCCTCTCTGGTGACGGATTTCATGGTTCGTGATGAGACAAAAGCATTTGAAGTCGAGGTCGGCGGCCGAAACAAGAAAAAGAAACAAATCAAGGGGCTGGAGAACGCATATATTTTCAAGGACGGCATTGAAATGGGTGCAGGCAATACTGTGCCTTTATATCTTGCCGGCTTTTTATACTGAATGGTTTTTCTGCTTTTATATTTACCGTGAAAAATACATCCATTCGCAGGTTCCGAAGCTCCCTCATGGGAACCATCGGATTTCGTAAAAAATCATTGTTTTTATATAAATCAAAGGATGGTAAAAGAAACCCTTTTTCCC
>CAZBUL010000061.1:14118-15892 GCA_964495045.1 uncultured Desulfobacterales bacterium | reverse complement strand
CGCCACGCCGGTGCCGCCCGATGCCATTCCGATGATGAGCCCGGCCAGCATGCTGGTAATGATGATGATTTCATCGCTTCGAATGAGCTTATCCACATTGAAGGGAGGATGCACGATAGCCCCGATGCCGGCGGCAACGTTTCGATTTCTGAGATCGAGCACGCTGCGCGGTATGTTGAATCGTTTGCAGATAGGGTCCGTTACATCCGCCATGGCTGGCAGCAGCATCTGATTTAACCAGGCATCCAGTGTTATGCCGCTTCCATTTTCCCGAATCCGAATCGGGAGATCGTTCCGGCGGGTTTCGATGCTCGACCGGATATCGTTCAGCGTCTTCAACCGGCCTTCGCGCCACGCCGTCAACGATGGGGCGAGGGCCTGATCGATCAATTCTGCGGCCAGAGGTTCCGCAAGGCTCTCGATCAGGGAGGGGATGTGCCGAAGCACCAGCGTGATCAAGTCTTCGGACTCACCGATGGATTTTATGGCGCGTTTCAATCCGGTCGAGAGGACATCGATGCGGCCGATTCTGGCCAAACCTCTGGCGATGGTGAATTCCGGTTCCAGCCCCCGGATGATTTTATCGGATGATGTAAACACCTGACGGCACAGCGACATCACGACATCCATCCGGGATGCACCGCCGGTTAGAACGACAATGTCCGGAGGGCCGATACCGATGTCTGCCATCCGCTTTGCAGCATGCTCCAGTGCGGACTGGAAAACATTCGTCCAGGTCTGTCCATTCAGAGCCGACAGAGGCAGAGAAAGGATATTTTCCATTTCAACCCGGTGGATGCAGGGTTCGAATTCGATCGGCGGTTTGAGCGTCCTGATTTTGAAACTGCAATCAACGGACTGCTCAGCCGACACATAAAGCTCCGGAATAGAATAATATTTTTCTTTACCTTCGCGGCAGGCAATGAGGCACTGGCGTTTGAAGTGGGGAAACATATCAAACAGCTTCTCGAGTCGATTCAGATCGTCCGGTCTTTCTTGTTTCATGCGCAGCAAGGTTCTTTCAAATATCGCCTCATCGATCAGACCTGCCCCCAGATTGAATCCGAAATCCTCGACGGTGCGAGATTCCATGCGGTTGACGATCGTAAAGTCCGTTGTCGATGAGCCGATATCGATGATCAAGACATTTTTCATCAACTGATCGACGGATATTTCGGACGTGCCAGATTCTTTCAGATGCAGAAAAGCGGCCCGTGATTCCTTTTCGATGCAAACGTGCTGCATACCCGCCGCATTCAGGATGTCGGCGTATGTCAGGCGCTCGGTCGGAGACCAGCCGGATGGCGAGCCTACCACAAACAGCGTGCGGTCCCGACCGGTAATCTGGCCGCTTTGTTCCAGCAATTCGAGATATTTCCGGATAAAACGATTGACAATCTGCTGATGTTCCGGAGAATTCAGGGTGTGGCGCATCGGTTTGAATCCGATATGAAGCTCGGTGATCCCCGTTGTTTTTAACGCCTGCTCGCCGACCATATCCCCGCTGTCCGGCTTATAAGCAAGGGCCGTCACCTGACTTTTTCCGGATAGGATTTCAAGCATTTCGGGCTCCGAATCACCGACTGGCAAAGACACTTTTGCCAGAGCGGTTTCGCCATGTCCAAAATCGAATCCCACAATCTCCATATTTTCGATATGAAAGTTTTCCATTGGATGACTATTCCCTAAAAGGCGCCGCGGCACGGCCGCGAAGCAGCACCCGACCATTTTTCAGAAATGCCGGCCGGATGGTGAGATACGCCGTGATGGATGG
>CAZBUL010000061.1:0-14018 GCA_964495045.1 uncultured Desulfobacterales bacterium | reverse complement strand
GCGTCGGCAATGCAGTCCATGAACGCATGAATTCGGCTGACTTTCAGTTGGACGTCGATTTTCAGTGGATCACCATGCCTGCCGGAATCAGCGGACAGCATGGCGCGGGAATGCGTTCGCCATGCCGATACAAGCAGATATATTTCCGTTCCCAGGAGCACACCCCCCAGAAAAACCGGCACCCAGAGAACCTTCTCCGCCGAGAGCAGTGTTGATATCAGCGCCAGGATCAGTGCGGTCTGTACGATGCCGCCGAAAAAGAGAAACTGTTTGGAAACGGGATCGGTCTGTTTTTCCGATGCGCGGGGCGGCGGCTGGATATGCTTGTCAACCGCAGTCAACGTCCGAACCGCATACCGAAGGATTTCCAGAAGCCAGCCGGCCTGGCGGGACTGCCGAAAGGAAAGTCCATTGGACATATCCCGGTGAAGCTGTATCCAATATGCATCCATGACATTGACGGCCTCTTCTATCGACGAGGCCGTTTCAATCCGTTTGGAAAGTTCGGATTTTTGACTGTCAAATTGGGTGAGCAAATCTGTCATGAGTCTTCCTGTATTGCACGGAAAGTTTCAACATTGTCCATCGGAAAAGCTGCAAGAAAAACATCCCGAAATCATGTTCTGTTTAGATGTTTTTTTGCATTTCTTCAAGAACAAGCATGATGAAGGATGAACATACTTCATTCAACGCAATGGCGTGGGAGACCGCATGCGCAAAAAAGATGGTAACCTGTCGATCATCAGAGATTTGGTTGCATCCCGGACGGACAGTGATATAATGCGGATATATTTTCAATACAACACCCTGTTACGGTTCGATATCGATTCACTTTGATGGAAAATCCGATGCCTGTATCAACGCGGCCCCGTAAGTCTGTCAGAAAACTTTCAAGTACGCAAAACGATCCGCTGCTTTTCCCAGAGCTGTTCGAATTTCTCATCGAATGTCTGCCCGTCGCCACATTTGTATGTCCATCCGCCGATCCTTATATCATCCACTGTGTGAATCCGGCCATTCAGGTTTTGGCCGGATATCCGCCGGAAGCTGTCAGCACGCAGCCGGACTTTTGGCGGTCGCATATCCATCCCGAAGACCGGTCGATGGTTCTCGAAAAGCTGCCTGAAATCACCGGTGCCTGCACCGACCCGATCGAGTACCGTTTTCTGATTGCCGATGGCACCTACAAATGGTTTCGGGAACGGCGCAAACGGATGGACGATGTTCAGGGGGGGGCATACATCCTCGGTTTCTGGCAGGATATTTCCCATGAAAAACAACTGGCTATGGAATCGGAATACCGCCTCCAGCAAGTGATTCAGGCAGACAAACTGGCTTCCCTCGGTGAAGTGGTGGCCGGGGTGGCTCATGAAATCAACAATCCCAACAGTTTCATCACGTACAACCTGCCGCTTCTCGAAGAAACCTGGCTGTTTCTCAAACCCATCATCACGGAATTCTCCGATGCTCATCCCCGATGGCAGACAGCCGGACTCCAGATTCCGGAGCTCTGCCAGGATATGGAAGAGATGATTCAGTCCATCCGGATTGGCTCGGACCGTATCACCAAGGTCGTATCCAACCTGAAGGATTTCGCCCGGATGGATCAGAGCGGGCAGACCCGCCCGGTTTCCGTCAATGAGGTCATCGAAAAAACCCTGGTGATTGTCGGCGGTCAGATCCGAAAAGCGGCTGCCGAGATCACACTGGATCTGGCCCCTGATCTGCCTGAGATTCAAGGGCATTTCATGAAGCTTGAGCAGGTTGTGGCGAATCTGCTGCTGAATGCGGCCAATGCCATTCCCGTCAAGGAAAGTGGCAGAATATCGATCGGCACCCGCTATATTCATCGCATCCAGTCTGTGCTGATCGAAGTCGAAGATAACGGTGACGGCATGAAACCCGGCATCATGGACCGGATATTCGAGCCGTTTTTCACCACCCGGCGGGATACGGGCGGTACGGGATTGGGGTTGTCCCTGTCTTATGGGCTCATCAAGGAACATTCCGGACGGATCGGGGTGCACTCCAAGCCGGGGATCGGCACCCGGTTCACGGTGTATCTGCCGACCGGCAAGGATTCCCATCTTGATCTGCGGCCGACCATCCTCTGTGTCGATGACGAGCCGGCTGTGCTCTCCATGCTCCGCAAATATTTCATTTCCGTGGAAAACATTCCGATCGAAACGCTTACCCGGTCTGAAGAAGTGCTTGGGTACATCGAAAACCACCCCGAAGTGGATATCGTGATTTCGGATATCATGATGCCGGAAATGAACGGCTGGGAACTGTTGACCCTAATTAAACACAGACATCCGCTGATGACCGTTATTCTGTTCTCTGGCAATCCCGTCCAGTTGACATCGAAACCGGACCATACGCCGGCACCCGACCATCTGTTTTCCAAGCCTGTGCCGCTCAAAACACTCATGGAAACGATCAATACCAGCGGCAGGCAAAAGCTATGAGAATTCTGGTGGTCGATGACGAAATGGTCGCCCTGACATCGGTGCGGCGGATATTGAAGCGAAAAGGCCACCCGGATGTCGATATCTGCGACAACGGCAAAGAGGCGATTGCCCATCTGCGTTCCAAAGAATATGATGTGGCTATCATCGATCTGCTGATGCCGGGGATCGACGGCCTTCAGGTGATCGAAGCATCCAAGCCATATACGCCGTCCACCGAGTTCATCATGCTGACGGCCGTCGAAGATGCGTCGGTGGCGTTCAAGGCATTGCATCTGGGTGCTTATGATTATCTGGTCAAGCCGGTCGATAACGACCGCCTGATGATTTCCATCGAGCGGGCTTATGAGCGAAAGGGGCTGTTGACCTGTATCGGCCAGTCCAAATCGGAAGATGCGGCCTTTGAAATTCCAGCCGCATTTTCCGGGATGATCACCCGATATCCGCCGATGAAAGGGCTGTTGTCATATACCGAAATCATGGCCCGAAGCGGCATGCCCATTCTGGTCACCGGCGAATCCGGAACCGGCAAAGAACTGATTGCCAGAGGCATTCACCGGTGTGGTCCGCATCCGGATGGCCCTTTTATTGCGGTCAACGTGGCCTCGGTTCCGGAAAGCCTGTTCGAGAGCCAGTTTTTCGGCCATGCCCGCGGGGCCTTTACCGGTGCCGAAAAGGCCATGCCCGGATATTTCGAACAGGCCGACGGCGGCACCCTTTTTCTGGATGAAATTGGCGAACTCCCGTTTCATCTTCAGCCAAAACTGCTGCGGGTTCTCGAAGAAAAAACCGTGGTGCGCATCGGTGATTCGCGGGCTGTATCCATCAATGTCCGCATCGTATCCGCCACCAATCAGAATCTCGACAAGGCCTGCCGCGACGGAAAATTCAGGCTCGATCTGTTGTACCGGCTCAAATCCGCCCACATTCACCTGCCGCCGCTTCGGGAACGGGGAAAGGATGTCTTGCTGCTGGCCTCCCATTTTCTCAAAGCAGCCTGCCAGCTCCACAACCGGCAGATTTTCGGATTCAGCGCCGACGCCCTGAACCTCCTGAGCCGCGAGCTTTTTCCGGGAAACGTTCGGGAGCTGCGACAGTGGGTGGAGCAGGCTGTCTTGATCGCCGCTTCGGAGTTGATTCATCCCAACGACCTGAATCAGGAACAATCGACCGCTCCGTCCGGATTTGAACGTTCTTTGTGCAGCCTGAAGGAAAACGATGACATCCACACCGCTTATGTGTTGACCCAAACCGGCGGAAACCGGCAGCAGGCCGCAGACATCCTGGGGGTATCGGTGCGGCAGGTTCAACGAAAGATCAGTCAGATCAAGGAAAACCCGAAGCTTAAACCGCTGATTGCAGATTTCCTCTGAATTTTGACTTGATTCCCCATGAAAAGGCTGTTACGGAATAAGCCTTCAGGTTATGTGAGGAGGGATTTTATGGCTCATCTTGCCAATCGATCCGGCTATTCCGCGCTCGTGGAGCGCCTGAACCGCTTTCCGCAGGGCGCCCCCCCGTCCGATCTGCTGTTTCAAATTTTGAAGCTGCTGTTCAGCGAAACAGAAGCCGCTCTGATTTCACGAATTCCCATCAATCCGTTCACAGCGGAAAAAGCTGCCCGTATATGGAAGATGAAGGCTGCCGACGCTCAAAAGATTCTCGACAATCTGTCGTCTCGGGCCATGCTGGTGGATATCGAACAAGACGGCAGATCTGTTTATTGCCTGCCGCCGCCCATGGCCGGTTTTTTCGAATTCTCTCTCATGCGGGTGCGCGGCGATATCGATCAACAGACCCTCAGCGAACTTTTCTATCAATATCTGAATGTGGAAGAGCAATTCATTCGGGACTTGTTTGTGCGGGGTGAAACCCAACTGGGGCGCACCTTCGTTCACGAACCGGCATTGACCCCGGAGCTGGCGGTGCAGGTGCTCGATTACGAGCGGGCCTCCGAAGTGATCGCCACAGCCGGCCATATTGGGATCAGCGTCTGTTACTGCCGGCATAAAATGAGCCATTTACACCGATCCTGCGATGCGCCGATGAATATCTGTATGACGTTCAACACGGTGGCGCCGTCGCTGATCAAACATGGACATGCCCGACGGGTCGATGGCAAAGAAGGGCTCGACCTGCTGCAGCAGGCTTATGACAACCGCCTGGTGCAGTTCGGCGACAATGTTCGAAACAACGTCTGTTTCATCTGCAACTGCTGCGGATGCTGTTGTGAAGCCATGATCGCCGCCCGCCGGTTTGGCCTGCTGCATCCGGTTCACACCACGAATTTCATTCCCGAAGTGGATCCGGAACATTGCGACGGCTGTGGAAAATGTGTCGGCGTCTGTCCGGTGGAAGCCATGACCCTCGTTTCGGCCAATGATCCCCGCCATCCCAACAAAAAAACCGCCAAACTCCAGGAAAACATCTGCCTCGGCTGCGGGTTGTGTGTTCGGGCCTGTCCACGGGAAAACATCGTTCTCACACCGAGGGCCCAGCGCGAGATCACTCCTCTGGACAGCACCCATCGCATCATCATGATGGCCATCGAACGCGGCACCCTTCAGCATCTGATTTTCGACAACCAGGTACTGTGGAGTCATCGGGCCCTGGCTGCCGTGCTGGGGGTCATTCTCAAAATTCCGCCGGTGCATCAGGCCCTGGCCAGCCGGCAGGTGAAATCGCGCTGTCTGGAATCGTTGTTGACAAAGGTTCAGCATTATCGGTAAGGGGTGAACAATCATTCGCCCGCACAGGGTTCACCCTCCCGGCGGGAGGGTGAAAGGATGTAAAGATGTCACAGAAGAAGAAAGCGGCCGATGCCCAGCGCATGGAGCAGATCATCGCCGAAGCCAAAGCCGCACGGGAATCTCGGGAAAAGACATACCGGGAACGGGCGCTCAAGCTGTTTCCATGGGTATGCGCCCGATGCACCCGTGAATTTTCGGGAAAAAAGCTTCGGGAATTGACGGTGCATCACAAGGATCACAACCACGACAACAACCCGCCGGACGGCAGTAACTGGGAGCTGCTCTGTATTTACTGTCATGAGAACGAGCACTCCCGATATCTGGATGCGGAATGGAGCGGTGGTGATCTTCCCGGCGGCGATGCCGACGCCGGCATGGAAAACAGACCGTTTGCAGCTCTCGAGGCGATGCTCAATAACAAGGCCAAATAGTAAGGGAGGCGGCATAATATGGATATTGAAATCAGAATTCCCGCTGTGGGGGAATCGGTCCGGGAAGCGGTTCTGGCCCAGTGGCTCAAGAATGACGGCGATGCGGTCAAAAAAGAGGAACCCATTTTGGTGATCGAAACCGACAAGGTGACCTTGGAAATCACCGCCGAAGCCGACGGCATTCTGCATATTCTGGTGCTGGCCGGAACCACTGTGCCCATCGGAGCGATTGTCGGCAGTCTGACAGCGGGAGATACCGCCGGAAAAGCCGATGCCGTCTCCATGCCGGAGGCTCCTTCATCCACGGAGATTCAGACGCCGGAACCGCACCCACCGGAAGCTGTGCCGGTTTCACCGCATCGCAATCAGCCTTCGGCCGCACCGCCGGTTTCTCGACCGTCATTGCCCGGGGACGATCATGAATCGATGGATCTGCCGCCTTCTGTCCGCCGTCTCGTTCACGAAAAAGGAATCGATCCGGCGGCCGTTGTTGGAACCGGCCCCGCCGGCCGTATCACCAAAGGGGATGCGCTGCTTTATCTCGAGTCGCGGGCCGTCCAGACGGACGCACCGGTGCCGACATCCGGCGTCCAGCCGCTCAAAAACACTTCTTCCCCAGAGACGGGTGACGAGGTGACGGTTCGAAAAACCCTGACACCGATCCGGCGGCGGATCGCCGAGAGACTGGTGCAGGCCAAACAGCAAACCGCCATGCTCACCACTTTCAACGAAATCGACATGCGCCAGGTCATGGCCCTCAGAGACCGCTACAAAGACGCCTTCAAGCGAAAACACGGCGTGGCGCTGGGATTCATGGGGTTTTTCATCAAGGCCAGCGTCGCTGCACTCCAGGAATTTCCCGAGATCAACGCCTATATCGATGGGGCGGATATTCTCTATCACGAATACTATCATATCGGCATTGCCGTCGGCAGTGAGCGGGGGCTGGTGGTGCCGGTGCTTCGCCATGCGGATCGCATGGGATTTGCGGATATGGAAAGCGCCATCGCCTCGGCCGTCGAGAAAATCGTGTCCGGAAAACTCAGCCTGGCCGAACTTGAAGGCGGCACCTTCACCATCAGCAACGGCGGTGTGTATGGATCGCTATTGAGCACCCCCATCCTGAATCCGCCACAAAGCGGAATTCTTGGTATGCACAAGATCGAAAAACGGCCGGTGGTGGTGGATGACGCCATTGTTATCCGGCCCATGATGTATGTGGCCCTCAGTTACGATCACCGGATTGTCGATGGCAAAGGCGCGGTTTCCTTTCTCAAGCGGATCAAGGAAATCATCGAAGAACCCGAACGACTCATGTTGGAGATATGATTCATGACAACAGAAAACTCCTTTGATCTCGTGGTCATCGGCAGCGGCCCCGGCGGCTATCCGGCGGCTGTGAAAGCCGCCGGCTTGGGAATGAAAGTGGCCTGTGTGGAAAAATCGCCGCGTCCTGGCGGGGTGTGTCTGAATGTCGGATGCATTCCGAGCAAGGCCCTTCTGGATTCAAGTGAAATTTACGAGAGAACGAAGCACGGGCTGGGGGCTCACGGTATTCTGGTGACGGATGTATCGCTCGACCTGACTGCCATGATGGCCCGAAAAAATCAGGTGGTGGATTCGCTCACCGGACAGGTGAAAAAGCTTCTGGAAGCAAATCGTGTGACGTACATTTCAGGTACGGCAAAGATCCTCGATGCCCACCATGTCCAAGTAACCGGTGAGGATGCGGGTGTTCACGTCCTGGAATCCCGCTTCATTCTGCTTGCGACTGGCAGTGTTCCGGCGGCGATTCCCGGCCTGGCATTCGATGAAGACCGGGTCGTTTCATCCACCGGCGCCCTGAGTTTTCCCCAAGTGCCCCAGACCCTGGCGGTGATCGGCGGCGGCTGTATCGGTCTGGAGCTGGGATCGGTCTGGCAGCGGTTGGGTGCGGCTGTCACCGTCATCGAAATGATGCCGACGATCATCCCGAACCTCGACGGTCAGATCGGCCGGACAATGAAACGCCTGCTCGACAAACAGGGCATGGCATTTCGGCTCAACACCTCGGTTTCCCATGCCGATGTCGGCCCAGACGGGGTCCGCCTGACCCTTGAATCCAAAGGCAAGACGGATGTTTTGACATGCGATCGGGTGCTGGTTGCCGTCGGGCGCAAGCCATCGACTGCCGGATTGGGCCTAGAATCCGCAGGCGTCAAACTGGATGAGAAAACCGGTCAGGTCTTGATCGATGCCGGATATCGGACCAGTGTGCCGTCCATTTATGCGGTGGGAGATATCGTTCCCGGCCCCATGCTGGCCCACAAGGCCACCGCAGAAGGGCTTGCGGCGGTTTCGGTCATGGCCGGACAGTTTTCCGAGGTCAATTACGATGCCATGCCGTCGGTGGTTTATACCCGCCCGGAAGCGGCATGTGTCGGGCTTACCGAAGAACAGGTAAAGGCGCGGGAAATTCCATACATCGCCGGTACCTTCCCCTTTTCCGGAAACGGCCGGGCCCGGTGTACCGGCGAAACCGAAGGGCTTGCCAAAATTCTCTCACATGCCCGGACAGACCGGATTCTTGGCATCCATCTGATCGGCCCGCAGGTGTCCGAACTGATTGCTGAAGCGGTTCTGGCCATGGAAATGGGGGCTTCGTCCGAAGACATCGCCCGAACCGTCCACAGCCATCCCACTTTTTCGGAAGTGCTGATGGAAGCGGCGGGAGCCATCCAGCGGCAGTTGAAAAAAACAGGTTAAACCGTGTTTGTCAGATATGTCGTTGCTGCGCTCATTTCAGGCGTTTTGGGGAACAATCATAAAGAAATTTGAATAACCGTTCATCCCTCTTGAACGGTTAATATCTGTGCTTCATTGATCTCCGTTCCCCAGTGGGAGAGGATCGGGGCAGGAAATTTCATCAATTGTTGTTGAATTGCTATGGTACCGAACCGCCGTCCTGTTGACCTTATTCACAATCTCTTCCACCAGCCAATCCGGCGCATTCACCCGCGCATCTTCGCCAAAGGATAATATCCAGGCAATCAGTTCCACTTCCGATGAGGCAGAAAATTCAAGATGGATCGTATCATCGTCGATATGCGTGATTTTCTGATTCGGGCTCCAGGTGCGCTCCGCAACATAATGGGCCGCCCAGCCGGTAAATTCCACATCTACTGCAAAACAATCATCCTTCATGAAACCAAAATTCTTGTTGAAAACAGCCTCGAAATTGTAATTTGCCGGATAGGTAAAGCTGCGTTCCGTGATTTCCACCTTTTTAAGCCGGTGAATTGCCAGCAACGGATCAAAATCCGGTTCTTTGTAAACCTTGCCGGGTTCCCTGGCCTTACGGGCGTGAAGATACAGGGTATCCCGGTAAGAGAATATCTTCAACGGCATGACGTGGTATGTCTTCGACTTATTTTGCATGATGGCCTGGTAAGTGATCCGGCAGATTTTCAGCTCATTCATCGCCTCGACCAGGACGCGGATATTGTTCTGATGAGGGGTGTAGTCGATCGTTCCTGTGCTGAAAGCGGCAAAGTGGCGGGAGGGTAGAGCGCCTGACAATTCTGTCCGCGGCAGGTTTTTCTCCAACGCGCGGGCCGCATCATCAAAATACTGTTTTCCCAACAGATGCTCCGTGAATGTCTTGCACATCTGCAATGCGGTAAGTTCGGACTGCGTCAACGGAATTACCGGCGTTGATTTCCCCTGCCGGATCAATCGAAAATATTTTCTGTTATTCTGGCTGTATTCTTCGATTTCCACACTATATGCCGTCCGGATGTCATCGACGAGCCTTGTTACACTCTGTTTTGAACACTCCAGCAGTTTAGATAGTTCTGTAAGGGAATAACTCTCTTTGGAAAACAGCAGCCTGGCAAACAGGTTGATCAGCTTGTGCCCATAACTGCTGCGATCATTCAATTTTTTCGGCATGATGATATTCCTTGAAAAGATGCATAATCGTTCTGATAGATGGAACGATAGCATGGTATAACGTGTCTTGCAATGAGCGTGTTTTGTCGATGATGTTCGAGAAAATCGACAGACAGTATCAGCGGCACGCACCATCCATCCAATGCATTGTTACTTTTCAGAGGAGGATAACCCATGCCATACCCCCATTATCATCAAAAGCGCAAAAAAAACAGTTCCCAAAGCATTCTGAAAAACGTGGTCGCCGATTACAACCCGCTGCTGGGCGCCTGGCTGATCGAAATGGCGCTGATGTTCAACTGGGAAAAACCGCTGGCCAAAAACCAGTGGGCGGAAATTTTCGAATGCCACCAATTCTGCTCGCTGACCGGCTTGCCGTTTTTCCCGGATGTGGATGACGACGAAGACGAATTCTTCAAGAAAAGACCGACATCTGCCCTCTGCACAGATTTGCTTAAAAAACAGTTGAAAGAACTCCAGAGCAAAAAAATTCCGCAGCAGTTGCCGTTATTCAACAATATCAATATGCTCTCAAAAATGCTGGGGCTTTCCGATGCCAATCAGGCGCTTCTTTTATTTACCGCCGCCATGGAAATATTTTCGGAATTCAAGGGCGCCATCGCCGATCGCAGTATAAAGACGCCGGATCACCTGCTGTGTCAGGTACTATCCCGGATTACCGATATCCCCGAGCAAGACTTTCTGGATGCCATCGGCGCCGAAAGCCTGCTGATCACCACCGGACTCGTCCAGATCGAACACAGCCTCATGGATTTTGAAGACAAGCTCAATCTGATCGACGGGCTTGCCGGTGTTCTGCTGTCTCCCCATGCCAATGCAGACGAAATGACCGGCCGTTTTCTGAAACGGGCATCCGCCCCGACCCTGACACTGGATCATTTTCCCCATCTTTCCAAAGACACGGAGATGCTGCGGCCTTATTTGAAGAATGCCGTCGAGAAAAAGGAAGCTGGCGTCAATATTCTCTTTCATGGCAAACCAGGCGTTGGCAAAACCGAATACGTGCAGTCGCTGGCTGTGGAGCTGGGCATGGATCTGTATGAAATCGCTTTTGCCGATGAAGGCGGCGACCCGATCAAGGGAGAAGGACGGCTGCGGGCCTACAATCTCTGTCAGCAGCTTCTGGCCGGCGCCGGCAATACCCTCTTGATGTTTGATGAGATCGAAGACGTGTTCCCGACAGATTTTGGGTTTTTCAGTATGCTGTTTGGTGGAAACAACAAAAAGTCCGGCAGCCGCACCGCCGGCAAAGCCTGGATCAACCGGACGATGGAGCGCAATCCCGTTCCGGCAATTTGGGTCTGCAATCGTATCGGTCATATCGACCCGGCCTATCTGCGCCGCTTCGATTACTCCATCCAGTTTCCGATTCCGCCGCAAAGTGTGCGGCGTTTTATCGCCGAGTACCATCTGGGCTGTTTTCAGCCGCAGGAGGCGTGGATTGAACGCATTGCGGCCAATGAGCAAACCACCCCGGGGCAGCTCGACCGCGCCGCCAAGGTGGCGCGGATTGCCAGTAACGGTGACAAGTTGCGGGCCATTGCGCTGGTGGAGCAGGCCCTCGATCACAGTGCTGCCCTGCTGGGGCAAAAGCGGCTGCCGGCCCGAAACACCCTCCGGACGGCATACCGTCTCGAATATCTCAATACCGATGGGGATATTCCGGAAATCATCGCCGGACTCAAGCGGCGCAGCCAGGGCACGTTCTGTTTTCACGGTGTGGCCGGTTCCGGGAAAAGTGAACTGGCCCGGCACATCGCCGATGAAATCGACAAACCGCTCATTATCCGGCGAGCCTCGGACCTTTTGGATATGTATCTCGGGGAATCCGAAAAAAACATTGCCGCCATGTTTACCGCCGCACGCCAGCAGGATGCGGTTCTGGTGCTGGATGAAGCCGACAGTTTTCTGTCTGACCGCCGGGGGGCGCACCATAGCTGGGAAGTCACCCAGGTAAACGAGCTGCTGACCCAGATGGAAGCCTTTGAAGGCATCTTCATCTGTACGACCAACCTGATGGAAAAACTGGACCAGGCCAGTCTCAGAAGGTTTGCCTTCAAAGTGCGATTCGATCCCATGACACCGGATCAGTCCTGGGCCATGTTCCGTCAGGAACTGGTGCGATTCGGTGGAGTCTCTGCCGATGCCGCCTTATGGGAGCAGCCCGTCCGGAATTTGACAGGCCTGACCCCCGGTGATTTCGCGGTAGCCGCCCGGCAGTTTGCGTTGTGGGGAACACCGGCCACACCGGAAAAATTTTATGATCTTCTCTGTAAGGAGTGCCAGGCCAAAGACGCCCTGCCGAAAAAGATCGGATTTTGTGCAGGATTGAACTAAGGAGATTGCAAATAGAATTGATCTATGATCGAAATGGTTCGTTAAACCAGTTCAATTCGCAATTCACGACCCAGCGCCATGGCTGCACGCTGCATTGTCTCAAGCGAAATCCCTGTCTTTTCAGGGTGTAACAGCCTTTCAAGCTGTGCTCGACTTGTGTGCATCCGTTCCGCCATGGCGGATTTTGTCAGGTGGTTATTTTTCATTTCCTGCGTGAGTTGCCAAGCTAAAATTCGCTTCAGTGCAACGGCTGAGCATTCTTCGTGCAGGCCTTCCTCTTTTAGAAAATCGTCAAAGGAAGACCCTGTCTGTGGATTCTTATTCATGTTTTTCATGCTCCTTTTTTCGATTTATGGCCAAATCAATCTCGCTTTTCGGTATTTTTCGATCTTTTTTTACGAAGCCGTGCAACAAAATCATTTCATTACCATTGATGTAAAAAATAATTCGAGCGATACATCCATCGCTTATTTCGCTGCGAACCTCACGAAGGCCTGAGTGACCTTCCAGCTTGCGGCAAACTGGCATTCCTATCGGCCAGCCCAGTTCAACTGTTCGTATGTCGTTACCAATTGTTTTTCTATCTTCTTTGCTCAACTCCTTCAACCAATCAAGAACCGGCTCGTTGCCGGCAGGCGTGCGGTAAAACTTAGCGGATAGAATTTTTTCCAGTGGGTTATCCATGCGATAAATGTACCGTATGCGATACATAATTGCAAACCCAAAAGAGGCCAGCTTGACATTATGGTCTTGATCCTTGTTTCGGCAGGGCCCCCCCCCCCCCCCCCCCCCCCCGGGGGGGGGGGGACAAAAAACCCCCCCCCCCCCCCCCCCCGGGGGGGGCGGCGAAAAATACCCCCCCCCCCGGGGGGGGGGCGGGGTGGGGGCTGCTCAATATGGTCGAAACGATGATCAATGCCGACATTATCAATAATATTTTTCACGGATTTCTGTGAAATTCAATTTTTCCAGCATGATGATTTTTCGTAAAAAAATGAACGATCGTTCCACTGTATGGAGTATTCTCATGATATATTACTTTCAAAATGAAAATGCTCTAAAGGAGGCAAAATGCTGAGCAAGACCCGTCGAAATCACCGTGAAAAGCTGTTCAGCCGCAGCATGGGCAAAGACAAAAACCGGATTTTCGCCACCAGACAATGTCTCATTTATCTTGGCAGGCTCATGAATTGTTCACCCACCCTGGATCAGGAAACCCTGGACTTTATCCAGTGGCTCATCCCGGAGGAAAATGAGAATATCGTAAAACTGGTTACCGCTGGGTTGAGCAAGAAAGAACAAAATTACTTCAGTGAGGAAATCGACCAGTGCCTGGAAGATCCGGAGACCTATCCCCAGGAAATCGGCCTGATCACGCAAAATTTTCCCATGGGAAAAACCCAGCGCATCGTCGGGCAAATATTGCCGATTCTGGAAAACAAGAGCCGTCAACTTCACGATCGCAGCATCTCGGAGATTGAAAATGGCATGGCGTCGCTGCAACAGATGTTCGATCTTACCGATCCGGAAGAAAGGCTGTGCCGGTTCTTTTTCATCTGCACCCGGTGGCGGCAGGCCGGGGAATATTTTCTGGATTATATGGAATTGAACGACTATTCCAGAAGAACGTGCCTGCTGGCGGTTCTGGATATGGATTATCGGGCATTCGGCGATATCCTGGAGGGGACCCTTTACAGGATGGGATTTTTGGACAACGATCCGTCAGCGGTGGAACTGTCTTCCGATTTTCTGAATTATTTCGACATGCCGTCATCGGAAAAACTGACAAGGGATTTTTTCACCAATATCCCCGCCCAGACGGTGCCGCTGGCCTATCACCAGATCGCGGCCGATGAAACCGAACAGTTGCTGAGGCTGCTGCGGAACAAGCCCCAGACCGCCACCCACATTCTGCTCTATGGAAATCCCGGCACGGGCAAGGAGACTTACGCATACAGCCTGGCCCATCAATTGAATATTCCCGCCTACCGGATCATCCAGAAGGAGAACGATACAGTGCTGAACCGCCGCAGCGCCGTCATCGCCTGCCTGAACATGACCAACCGGGAAGCGGGATCGCT
>CAZBUL010000060.1:8534-16151 GCA_964495045.1 uncultured Desulfobacterales bacterium | reverse complement strand
ATGCAATTCAATTCTGATTGCTGACGGTGACTTTCCCGGCCTGGGAGCAGAATGTGGCCTCATGGAGGCTGACCTTCAGGGTTCGGGGCCGGCTCCATTTGGCATGATTTTTGGGTTTTTGATACGGTTCCAGCAAATCGAGGCGATCCAGTTTTTTCAGTCGTTCATAGATCATCACCCACCCGCAGGGCCTTTCCTTATCGACTTCGCAGAAACCGTTTTCCGCACCGCCGCAGGGGCCGTTGAGCAGTTGTTTGGAGCACAGCGTCATCGGGCAGAGCCCGCCGGTGAATTCAATGACGCACTCCCCGCACAGGGAGCAAAATTCTTCAATGTTGGATTCGGAAACCGTTTCGCCGCCGAAGATCGTATCGCATCCCGGATGAACCATGCCGCCGTCGGTGGCATCGATGACCGTATGGACGCCCTGTCCACATCCGAGCACGAGAAAGGAATCGGCATGGCGGGTTTGTTCGACATAGTCCTGCTGCAACACTTTTCGCGTGTGGTCCAATTTGCAAAGTGACATTCCCTGGGGACCCGGAACCGTATATCCAACGACTTCAATATTTCTATCCTGCAGGCGTTTTGCCATGGCTTCCGTTTCCGCTTCGCCGCCGGAATGGCATTTCCAGGCGCAATTGTTGCATCCGACGACAAAGACCTTTTCTTTGGGCCGGATGTGGCGGACAATTTCATCGATCGGTTTTTGAATGGTAGCGTGCACAGCGTGTCTCTCCTTTGATGTATGACATGAGGGTGTTAATAATACCGTTTCGAACATTCGATTCCGGCCCGGTCCAATTCTTCGTACAACAGTTTCAACCGCTGGTTGGCCATGAGGATTTTATTCCGACGTTCCTCATGGTCGGCCTCTACGGGGTAGCAGGCCAGACATCGTTCATACCGGATCATTTTACAGCGGCATTCGGTGAGAAAATTGGCCATCAGGAAGATGGTCTGGGTATCGTGATTGGCGAAATGCTCCACCGCCGAAACCCATTCCAGGGCCGGCTCCACCCGATATGCCTGTCCATCCCCGACGGTTGCAATCCAGTCGTGAAGGGTCATGGGGGATGCGGCATCTGCATGGAGTGTTTCGAATTTGACGGTCATTTCCTCCAGGGAAAATAGCCGGTTATCCACGGGAATGCCGCCTTGGGCCAGCCGGTGATAGTCCCTCTGGAGATATCGGTTGGCGATCAGGACCGCCTGCGATACATGCGGACAGAGGTTGTCGGGGCACCCCCGTGAGTAGCATTTTCGAAATGCGTATTCCTTTCCATCCACTGTTCCGCTGAAATGACAGATAAACACATGGGCATGAAACGGATTGTTTCGATAGGCAAATTCAACCGGCAGTATTTCAAAAGTGGTATTGCAGGTTACCTCTGCGCCCTGTTTTCTCAGCTCCACCAGATCGGTCACCCGAGCAGGAGGAAAAATCGGTGTCTGCTTCATGGTCGTTCCCCTTATCGAACAGGCTGAAAACTGAAGGGTGATTTTCGTGGGTTCCCATACCAGACACGGTTGTCTTCAGCCCATTTTCTTAAAATACGAATACGGCATTGGATTGCATCGCTTCCAGATTGACCTTGCCGCCGGCGGTGGTTTCAGCCCCTTCGATCAGGTCTTCCACTTTGATGTTTCTCTCTTTGATGCAGGGCACACAGACCCATATTCTGCCGCCCTGATCCAGAAAATCCTGAACCAGTTTCTTGATGGGCGGAAAGCCGCCGCCTTTCAGCATGTGATCCAGGTATCCCTTCTGGGCCAGATATACGCCTTTTCCCTGCAGGCAGACCGTTGCCCCGATATCCATGGCCAGGGCGGCATTTCCCAATACAAAAGGAACGGATGCCTTTTCCGGATCTTCGGCGGCGCAGGTCAGCAGATAAAAGATTTTCTCTTGTTTTTGTTCTTCCATAATAGGTTCTCCTTAATGTGAAGTGATGGGTAATTTTGATGCAATGAGGGTAGCCATATCTTCTGCATGGGCGCCGGCTTTGCGCAGATTGCCCAGGCAGATCGGGCATAAGGTCACAATCTGTTCACCGGATGCCTCCAGATCGGCGACCCGCTTATGGACGATTTCATCCGATAGTTTGGGAGACAGGGATTCGGCCGGTCCGCCGCAGCAACTGGTGAATGTTCCGGAGTTCCGAATATCCGTGCACTCGATTCCCAAATTGGACAGCACCCGTCGGGGGGTATCGGACATTTCCAGGTACCGGCCGTAAAAGCACGGGTCATGAAGGGCGATGCGCCGGGTGCCGTTGCAGGATTGGAGTGATATCAGCTCGAAATAGGGTTTCACGTCGAAATCGGCATCCACATATTTGGGAAAGAGGATTTTCAGCGTATATGTGGTGTGGGGATCCGTTGTGATCAGCTTTCGGATACCGGCTTTTTTCAGCTTGTCGGAAACATACCGCGCATGCTCAACAAACGCCTCCTGGTCTCCCAGATCGTAGAGCAGGATGCCGCTGTAATCATCCAGTTCGGGTCTGTAGAAAAAATCGGCCCGGGATGCTTTCAGGATGCGGACAATGTTCTGCAGAACAGTTTCGGATTCCTTTTTCTGGCGGTAACCGGTGGTCATCCAGAGTCCCATACCCGATAAATATCCGGGAATATATCGGGCAAAGCGAAGATAATCCTGAAAGCGGCTGTCTTCAAACCGGGCCAGGTACTGTGTCGATTTTTCGATATACGGTGAAAACTGGTACATCAGGCCTGTAAAGAGCATGGCATCTCCCGTATTCGGGATTTGCAACCCGAGGTGCCACTGGTTCAGCAGCATCTTGGGAATACCGAACGGGTTTCGGGTCGTCCGGATATTGCCGGAAATGACGTCGATCATATCCCTGGGATTGTACATGGTCAGGATCTCCTCCAATTGGCAACGACATAGCGTTTGAGACTCAAAATGATTTCTCCCGGATTGGCCCCTCTGGGGCAGGTCTGGGTGCAGAGTCCGCAATGCAGGCACTTCCAGAGTTCGTGGGCCTGTTCCAAAATCCGGTCTTTGGCCCCAATCTGAACATACCGGATCATTTTTCTGGGAAAATGATCCGCAATCAGGGGGCATAAGGCTGCACAGGTGCCGCAATTAAAGCATGCCAGAGCCGTGTCTTCGCTGTACGGCTTGATATCATCGATAAAATTCGGGGTGACTGCCGACATCGCGTTCTCCTTGAATCCCATATATGAGGGCAAATGCGCCGGCTCATATACAAAAAAAATATTTATGAATCATCCGGAAGCGGAGCAAAAAGATTCAATTATCACCGCCGGCATCATTGGCGGCGATCCAGGCATAGCGGAAATAACCGCCTTTCTTCTCTTTTTCAGCGATCTGTCCGTATTTTTTCATGGCTGCCAGATACCAGAGCACCTTGTCCGAAGCCATGCCGGTTGCCGCAGCCAGTTCCGGAACCGTGCCGTCCGCCGTTTCCAGTTGTTCCCGGATGGCCTTCATGGCTTTTTTCTGTGCCCGCACCTGATCGGAAACACGTGCGATCCGCTCCTGATGTGTCTTGCGGAGTGCTTTCATGTCGTTGGTTTTTTGGGGTTTCTGCGTTACGTCTTCAGACATCGTATTTCCTCCGAAGTATGTGCGGTGTTTCGACTCAAACGGTGACGGCTTCGGCCATGATCCGATCCACCATGGATTCGTACTGGCGCAGCGTCCAGCCGGCCACATTGATGGCATTTTCCGGGCAGACACCGACACAGGCGCCGCAGCCCAGGCAAATCGCCGGTGTGACCCTGGCCCGCCGGACGACCTGCCCGTCGATTTCCATATCCACCAGGTGCAGGGCACCTTCTCGGATGCAGGCTTCGACGCAGGCGCCGGTGCCCTGGCATTTTTCCAGATCGACTTCCGCAACAAACGGATCCAGCTCCACATAGCCTCTGCCCAACAGGGCCGCCGCCTTGACGGCCGCCGCCCCGGCGGCGTTGCAGACTTCTCCCGCATCCATGGGGGCCTGGCAGGTGCCGGCCAGAAAGATTCCGGAAATCGGCAGTTCCACCGGACGCAGTTTGGGATGAACTTCCAGCAGGAACCGGTCGGTTCCCACCGGCAGCTTCATTTTTTCAACCAGATCAGACACATCGCTGGGTTCCATGCCGGTGGTCAGCACGACCAGATCCACCGGCACATCGATTTCCTCCCCGAAAGTCAGCACATCCTTGACGCGGACACAAAGGGGAAAGTCCGCCGCTGCACCGGTATTTTCAAGCACTTCCGGGGCTTCTTCGGCTTCGAACCGGAAAAAAACCACCTCGTTTCGGGCGGTTTCTTCATATAAGGCTTCCTGGTCTCTGCCGTAGGTCCGGATGTCCCGATAAAAATCATGGACGCGCGTGCCGGGATGTCTCTGCCGGATGATATTGGCGGCATTCAATGCGGCCGTACAGCAGGTGCGGGAGCAGTATTCGTTCAGCCGTCCGTTCTCGTCTTCCGGATGAATGCCGGGAATCTGCCGGCTGCCGACGCAGTGGATCATGGCAAGGCTGCGGATGCGCCTTCCCCTGATTTCCAGAAACTGGCCGGCATTCGCGTCTGCCGCCATCTGTTTGATCAGCTCCGGCAGGGTGATCACTTCCGGGTGAGTTCCAAAGCCGTATTCGCCGGTTCTTGGCTGGTAGGACGTGAAGCCGGTGGCCAGAACAATCACACCGGTTTCGATGGAAAATGATTCAGGCGCATCCGGAATATCTCCCGCCACAATGCCGCCAAAGGGTACAAAATCCCCCGGATTGGGTGTTGCCGCTGCAACGGAATTCAATACGCCGGATGCGGGGGGCGCTTTTTGAATGCCCAGCGTGAAATTGCCGACATATCCTGCAAAGGCATCCATATAAGCGCAGGCATGAACGGTAATGGCCGGATGCTTCAGCACTTGGCCTGCCAGTGAATGGATCAGGTCTTTGGCGGACTCTCCGGTAGGAGCAATCCGGTCTAACATGGCCAGATTGCCGCCCAGAAACGGGGTTTTTTCAATCAACACCACGTGGATGCCGCTGTCGGCCAAATCGATGGCTGCCCGCAAACCGGCCATGCCGCCCCCGATCACAACAGCATATTTCCGGGCAGTTACCCGGATCGGCGCAAGGGGCTGAAGCTGTTCGGCCTTGGCCGACGCCATGGATATCAGCCGCTCGGCCTTACGGGTGGCTGTCTCTCCGTGATGCACCCAACTGACCTGCTCCCGGATATTGGCATGTTCATAAATGTACGGATTGGCGCCGGCCCGGGAAATAGCGCTTCGAAAGGTGGTTTCGTGCAGACTCGGGGCGCAGGAAGCCACCACGATCCGGTCAACGGTTCCGTTTTTCAGGTCGTCCATGATCAATTGCTGGCCGGGGTCCGAACATAAGAACATATTGGTTCGTGCCACCGCCACTTCCGGCAGGTTTTCCACAGCCGCCCGGACGCTTTCCACATCCACATGATCCGAAATATTTCCGCCGCAATAGCAGATATAGACCCCGACCCTGCTTTTCTCTTCCTGGCCTGTTTTTAAATTTTTTCCATCCGTCATTTCCACATCTCCCGATCGTAATAAATCATCGTGGAATAATTCTGTTAACTTTCAACTTTCACCCTTTGGCCCCCGCCCGCATATATTTCCCCGCCTCCACTGCCGCCGCACCCGCTTCGGTGATGGTATCGACAATATCCTTGGGCCCGGCGGCAGCACCTGCCACAAACACCCCTTCCATATCCGTCAGCGTCGGGGAAATTTTGGGCCGCAAAGAGCGGATGAAGTGATCGGAGGCTTTGGAAACCGTGCAGATGCCGTCTGGGTTCCAGGCGGGAACTACGCCCAGGGAGAGTACCACCAGATCGTGATCCATCGTGGTCATTCCTTCACCGCTTTGATCTTCGTACTGGACCCTGACGGTGCCGCTGTCTCCGGGATCGATCCTTGCCGCTTTGGCTTTGACGAATTCGATGCCCATGGCTTTGGCGTTTTGGTAGAACTGTTCGTATCCTTTTCCAAAGGCGCGAATATCCATGTAATAAATCCGGATGTCGGCCAATGGAAGGGATCCGGAAAGCAGCATGGCCTGTTTGATGGCGTACATGCAGCAGAAACGGGAACAGTAGGAAACGCCCATGCTCTGATCGCGCGAGCCGGCGCATTGGATATAGGCGATGGAATCCGGTTCTTTTCCGTCTGACGGCCGCAGCACCCGATTATAAGGGCCGTGCGGGGCCAGGAGGCGTTCCATCTGCAGGGCATCGATCACATTGGGAATCTGGCCCATTCCGTACTGGGGTTTATTGTTCATCGATGTCATTTCGAAGCCGGTGGTCAGCACGGTGCTTTTGGCTTCAATGACAAAATCATAAGGCTGTTGAAAATAATCGATGGCCTGTGTCGGACATATTTTTTCGCATTTGCCGCACAACATGCAGTTTTCAGCATCCAGAACAGCAATCTGGGGGATGGCATTGGAAAAAGGAATCCGGATGGCTTTTCGTGCGGAAAAACCTCCCTGCTCGACATCCGGAAGCAGAACCGGGCACTGATATTCGCATTTTCGGCATCCGATGCATTTGTCCGGATTCACATAGCGGGGCTGCTGGGTAATGGCTGCGCTTAGGGCCGATCCGTTCCGTGTCAGAGAGTGGATATCGCAGCAGGTAAACAGATGGATGTTGTCATGATGTGCGGCCGCCGCCATTTTGGGGGTGGTGATGCAACTGGCGCAGTCCAATGTCGGAAACACCTTGGAAAGGCGGATCATTTTGCCGCCGATGGACGGGCCTTTTTCAACGACGGCCACACGAAAGTCCTGATCGGCCAGATCCAGGGCCGCCTGCAATCCGGCAATACCGCCGCCGATCACCAATGCATCGAATTGTCGGGTCTGGATGGATGCCATAAATTCTCCTAAAGATATGGGTTGGTCGGCACGAACCCAGGGGGTGAGGGGGCAGGGTTCGTCCGATCAACCTGTTGCCGGGTCATGCCGGGGCAAATACCGGCGGACCCAGCTCGGTGATAATCTCGTTCATCTGGTTGATTTCTTTTAAAAACGACCGGTTACACACCGTGCAGATGGCGGTCAGCCGCAGTCTGCGAATGTCTATATGGACGGCCTTCATCTGCTGATACACCCGATCCAGGCGTCTGGCCAGGGCCTTGTATGCCCCCTCGTACGGGCATTCTTCACCGCAGGACATAATGATGATGCCGCTGATGCCTTTACGGAAACAGTCCAAATAAAACCGCTCCGGGAAGAGAACGGGCGCCCGAACGCGTAAGATGAACGTGTTGGCCGGATAGCTGGAATGGGACTGCCCGACAGAATCGGCACCCGGATAGGCGCAGGTTTCCGTGGCCAGAATCAGTATCTTCCCTTGGTGGGCCATCGTTTCATTATCCATGGCATGAATGCTCCGAATTATTTTTTGCGGCGGACATAAAGTTTGTCGTATCCATCGGCACTGACGGCGCCGAGAAATTCATGGCCTACTTTTTCAGCCCATGCTGGAATATCTGTCCGGGTTCCCGGATCATTGGAATAAACCTCGAGAACTTCGCCGACCTTGACCTTGCCGATGCCTTTTTTGGCTTCCAAAAGGGGGCCGGGGCA
>CAZBUL010000060.1:5490-8434 GCA_964495045.1 uncultured Desulfobacterales bacterium | reverse complement strand
GCGCCCGATGGTTCTGAAACCGGGGGGGCTGATGAAAAATGGATATCCGGCGGTAGATGCTGCGGTTGAATCATGGTTTCGTTACAGGTAACGCAGGCATATTCAAAAGCGCTTTTCAGTTCTCTGACATTGCCGGGCCAGGGATAGCGGATCAGCGCCTCCATCGCTTCCGGTGAAATGCCGCGGATCGGTTTATCCGCTTTCAACTGAACCCGTTCAAAGAAATACTCCGCCAGCAGTGAAATATCTTGTTTTCGCTCTCGCAGCGGCGGCAGCATGATCGGAATGACATTGATCCGGTAATAGAAATCGTTTCGAAAACGACCGGCTTCCACCAATGCTTTCAGATTGCGGTTTGTCGCGGTGATGATGCGGACATCCACAGGAATCGGCCGATTGTCGCCGACCCGTTCAATCACTTTTTCTTCGAGCGTCCGCAGCAGCTTGATCTGGATGGAAAGGGGCAGATCTCCGATTTCATCCAAAAAAATACTGCCGCCCGCGGCTGCTTCGAATCGACCTTCCCGATTCTGGAAGGCACCGGTGAAAGCGCCTTTCACATGACCGAACAGTTCACTTTCCAACAGCGATTCATTCAACGCCGCACAATTGACCTTGACATAGGGATTATCGCTTCTATCTGAATGCCGATGAATGGCCTGGGCGACGAGTTCCTTGCCGGTTCCGCTTTCTCCGAGGATCAGTATCGGAGCATCGGATCCGGATACTTTCATGATCATGTCAAAAACTTGGGTCATCATCGGAGATGCGCCGATAATTCCCTCAAATCCATCTTCGGATTGGAGCTGTCTTCGAATGGCCTGCAACTGGGTGTCTTTTTCCACCAACTCGGTGATATCGGTCATGGTTTCAACCGCACCGATCACCTGGCCGTTCGGGTTCTGCAGAATCGAGGCATTTTTCAGAATATGCACCTGACAGCCGTCTTTACGCGTCAGCGTGCATTTTCGTCTCTCCAGTTTGCCGGTTTTGAACAGCAGGCACCAATGGGAGCCGTCGTGTTCGATCGCCATTTCACAGATATTGCAGTTGAGGGCCGAACATTGCTTGCCGATCAGCTCTTGTCGGGAGTATCCGGTGATGCGTTCCATTGCCTGATTGACCGAAATGATGGTGCCGTTGACATCCACCACCATTACGCCGTCTTGTATCGTATCGACAACTGTTTTCCAGTACTGATTCAGTTGATGATTTATCATGGCTGAAACCTACGTTGACATGGCATTTAAAATCAAGAGAATTATGCTGCCTTGAGTGAATGAAAGTGCCTTTGGCGAGAAGTCTAATGGAAGATGGGCAGAGGGATGCGAATAATCGTTTGCTATCCGGGGAACAGGATATGTCGAGTAAATCTGTCTAAACTGGATATCGGACGAATGATGAGCGAATCGATGGCATCCGGACAGCATGTCTGTCCGGATTCTCGAGTTTATCAGGGAACCGCTTTCATTTTTTCCTGGCTGCTCCAGGGCATTTTCAGAAATCGCTTGAAAATGCCCGATGGCTGACCGACTGTATTGGCTTTCATTTGTAGGGTGGGTGCCGTCGCCTTTACAGTATCCTGCTGCATCTGTTCTTGCTTTGCCTGCCTGAGATGATGAACACGGATGGCGATAGCCGCCTGGTCCGCCAGCATCTGCAGCAGTTTGCTCTGCGTTTTCATGTTTGAAAATTCCGACGAGCTCAGCCCGAGAACGACTACCCCTACTTTATCTCCATAGGCGACCATGGGGAGACAGACAATTCCTTCTCCGCCCAGAAGCTGAAGAATACGTTTGTCTGTTGCGCTGAAGGATGATTCAGAAGATCGGTTGAATGAATTCGTAATGGTACGGGTATTCAGACAGTCAACCAGCAGACTGCTTTCCGTATCGAGTGGTATGACCATATCCGTGATTGAGATGGATTTTATGGCATCCGGAAGAACGACTCCCCGAAGATCATTGGTGCGAGGCTCGTAGGCAAAAAAATAGAGAGTGGAGAGATCGAACAGAATCTGAAGGCCCTGGGCGGTTTCTTTCCATACCGCTGTTTCATTGGCGGCCTCCAGCAGGTTCTGGACGGTACTCAACAGTAATGATCGATCCTGTACTTCCTGAGCCAGGTCGTTCCGTTTTTTACTATCATCGGCGGAATACTCGAACTGGTTGGCTTTAAATGGCTCGATAGCGATGTTGAGAGATTCGGCGGTCGCTGTCAGTTCGTCATCGGTAAGCTTTTGCAATTCTTCCACCGTGGATTGGGTGAAACCGAATATTTTCTCTGCCGCAGTCATTCCTTCATTGACTTTCTGCTCGAAATCACTGCTCAGCAGATTGGCAACATAAATAAACTGGGCTAACGGCGGTGCATTCAGCATCGTGAATGCGGAATGGTGATGGCATAAAACCGCATCGGCGATAGGGTGAGGAAAACCCCATTTATTCAGAAGCCAGGCACCGATTTCGGCGTGATTGGCGCCGATCTGGGTTTCACCGGCTAAAATCAAATCGGGACGATCCTTTCTCTTTTCCAATAATTCCGAGTATTGATCGGGAAAATTGACCAAAAGAATGATCTTGCCGATATCGTGAAGCATACCGAACAGGAAAACTTCTTCGGGATCTTCATATTTCAGCTTATTGGCGATCCGTTTCGCCAGAATGGCACATCGCAAGGAATGCCACCAGAAGTATTTCAAATTGAATCCTTTTCGGGATTCGACATGATTAAAAACTTCGTAAACAGAGCTGCAGATCGCAACATTTTTCACCGCATTCGTTCCGAGAAATACAACAGCGGCGGTTACATCGGTAGCCCTGCTGTCTTTCGAATAATATGCCGAATTGACCAGACTCAGTACGCGGGTGGTCAGAGACGGATCCTTCCCGACAATGGCGGCGATTTCCTTCAGGCCTTTGTCTTCATTGCAGGTTTTGATGAG
>CAZBUL010000060.1:0-5390 GCA_964495045.1 uncultured Desulfobacterales bacterium | reverse complement strand
CGACAATGGCGGCGATTTCCTTCAGGCCTTTGTCTTCATTGCAGGTTTTGATGAGTTGCAGCAGAATATGGGGAAGTGTTGGAATCTGCTTCAATCGGTTCAGTTTATCCAGTAATGGCTTATCGAAATACATAGGAATAAACCTCGCATTCAGTGAACAAAAGATGAAAACGAATCCAACAGCGAAATAGTCGGCTTCAGGCAAAAGTATGATTAGCAATTGCCATGCCGTATTGAAATCTGAAATGATAAAATGGGGTTTGAATCGGAGTCATCCGGCATGGGAATTGAATCGGCGGGGCGAGGAACGGGATGGGCGGCATGAACATCCGGGATTGTTTCAGCGGGTGTTCAGCCTTTCCATGGATTTGTGTGAAATAAATATATTAATTAAAATCAATCTGTTGAAAGAAAAAATCTCGAAAAATTAATAATAGCGTCCCCTACAAATTTTGTAAGGCATCGAACGCTATTTCGCCAAATCAGCGATTTCAGCGCCTAACAATTCTCATCAAGAAATCATGTTCAGAAATAATCAGTCTGTGGCGGCCTTCTCGGTCATTTTTTCCAGATGGTCGGCCAGGTGTAATATTGCTTCAAAATCGAAGTCATCGGCCAGCCGGCTGATGCGGTTGCGATAAGGGTCGAAATCAATCGAGCGGGAGCAGAAGTGTTCGCCGATTTCTTTGAGTCCGGACACATCTCCCATTTCAGCCGCTTCCCGCAATCGTTTGGCGGCTTCTGCGGCCACATCCGACGGAAATACCCCCATCGATTCATCGGTAGAAGCGGAGGGCAGCTCCGGTGTCTGTGTTTTGAGGGTCTGAACGGCTTGCAACGCTTCATACAATCTCGTTTCGAAGGTGGAGAAAGCACTGCGGATGGCGTCTGTCTCCGGCGGATGGTCATCCGTTACATGTTTGACCTGTTTTTCCAGTTCCGATGCTGCCCCCTGCAGGTGAACCGCCGAAATGTTGCCGGCCAGTCCCTTGATATCGTGAATCATGCTGTGGGCCTGTCGGTAATTGCCGGCATCCAGTGCCTGACGGATGTCGGCGGTTGTCTCTGAATATCTGTCCACGAATCCCATCAACAGTTTCAGATAGAACGCTTTATTTCCACCCAGGCGTTTCAACCCAGCCACCAGGTCAAATCCTTCCAGGGCATCCGGAAGCAGCGAATCTTCCGGTGGGCCAGATGCTGCGTCGGCCGCCATTGTGGGTTCTTCGGACGATTTTGAAATATCCGGTTCATCCGGTTTGAAAACACGACAGGCGGCGTTCGAAATCCATCGGGCCAGAACGGCAAAAAGTTGGGTGGGATCGATGGGCTTGGTGACATGATCGTTCATGCCGGCGGCGGCACTTTTATCCTGATCTCCGGCCATGGCATGGGCTGTCATGGCAATGATGGGGATATCCGTCATCTGCAGATCCATGCGGATGATCCGTGTGGCGGTGTACCCATCCATTACCGGCATTTGAACATCCATCAGCACGGCATCGAATGGTTGTTTCTGTACTATTTCAACAGCTTCCTGGCCGTTTCCGGCCAACGATGGAACAACGCCGGCACCGCTCAGAATTTCCATGGCGACCTGCTGGTTCAGCTCGTTGTCTTCGACAATGAGGACCCGGGCGCCTGCCAGGCATTTCAGCAAGTCTGTGGATTGCTCTTTCCGTGCGGTTGTGGCGATTTCCCGTGAGCTGTCTTTGGATAGAACTTGGAGAATGGTGTCGAACATGACCGACGGACTGATGGGTTTGATCAGAAATCCGTCGAGCCCGGCCGCTTCGGCCCGCCATAATATTTCTTCTCGTCCGTAAGCGCTGACCATGACAATGGCGGGAGTTTTGGAAAGCCGCTGATCGAGCTTGATCCGTTTGGCGGTTTCGAAACCGTCAATCCCCGGCATTTTCCAATCCATGATGACGATGTCGAATGGCTGACTGCCAATGGACCTGTCGATCGCTTGCAGCCCCTCTTCGCCGGATGCCGCCAGCGTAACTTTGAAGCTGAATGATTCCAGCATTTTCTGAAAGATATCCCGGGATGTCGGATTGTCATCCACAACCAGAGCCTTGATGCCTCTCAAATCCCTGGGAGGAAGGTGGCAACGCCTGCTTTCTTTCTGATCGATGCCGAAAACAGCCGTAAAATTGAAAGTGCTGCCAATGCCAGGACTACTTTCAACCCAGATCCGGCCGTCCATCATTTCGACCAGCCTGTGGGAAATGGTCAGTCCGAGTCCGGTGCCGCCATATTTGCGGGTGATGGAAGTGTCCGCTTGGGTGAACGGCACGAACAATTGCGACATCTGCTCTTCGTTCATGCCAATTCCGGTGTCGCGCACAGCGAATTTGATTTCCGCATGATGGGCGTCGATGTGAATCGGCTCGACAAATACCACGATTTCACCATGATCGGTGAATTTGAGAGCGTTGTTGGCCAGATTGATCAGCACCTGACTGAGTCGCAAAGGGTCTCCGACCAACGAACGGGGAACATTCGAATCGGCGCTGAACAGCACTTCGATCCCTTCTTTTTCCTGGGCTTTGACCGTCATCAGGGTGGCCAGATTTTCCAGAACCGTATCCAGATTGAATCCGATGGATTCCATGTTCAGTTTGCCGGCTTCGATCTTGGAAAAGTCCAGAATATCGTTGATGATCACCAGCAGCGAGTTGGCCGAAATCTGAATTTTGTTGAGATAGTCCCTCTGTTTGGGTGTCATGTCCGTTTTGAGTGCCAGATGGGTCATTCCCAAAATGGCATTCATGGGCGTGCGGATTTCATGGCTCATGTTGGCCAGAAAGTCTCCCTTCGCACGGGTGGCGGACTCTGCCTTGTTCCGAGCTACGATGAGTTCCTCTTCCATCCGTTTGAGACGGACGATATTGGTCACCATGGCAAAGGAGCCTATTTTGACACCATGCTTGTCGTAAAACGGTGTAGCGTGGAAAAGGCAGGGCACCTTGGATCCATCCGGTCTGCTGATGCAAACCTCGTAAACACTGTTTTCACCCTTGGCCCGGCGTCTGAGCTGGTCATGCATGATGGCCAGATTTTCTTCATCCAGGAAATCGAACACTTTCTTGCCCAGCACCTCATCCTGGGGAAGTCCGAGGATTTTACTCATGGCATAGTTGACAGCCAGCGTTACGGCATCGTTGTTGATCCACCAGAATCCTTCATTGGAGGTGGCCAGAATCTTCTGAAGGCGGTATTCGCTTTCCTGCAGCGCATCTTCGGATACCTTGCGCAGCGTGATGTCCCGGAATACGACGACGGAACCGATGATGTCGTCCCCTTTGCGCTTGGGTACACTGGTGTAGGATGTGTCGAAATAGGTGCCGTCTTTCCGCCAGAAAATTTCATCCCGGCGAAACGTTGTGATGCCTTCGGTATAAGCCTGATAGATCGGGCATTCCTGCCGCAGATGAGCCGTGCCGTCTGAATTGGAATGATGAATCAGGTCATAAATGGAATGGCCGAGAATCTCATCGGGGGTGAACCCGAGCATTTTCTGCGCGGCCTCGTTGACAAACGTGCAACGTCCCTCCGCATCGGTGCCGAAAACGCCCTCGGCCATCGATTGCAAAATCAGCCGGCTGTTTTCTTCGGATTGCCTGAGTTTTTCCGTTCGGTCTGCCAGCAGATTTTCCAGATCGGCGCCATAACATGCAAGTTCTGTTTCAGATTTGATTATGTCTTTCACGGTTTTTTCCCATGCATTCTAAAACGAAATCGATCAAAGCCGTTTTGGCTGTGCAGCTTCGAGTGATTGATGAATTCCGTGGTGATAAATAAGGATAATTCGTGGAGGATGTATGCATGAATCGATAGGGGCTATTCGACCACCATCATCAACATCGCCATATCGTCATCGGCCGGACGGAGTTCGGCAAAACGGGACAGATCTTCGATAATGCCGTCAAGGATGCCCGCAGGCGCGTCGGCATCGGTGCTTTCAAATTGGTGCAGCAACCGGTTGACGCCGTAGGTTTCGCGTTTACTGTTGAACCGCTCGGTAATTCCATCCGTATAGAAAAGCACACGATCGCCGGGTTGAAGTGCCATTTCGGAGACCGGAACCTCCGAATACGGGTACAGCCCCATGATCAGCACGCCTTCGCAGGACATTTCGACGGCCTTTTTTTCGGAAGGCCGGTAGAGAATGGGTAGGGGATTGCCAGCGCGGGCCATTTTGAGAATTCTGGATTGCGGATCATAAATGGCATAAATGGCTGTGACGAAGCTTCCCCGGTTGACTTTGCACAGGTTGTTGTTGAGGTAGGAAATGAGCTGATCCGGTGCATCCAGACAGGTGACGCAAGACCGGAAAAATGCACAGGTCATGGCCATCATGACAGTGGCCGGTGCGGCATGGCCTTCGGCATCAGCCACCAGAATGCCGAGTCTGCCGTCCGGCAGTTCCGCGATGTCGTAATAATCACCGCCGGCGTACCGGCTGGTTTCGTAGTACACCGCCAGTTTTATTCCCTCGATGGTCGGCAGCCGTTCGGGAAGAAGGTCTTGCTGAAGATGAGAAACAACAAGCAGTTCGTGTTCGAGCTCATCCCGTTGTTTTTGGACCTCACAACTGAGCCGGTGGATCGTCAGATGGGTGTTGACCCGGGCGATCACTTCTTCGGGCTGGAAAGGTTTGGCAACATAATCGACGGCGCCGAGTTGGAGTCCGCGCACCTTGTCGCCGGTTTCGTCGAGGGCGGAAAGAAAGATCACCGGAATCTGGCGGGTTTCCGGATTCTCTTTCAGCCGGCGGCACACCTCGAATCCGTCAATTCCCGGCATCATGACATCCAGCAGAATGAGGTTGGGCTGTGCCTTTTGGGCAATCGCCAATGCCGACTCGCCGTTTTTGGCAAACAGAAGTTTGCATTCGAGCTTTTCAAGCGTTTGCGAAAGCAACTGGAGATTGGCCGGTTGATCGTCAACCAGGAGGATGGATTCCATGAGTTTGTCCTGTGCGGTCATCAGGATTTCTGCCTGTTCGTATTTCATCGATCGACCGGAAGCCTTTGCACTTGGGCCGCTATATTCAAACGCTCTGGATAACACCTGACCTGAAGGCTGTCAAGGACATTCATGGTCCAAGTGAGAAGCTGAATCGTCAAAACAGGATAGGGCGGGATGGAAAAATCCCTCGATCAGTGAGGGGATCGTCTGTTTACAGATATACTGCGAGCGGGAACAATCTGTGCGTTTTGAACCCCCACCCCGGCCCTCCCCCGCTGGGGGAGGGAGATTAAGGGAAACGCAGATTATGCCCGTCTGGAGTATATATGGAGATCGGGGTCTGATGAATAAAAATACTACCCGCCGATGTTTGGATTGATGAATTCAATGACATCCTTTTCCTGGATGAC
>CAZBUL010000059.1:4005-16269 GCA_964495045.1 uncultured Desulfobacterales bacterium | reverse complement strand
TCGGCCATTCCCGACCGATAACGCAGCGAAATTATTTTTCTGAAAGTCTATAGCATTTGCGAGGGTCATGCCTTCCTCGATCCGATGTTCATCAAGATGCCGATGGATATCATACTGACCAGAAGTGATGTGCCGCCATAGCTGAGAAACGGCAGGGGCAAGCCTTTGGTCGGAACCAGCCCCAACGAAACACCGAGGTTGATGCAGACCTGCAAGCCAATAGCCGCCGTAATGCCCAACGCCAGATACGCACCGAAAAGATCGTAAGTGTTCTTGGCAATACTGAGTCCGCTCCAGAGGATCATCAAATACAAAAAAAGCACACATAGTACACCGACCAGCCCCAGTTCTTCACCGATCACAGAAAATATGAAATCCGTATGGGGTTCCGGCAGATAGAAGAGTTTCTGCAGCCCTTTTCCGACACCGGTTCCCCAGACACCGCCGGTTCCAAAAGCCATGAGCGAGTGAACGATCTGATACGCCTGATCCGATGCATGCTCCCAGGGATGCATAAACGCCAGCCAGCGTTCTGTCCGGTAAGCTGCGCTCATCATGTAAATATATGCAAAAGGGAGCAAGGCGCCGACCGATGTCAGGAGGTAAGTGACCCGGACTCCCGCCACGAACATCATCACCCAGGTGATAGCCGCCAGAATGACGACGGAACCGAAATCGGGCTGAAGGGCAATGAGCCCGGCAACGATTCCCATAAAAAACACATGGGGAAAGAATCCAATCAGGAAAGACTGGATGTGATCGTGTTTTTTTGCCAGGGAATAGGCCATGAATATGACCAGCGCCATCCGTGCAAATTCAGACGGTTGAAATCTGAAACCGGCAATCAGCATCCACCGTTTGGCACCATTGACCTTGACTCCGAGCCCCGTGAACTTGACGGCGAGAAGCAGCCCAATGGCAAGAACCAGAAACAGATAGGCGTGCCGCTGGTAGAATTCATAGGGAATTTTCCGGAAGACCAGCATGGCGATCAACCCAAGCCCTGCCACCATCGCCTGTTTGATCAGAAAGTAAAGATCATTGTTGTGTTTTTTGATGGCAATGGCGGAGCTGGCGCTATACACCATGACAATACCGATACCGACCAGAACCAGCATGGGGAAAAACAGCTTGAAATCATAACTGAACTTCCGATATGCCCGCCATTTGACAGGTGTCTGTATCGGCATCACAGGTGAATTACCTCGCGCTGAAAGGCGTCGCCGCGGTGTGCATAGCTGCTGAACATGTCGAAGCTGGCACAGGCCGGCGACAGCAGTACGATATCCCCCGGCACGGCGGTGCGATGGGCGGCCCGAACCGCATCGGCCATGGTTACCGCCCGCTCGGTCGGAACTACGCGTCCCAGCGCTTCGTCAATGAGATCTGCCGATTCTCCAAGGATGATCAGATGTTTGACATGCTTGCGGATGCCGTTTTCCAGAATCCGGTAGTCTCCCCCTTTGTCTCGGCCGCCCATGATCAAAACGACGGGATCATGAAACGCATCCAGTGCCCGATGGACGGCATCGACATTGGTCGCCTTCGAATCATCGATATAGGTGACGTCATGAAGTTTTCGAACGAATTCAATCCGGTGAGAAAGCCCCTTGAACCGGTTCAGGGTTGTCTGAATTTCCCGGAGGTTTCCGCCGGCAGCGATGGCGGCCATAGTTGCGGCAGCGATATTTTCCCGGTTGTGTGCCCCATAGAGAAGGCATTCCCGCAAGTCGAGATGGAGAGGATCGATGGACACCGGTCCGTTACCGGATTTTGGCGTTTTCCGACAGGGGCAGGATGTAAAATGGAATGTCATGCCGGTTTCGTCCATCCGAGCCCCCTCGGCAGTTGTGTCGGATCCGTTGAATATCCATTTCCGGCTGTGAATCTTTCGGGTTTCGGATAGAATCCATGGATCGGCACCGTTGAATATGGCAATGTCGTCTCGGGTCTGGTTCTGAAATATGCGGCCTTTCGAGGCCGCATAACCGGCCATATCCGGATATCTGTCCAGATGATCCGGTGTGATATTGAGCAACATGCCGATATTTGGCCGGAATGTTTCGATGGTGTCGAGCTGGAAGCTGCTGATCTCCAGCACAATCCAGTCCACTTTTTCTTCCCGATCTACCAGGCCAATCAGGGGATTGCCGATGTTTCCGCCCACAAAAACCGACATCCCGCATTGTTTGAGCATTTCGCCCAGCAAAGATGTGGTCGTGGTCTTGCCGTTGGTTCCGGTGATGGCGATGATCGGATCCCGAACAAACCGGAAAGCCAGTTCGATTTCTCCAATGACGGGAATTCCTTGGTGACGGGCGGCTTCAAGATAATTATGGGTATGGGGCACCCCCGGGCTCAAAACGATGAGATCCGACGATATGAAACTTTCCCGGCAATGCCCGCCCAGTTCAGTCCGGATCCCCCAATGATGAAGTTCCTGAACGGATGCTGCGAGTGCTTTTTCGGATGCCATATCGGTAACGGTGACCTGTGCTCCCCGGTGACGCAGGAACCGGGCCGCAGCCAGACCGGTCATGCCCAGGCCGACAACCAGAACTTTTTTTCGATTCAGTTCCACGATTTTCCCATTATCTCAATTTCAATGTACTGATGGCCACCAGGGCCAATGCAATGGCGATGATCCAGAATCGAACAATCACCTTGGGTTCGGGCCACCCCTTCAGTTCGAAATGGTGATGCAGGGGGGCCATCCGGAATATCCGTCTGCCGTGGGTGAGCTTGAAATAGCCGACCTGAAAAATGACAGACAATGCCTCGATCACAAACAGGCCGCCGACAAGCACCAGCAGTATTTCCTGTTTGGTGATGATAGCCACGGTTCCCAGTGCACCGCCAAGGGACAGGGAACCCACGTCTCCCATGAAGACCTGAGCTGGATAGGCATTGAACCACAAAAAACCCAGCCCGGCACCGGCCAGGGCACCGCAGAAAACGGTCAGTTCTCCGCTGCCGGCGACATGGGTGATTTGAAGATAATCGGCGATTCGGATATGGCCGGCAACGTAGCTGAATACCATATACGTCACCGCGGCAACAATGGTCGGCCCGATGGCAAGCCCGTCGAGGCCGTCTGTCAGATTTACCGCATTGGACGTTCCCACAATGACAAAAACGGCAAACAGAATGTATCCCCATCCGAAATCCGGTGAAAAATTCTTGAAAAATGGAAAGGTCACTTCGGTTGAAAAAGCCGGATGCTGGTACAGAAAACAGCCGGCCGCCAGGGCGATGACGGTCTGAAGCAGGAATTTGTTGCGCGCATTCAAGCCCAGGCTTTGTTTTTTGACCTGCATGAGATAATCGTCGATAAAACCGATCAGCCCGAACCCGGCGGTGACGCCTAACACCACCCAGATATAAACGTTTCTCAGATTGGCCCACAGGATGGTGGAAGTCAGGATGGCGCCGAGAATCAGCGTGCCGCCCATCGTGGGTGTTCCGGCTTTTTTCAAATGAGTTTTGGGCCCGTCTTCCCGGATATATTGACCGATCTGGAGATAGCTCAATTTTTTGATTGCCCAGGGGCCCAGAAAAAAACAAATTAAAAATGCCGTCAGACTGGCATAGATTGTTCGGAACGTAATATATCGAAATACGTTGAAAACCGAAAAGTTCGTATGCAGAGGATAAAGAAGAAGATACAGCATAAGGCCGTGCCAATGAGAGATTAGTGAGAATGGTTGAAGGGTAAAGCCGGATTGTCGATGGATCCTGCCCACAAGGAGATGTGGTGGACGATTTTTTCCATCCCCATCGACCTGGAACCTTTCACCAGAACCCAGTCGTCTTCCTTGAGGCAGCTTTTGAGACGGTCGCAGATCGCATCCTTGCTGCCAATGAAAATCCGATCGGTGTCCATTCCCTTGTCTGACGCTCCCCGTGCAACATCATCGGCAAAACAACCGGTGGCATATACGGCATCCACACCGGAATTTTGGGCAAGCTCGCCAATATGAAAGTGCCATGCTGCGGAATCTTTGCCCAGTTCCAGCATATCTCCGATCACCAGAATTCCCCGGTGTTCTCCTTTGATTTTTTCGAGTGTCTGTATGGCAGCCCCCATAGACACCGGATTGGCATTGTAAGTATCGTCAATCAGATGAATCCCTCTGCGGGTTTCAATCACGTTCATCCGGCCGTTGACGGGTGTGAAATGTTCCAGCGCCTTCTTGATTTCTATACCGGCTATGCCCAGTAATGTACCGACAGTTGCTGCGGCCAGTGCGTTGGTGACCATGAATGCACCGGCTGCGGGCAGTTCGATTTCCACTGTTTCTTTGGGAAGGTCCAGCAGAAACGATGTTCCGCTCGCACGGGTTTCCACTTGTCTGGCCCGGATTGCGGCATCCGGGTTCTCTCCGAAAAAAACGACCGGCACCGAAAGCCTCCGGGAGAGCTTTACCAGTTTCGGGTCGTCCATGTTTAAAATCGCCCGGCCGGTGGGCAGTAAATGAGAAAAAATCTCGGCCTTGGCCTCGAGAATACCATCGGGCGAGGCGAAGTTTTCAAGATGGGCCGTACCGACCAGGGTGATAACCCCCAGATTCGGCTGACAGATCTCGGAGAGACGTTCGATTTCGCCGGAATGATTCATTCCCAGTTCCACAACCGCCCATTCATGCCGGTTGTCGAGTTGCAGCAGCGTCAGGGGAAGCCCGATATGATTGTTGAAATTGCCGGCCGTTGACAACACCTGAAAACGCCGGCCAAGAATATCTGAAGTCATGGTGCGGGTGGTGGTCTTGCCGTTGGAACCGGTAATGGCCGCAACCGATACGGGAAACCGGCGTCTGTGCCAGGCGGCCAGATCACCTAAGGCGCGTGTGGTGTCACGGACGCCGATACAAACGACTTGCCGCTGCCGCCAGGCGTCGATCGGCAAATCTCCCATCGACGGGATATCGACCAAAACCCCCCGGACACCGGCATTCACCACGTCTGTGCAGAATCGATGGCCGTCATGGATTTCCCCGCGAATGGCGACAAAATACTCCGATGCGGATATTTTCCGGGAATCGATGGCGATTCCGGAAAATCGGGCATGTCGGTCTCCACATATCCATTCCCCGGCAGTGGCGGTCAGAACATCTTCGGCTGTCCATTGCATGAACAATGCGTCACTTCTTTTTCCAATGATGCTGTGTTTTCGGTTTGTCGATAATATCCAGCGATTGTTTGGCAATGACCCTGTCATCGAATGCAATCGTTTGATTTCCGGTTATCTGATAAGTTTCATGTCCTTTTCCGGCAATCAGGATCATGTCCCAGTGCCGGGAGATGCGGATGGCCGTTTGAATGGCTCGCGCCCGGTCGGGTTCGACAACATAGCCTTTGACCGATGGCGAAATACCGGAGAGGTGCAAATCAATCGGCGCCATGCCTTGCTGCCGCACGCCGACCAGAATGTCTTCAATGATGGCCATGGGGTCTTCGAGCCGGGGATTGTCGGAGGTGACGATGCAGATAGTCGCCAGGCTTGCTGCAATCTGCCCCATGATCGGCCGTTTTTCTTTGTCTCTGTTTCCGCCGCAGCCAAACACGCAGATGATGCGATCGCTTGTCAATGTTCTGAGGGTTTTCAGCACATTCTCGAGCGCATCGGGGGTATGGGCGAAATCGACAAACACGAACCGGTTCACAAGGTTCGGTATGGGTTGAAGTCTGCCCGGTACAAATGCCACGGACTCGATGCCGCTCCGAATGACGTTCAGAGAAAGGCCCAGTGCCAGACAGGCGCCGGTAGCGCACATCATGTTTTCGACATTGTACATGCCGATCAGCGGCGTGCTGAATTTGAACATGCCTTGAGGCGTTGAAATGACACCTTCCATTCCGTTCTGATCCTGTTCGGTGATTTCAGGCCAAATATGACACCTTTCTTCGAATCCGACCATCACGGCCGACGGCAGTTCTTTCAGCAGCAGTTGGCCGTGGGCATCGTTGCAGTTGACAACGGCTACGGCATGTTCTTTTTTGGGCCCGTGGGCGAGATGGTCGGTAAAAAGACTTTTTTTGCTCAGCCAGTAATGCGCCATATCCCCATGAAAATCCAGGTGATCCTGGGTCAGGTTCGTAAAAACCGCCACGTCCATCCAGCAGGCATCGATCCGGTTCAGCGATATGGCATGGGATGAGACTTCCATCACGACGTGGGTCACTCCTCCCCGCAGCATGTCCGACAAAATGCGCTGCAAATCCAGCGATTCCGGCGTCGTCATGGACAGTTCGAAAACTTTTCCGCAATATCGGTAATTCAGTGTACCGATGACCCCGACCGAAATTCCGGCCTGCAGCAGAATTTTTTCAATCAAATAGGATGTCGTGGTTTTGCCGTTTGTGCCGGTGACGGCGATGATTTTGAGTTTTTCGGACGGATTTCCGTAATACTGGGCAGCCACCGCCGCCAGGGCGCGGCGGCTGTTTTCGACTTCGATATTCCAGACATCGAGGGCTGCCGGCTGCTGACTGATGACGGCAGCGGCCCCTTGGGCAACGGCGCTGTGAATATAGGCATGGCCATCGGTCTTTGTGCCGGGAATGGCTACAAAAAGTCCGCCAGGCTGCACGGTCCGCGAGTCGATGTGAAGCGAGCCGATTTCAGGGTCCGGATCCAGCGAAAACGGCAGCAGGCCTGGAATCGGAACGGATCGGGATACGGAAGACAGTGTCATCCCCCGCACCTGGTTCCGGTTGATGGATTCCAATAATTTTGACAGTTTCACCCTTTGCCCTCTTTATTCAGCGCAACCATGATGCGATTCGGGATGTTCTGCGGGGGTATGTTCAGATAGCCCAGGGTTTCAACGGCAATCCGTTTGAAAGCCGGAGCGGCCACCGTACCGCCATAATATCTCTTTGATGGTTCATCTACAACAACCAAAATCACGGCTTCGGGATGATCGGCCGGAACAATACCGACAAAGGAGGATACATATTTTCCTCTGGCATAAGCGCCATTGATGATTTTCTGAGCCGTTCCCGTCTTTCCGCACACCGTGTATCCTTCCAGTGCCGCATTGGTACCGGTGCCTCCGGTTGTGATGACTTCCTTCATCATCTGCCGTACCGTCCGCGCCGTTTCGGTCGAGATGGCGCGACGCACGGGCCCGTCATCGATTTTCCTGATAATTTGCCCATTGGCATCCGTAATGGCATGCACCAGATGGGGTTTGACCAGAATCCCGCCATTGGCGATGGCGGATGTGGCCGTTACCAACTGGATCGCAGAGATCGAAACACCCTGACCGAAGGCGATGGTGCCGGCATCGATTTTCCGCCACCTGGTATAGGGGGACAGCACGCCCGGAGATTCGCCAGCACAGTCGATGCCCGTTTTTTCGCCGAACCCGAAATTTCGAAGCGTTTTATACAATATTTCCGCACCGATGGTCTGTCCGACTTTGATAGCTCCGATATTGCTCGAGTATTTGATGATTTCCTGAACGGTCAGCATCCCGTAAGAGTGGGTATCGTGAACCACATTGGTACCAACCTGATAGGCACCGTTTTCGCAGTTGAACACGGTGGTCGGTTTGCAGATGCCTGATTCGATGGCGGCAGCGATACTGAAAATCTTGAACGTGGATCCGGGTTCAAAGGGATCGGTCAATGCCCGATTCCGTAAATCCCCCTTGGGATATTCTCTGAAGGTATTCGGATTGTAGGAAGGATAATGGGCAAGCGCCAGGATGCCGCCGGTCTTTGGATTCATGACGATAGCGATACCGGATTTTCCGGCAAACCCGATAACGGCTTCTTCCAGCGCTTTTTCGGTAATGAGCTGAATGGCGCCGTCGATGGTGAGAATTAAATTGTTTCCGAGAAAATCCGTACCCGATGTTTTTTCAGACTCGAACCGGCGGCCCAGGGCATCCCGAAGCACCTTCACCCGATCTTCGGCCCCTTGAAGCTCTTTATTATAGTAATATTCGACACCTTCGATGCCTTTTCCGTCCAGCCCACAGAATCCGACGACCTGCGCCCCCAGGTTTTTATTCGGGTAAAACCGGCTGTACTCCGGTTTGAGAACGATCCCGGGAAGTTTCAACTCCGCAAGCATCTTGGATTCTTTGGGCGTAATCTGACGTTTGACCCAGACAAAGGGCTTGGTCGAGTAGAGATTGTTGATCAGCTCCTTTCGATCCAGACGAAAAACGTCCGTCAGTGCCTTGACCGTTGCCCGGACATCCTTGATCTGTTTGGGATGGGCTCCCACGGAAACCACATCGATACTCACCGCCATTTTCCGGTTGTTGGCATCATAAATGTCGCCGCGTTTTGCGGAAAACACATCCACTTTCTCGTACTGGTTCAGGGCTTTATCCGCCAGCCATTCATTGAGAAAAACCTGATAATACACGGCTTTTCCAACCATCAGAACAAACAGCGCGTATATCACGGTTCCCAAAATCCGGATACGAAATCTCAGCATTTTGCTTTCATCTGTTTTCATGGCAGCACCATTATCTGTTCGTGAGATGGAGGTTCGAGTTTCATTTGTTGCCGGGCAATCGCTGAAATTCGCTCCGGGGATTTCAGGCGTGCCAGCTCCAGTACCAAACTGTTCTGAAGAATTGTCTGTTTCCGGTTGGCTTCCAGGCTTTTTGTCATTTCATATCCCACACGGGTACACTGCACCCGGCACCAGGTATAAAACAGCAGCTCAGATATGAACAGCACCAGCAGCACGATCCATATCCCCAGAAGATTCGTTTTTTGTTTTTTTGAGGCATCACCCGCAGTCATTTCTGCGTCTCTTCTCGGCTTGTTGGAAAAACGTATGGTCTTGACAAAATTTTTTCACAGCTTTTCCATGGCACGCAGCCGGGCGCTTCTGGCCATGGGATTTTGATGAATTTCGTATTCAGTCGGCCTGATCGCTTTCGTTGTGAGGAGCCGAACCCGCGGTGATCTCTGGCAGATGCATTTGGGAAAATCCGGAGGACAGACACACCGCAACTGCAACTCCCGCATGGATTGTTTGACCATGCGGTCTTCCAGAGAATGAAACGACAGCACAATAAGCCTCCCGCCAGGATTCAGGAGATCGGCGGATTGTTTCAAAAAGGCTTCCAGTTTTTCAAGTTCGTGGTTCACGGCAATTCGAAGTGCCATAAAGACCCGTGTCGCCGGGTGAATTCGCGATTTATTCCGCGAGAACGGCGGTACGGCGCCGGTGATGATCTCGGCCAGTTGGCGGCTCGTTGAAATGGTTTCCCGCCGACGCGCTTCGACAATTTTCCGTGCAATCACCCGTGAATGCCGTTCTTCTCCGTATCGGAAAAAAAGAGCCGCCATGTCTGCTTCATCGAGCTCATGAATCAGATCGGATGCAGTCGTTTCGGAACGGACATCCATCCGCATATCCAACGGTTCATCAGCTTTGAAGCTGAATCCTCTGCCGCTTTGTGCAATCTGGTGATAGGAAAGCCCCAGGTCCATCAGGATGCCATCCACAGCAGCAATGTTCAATTGTGCCAGGAAATCGGCTGTTTGAACGAAATTACCATGAAACAGATGAACAGACTGCCGGTATTCTTTCAACACGATCTCGACATTGCGGATGGCATCCACGTCTTGATCGATGCCGATCAGCCTGCCATCAGGAGCCATTTTTTCGCAAATTTCGCGGGCATGGCCGCAGCCTCCCAAGGTGCAGTCCACGTAAATTTTACCCGGCTGACAGTTCAGGTAAAACGAAACCTCCCGCGGCATGGCCGAAATGTGTTGATAAGACATTAATTACAATCCTAATTTGGCGATCTCGTTTCTGACATCCTCCCTTTTCAAATCTGCTTCCATCTTCAGATTTTCCTGGTCCCAGGTTTCTCTGGACCAGATTTCGAAATGATCCAGAACACCGACCACCACGATTTCCTTTTCGAGCCCGGCATATTGCCGCAGGCTGGGGGGGATCAGTATTCTTTCCTGCTTATCGCAGATGCATTCGTAGGCACCGCCGATGAACACCCGGCGGAATCGCCGCATGCTTTCGCTTTTTTCGACCAGCGACAGGAGCCGGGTTTCAATATGTTGCCATTCGGGAAGGGTATAGGCCACCAGCCCTTGATCCATGCCGGAAATCATCAGGGAATCACTGCCGCTGGCCTGAATGATATCCCGGAATCGGGCCGGAATGATCAATCTGCCCTTTCCATCGATGGTATGATAGCTGCTGCCCCGAAACATCCCTTTTCCTCCACTTTCCTCCACCGGAAGCATACAATTATATTTTCTTGAATGTGTCAAGAAAAATTCCATCCGGGCTGTTCAATAATTGGATGCTTTTGAAAATCAACTTTTTGTGTGGTTGATGGTGGAGTATTGTGGAGATGCCGTGTGAGACTGCATGGAAAGGAAATGGTATTTCCAGTCTGCTGACGGGATGCAAACCGGATATGGATCAGGGATGGATTCACCGAATCGAAAAAATGCTGTACAGGATCACCGACAATCTGTATTTTATGGGCACTGTGATGGACAAACCGGAGAGGAGACTGCCTTCGGTCGATGACGGACATATACCTGTGAGATGAGACGCATGAGCCAAGAAACCTCTGACTTTTGGCAGAGTCATTCCCTGAAATACCTGGAAATGGCTTTTCGAACCGACCGATGTGAAATGCCGGCATCCCCGGACGGATATGGCAAAAAAACCGGCGATTGCGGCGATACCACTGAGATATTTCTCAAAACCCGCGGCGAGACCATCGAAAACGTCTCGTTTCATACCACGGGGTGCATGAACACAACCGCCTGTGCCAATACGGTCGCTTATCTGGCCGAAGGAAAAACCATTGCCGAGGCATGGGATATCACGCCGGAAGATATCGCCGCATATCTCGAAACACTGCCGGCCGATCATTTCCACTGTGCGGAACTGGCTGTCGGCGCCCTGTATCTGGCGCTTTCCAATTATAACGAATTGCAACGGTCTCCCTGGAAAAAACCTTATCAAAATCGATCGATCCCGTGATTTTTTTCATGGGGATTGGATTAGTCCTTGATTTTAATTACGACAATCGCTATCAGTCCATAATAGGTTTCCGGCGAAATAGACACCTCATGCGCGGTCTTGCCGCCCAACCGATTTTTGCGGCCCCAGGCCGAATACTGAGACGGAAATTATTAGGAGGCTGTTATGCAACTGACCATCACCCAGGCGAAACAATTGAAGACAAAGCCCGACAGTTCCAACCCCCTGGCGTTTGGAACCATTTTTACGGATCACATGTTCAATATGGATTATCATCCCGACAAAGGGTGGTACAATCCCCGAATCGAACCGTACGCGCCGATTCCAATGGATCCGGCAACCATGGTGCTTCACTACGGGCAGGCGGTTTTCGAGGGTCTCAAGGCTTACCGAACCGCATCGGGTGCTGTTCAGTTGTTCCGCCCCAAAGACAACTACCAGCGGCTGAACCGGTCGTCCCACCTGTTGTGCATTCCCCCCATCGATGAGGCGTTTGGCATCGAAGCGCTGAAAGAGCTGGTTCGGGTGGAAAAAGACTGGGTTCCCTCGGCGCCCGGCACATCTCTGTATATCCGTCCCACGATCATCGCCACCGATCCTTTTCTGGGTGTCCGGGCGTCTCACACCTATCGGTTTTTCGTGATTCTGTCTCCGGTCGGGGCTTACTATGCGGCGGGTTTCAATCCTGTCAAGATATGGGTCACCCGCAATCATGTCCGGGCGGTGCGCGGTGGGGTCGGAGAGGCCAAAACGCCGGGCAATTATGCAGCCAGTTTGTTTGCCGCCGATGTCGCCCACAAGCACGGCTACACCCAGGTCTTGTGGCTGGACGGGGTGGAGCAGAAATATGTGGAAGAAGTCGGCGCCATGAACATCTTTTTCGTGATCGATAATGAAATTGTCACACCGGCGCTCAATGGCAGCATCCTGCCGGGAATCACCCGCAATTCCGTTCTGGCCCTGTCCCAATCCTGGGGCATCCAGGCAACGGAACGCCAGATCAGTATCGATGAAGTCATGGCCGCCCATGCTTCCGGAAAACTTCAGGAAATTTTCGGCTCCGGTACCGCCGCCGTTATCTCGCCTGTCGGTGAACTGAAATATGGTGAAAAAATCATTACCATCGGAGACGGCACCGTCGGCCCGATGGCCAATCGGCTGTATAAGGCCATCACCGACATCCAGTATGGCAAATCGCCAGATTCAATGGGATGGATCGAAGGCGTCTAATCACGCTGTAACAAGTATGAAGGTTGAAGTATGAA
>CAZBUL010000059.1:2494-3905 GCA_964495045.1 uncultured Desulfobacterales bacterium | reverse complement strand
AATCGGAGGAGATTGCACTGACATGGCTGTTGGATCCGGACATCTGCCTGCATTTATCGAGAAAATGAAAACCGCCGGGCTTCGGCCTGTTGTTATCGACACCTTTGCCGGGTATTACGAAAAAGTGTTGAGCGGCGACAAAGGGTTGATCTTCAACAAAGACATTCGGCCGGTTGAACCCCATGAAATTGCCGATGCATCCCATGTTGAATCTTTTGCCGATGCCGGCAGAAAGGCCATGCCGCATGCGGTCATGATCGTTTTGAACGGCGGTCTGGGAACGAGCATGGGGTTGACATGCGCCAAGTCCCTTCTCGAAGCCAGAGACGGCAAATCATTTCTGGAAATCATCGTTCAGCAGGCCAACAACCATCATGTCCGCCTGGCATTCATGAACAGTTTCAACACGGATGCGGATACCCAGGCATCCCTGAAGGTGCTTCACCTGAAGCACCCGCCGCTGTGTTTTCTCCAGAACAAATTTCCCAAAATTCTGCAAAGCGATTTTTCACCGGCGGTCTGGCCGGAACATCCGGATATGGAATGGAACCCCCCCGGGCATGGAGACATTTATGCGGCACTCTTCACGTCCGGTGTGCTGGATCAATTGCTGAAAGAAGGAGTTCGCTATGCTTTCATCGCCAATTCAGACAATTTGGGGGCGCTGCTGGAACCGACGCTGCTGGGGTATTTTGCCGAAAATTCTTTTCCGTTCATGATGGAAGTGTCGCGGCGAACTCCACTCGATTTCAAGGGCGGGCATTTGGCGTTTCACCGGGACGGCCGGTTCCTTCTCCGGGAAGTTGCCCAGTGTCCGGACGATGAGCTGGATATCAGCCGCGATATTTCCCGCTACCGGTATTTCAATACCAACAATATCTGGGTCAACCTGGAGTTCGTTAAAAAACTGATCGAATCCCAAGGTGCCATCCGCCTGCCCATGATCCTCAATCCCAAAACGGTCAATCCGCGGGACGACGCGAGTCCGGCCGTCTATCAGATCGAAACGGCCATGGGATCAGCTATTTCGCTGTTCGAGGGCGCCACCGCCGTCATCGTGCCCCGGTCCCGGTTTTTCCCGGTCAAGAAATGCAATGAACTTCTGGCCATCCGATCGGATTGTTTTACCTATTCGGGTTCGGGCGGACTGAAAGTGAATCCGAATCGTTCACTGGATCAGATTCAAATCGATCTGGATGCGAAGTATTACGGCAAGATCGATGCGTTCGGAAAACGCTTTCCTTACGGCCCGCCGTCGTTGATCGACTGTGAATCACTGACCGTTAAAGGGGATGTGTATTTTGGAAATCATGTTACCCTGAAAGGCAATGTCGTCATTCACCACAGCGGTAGCGAGCCTGCAACCGTACCCGACAGGGCGGTTATCGAAGGAAACATCACCATTTGATGC
>CAZBUL010000059.1:0-2394 GCA_964495045.1 uncultured Desulfobacterales bacterium | reverse complement strand
CATCTGCTGAAGGGCCCCGCCGGATCGTCCCAGCACCACGCCGAAGCGTGCCGTCACCACCCGGATGTTCTTCTTTTCAGCCTGAAAGGCTTCATTCTCCCAGTCTGTTCCGACATGCGCCAGAAAATCCGTGCCGCAGGGCTCGGATTCTGTCAGGATATCATCTCCCCGGCTGCCGTAATACCCCACGGCGGATGTGCTGATCAGTGTCTGGGGAGAATCTCCGGACATGCCCTCGACCATATTGCGGGTGGTCAGAATGCGGCTGTCGTAAATCTGCTGCTTGTAGGCGGAGGACCAGCGGTGGAAAATGGAGGTGCCTGCCAGATTGATCACGACATCCGCCTCTTTGAGAGCATCCTGCCAGGAGCCTTTTCGCATCGTGTCTCCAGAAACCGCATGCAGCCGGTCGGAACGAACAGCGGGTGGGTGTGAACGTACAACAACGGTCACATCGTGATCGATGTTCAGTAAGAACTGCGTCAGAAAAGTTCCGACAAACCCGGTGCCTCCGGTAATCAGAAATCTCATCGATGTTCCTCCATAATTATTGAAAAAAATGACAGAACGTTAGGCAACTCAAAAAATATTCACATGGATAAACAGGATGGACAGGATAATATCTCCTGACGGGTATCATCTGCGTTTTTTATGCTCAATCCTCTTCAGCGGGGATGGCCGGGATGGGGATTCAAAATGGAAATCCTTATCCTGTACATCCTGTTTATCCATGTGAATTTAACTTATTTCGATCTGGTATATTGTTGTGACAGGCTATCCGATATTGAACTTGCCGGATTCGATATACGGCACATCTTCCACATCGATGGCATGAATGACATCCTTGTTGAGCCGCAGCTTCATTTCCCGAATCACCGATCGTTTTTTGTGCAGAGACTTGGCAAACGCCATCGCCTGCGGCATCAAATCTGGCAGGGTACAGGCCTGGGTGATGATGTGATGTTCCTGACACATCGCCGCTGTCAGGCGGATGCCGGTATATTCCATTTCTTCCAGTTTATACAAGGGGATGGCTTTTTTCAGCAAAGCATTCATTCCCGGTAAAAAAGGAATGCCGAGATCGATTTCCGGAAAGCAGAAATAACCTCTGTCCGACCGCATGAACCGGAAATCAAAGGCACAGCACAAAATGGCGCCGCCGGCGAAAGCATGGCCGCTGATGGCGGCAACGGTAAGCAGCGGATAGGTGACGATACGCTTAAAAAGCCTGTTTAACAGGTTAAAAAAATTCTTGGCTTCCTGAACATCGCCTTTTTGGATAACCGGAACCAGCCACGCCAGATCGATGCCATTGGAAAAAATCTTCTCGTGAGCGGATGTCACGACAAGGGTCTTTGCCTTTGTCTGGTTTTCAATTTCGTCGAGAACAGACAGAAAACTGTTCAAAAATCGTGGATTGAAATGATTCTCTCCATCATTCAGGGTAACAACGGCCACATGCTCGTCCACAGAATAATCAACCACCGCCATGTTTTTTCTCCCAAAAAAAAGTCAACAGTTATCATGTTTCAAAGCCAAATCGGTCATGAATCAAGAAAAAACCGATATCGAGATGCTGTTGCAGAATTCACATTTTCGTCCGGTTCAGCCAAACCATTAGAAAAAATTCAGAAAGGAAGTGTATTTATAGGGAACTTCAATACTGGCCGCATAGAGATAATCCGCCACAACGCCTACATATAAGGCCATATCGGCGATATAGACGTCGAGCCTCATATTGGGCCCGAAGCCCTTTACATATTCAGCGGTTTTGGTGATATCCACATAAGCGTAAAGGGTATAGCCCCATGATTTATAACCGCTTTTGACCATGGGCTTCAGCGTGTCGGCATCATAGCCTTTCAAATCGTTGGGTGTCAGAACGGCAATATCTGTTTGAACAAGATTCTTTAACAATCCTTTAATGATTGGAGCGACAGTGGCCGTCATCTCCTGAGCTTCGCTTTGGGTGAACTGCCCGGCAGACGAATCGAATTTGCCCAGAACGATGACCTTTGTGGAACCACTCGGTGTCAGAACGGCAAATGGATATCCGGCGGCAAACGAGGATACGCCCGCGAACAAAATGATGGCCGTTGTCAGGATCAGTGTCTGTATCAGCTTTCTTTTCATAAGGCCTCCTTGTGTGTAAAAAAGGTGTCTGGTCGTGAATTCTGCAACTATAGACTTTCAGAAAAATAATTTCGCGGCGTTATCGGTCGGAGATATACTACAGTATAATTTCCTCCCTGCTGCCTTGCGAAATGAATTTTCTGAAAGTCTATGTCAATCTTTATCGAATATATCGAAGAATTTCAAACTCTGTTTTTATGGATAGACGCATTCTGCGGACATATCGACGATTTTGATGACAACGACCGTCACGTCGTCTTC
>CAZBUL010000058.1:7873-16434 GCA_964495045.1 uncultured Desulfobacterales bacterium | reverse complement strand
AACGTGTAGGGGGTGCCTGTGGCATACAATTTTGCTGTTGCAATGATTGATGCTGACAGGCACGTATTTTTTTCAGCCTACTTATAATTGAAATGACGATTAATTTCTGACCTCTCTGGGCTATGTGAATTCTTAACGATAAAATGGGAGGTCACCTCGGTATAATTGGCTTTACATGGGCTTTTAAAGGAGAAAAAGGGTGTGACGTTTCTGTGTCGTTTTTGCCATTCGTCATTGAAAATATTTCGACCTTTGAATGGGAAAGTTGAGGTGTCGTTGCGGTAAAAATAATATAGAATTCAGAGGAAAGCATGTGTATCATCTTTTTTATAAATCAATTTTCTTTAATATCAGATAGATAAAATCACATAGATATTTCTGTTGACAGTTGGCAGCAGTTACTTTATATTCTGCCTCATTGATGCGGGGTGGAGCAGCCTGGTAGCTCGTCGGGCTCATAACCCGAAGGTCGTTGGTTCAAATCCAGCCCCCGCTACCATCATAATAGCAGAGGGTTGCAGATCATTTAGACTGTAACCCTTTTTTATTTTCCAGCTCGTTTTCCATCAAAGCCGGTGAAATCCTATTCACTGGTTTCTCAAGCAACAAACCGCATGATCATCATCAACAGGAGGCTGGATGGAAATCCGGGTACTGCTGATCGCTCAGGAAGACACGGCACGCAATAAATATTTCGAAGCAATCAGCCGGTGCGGTGTGCGCGTTTATGCGGCAATCTCCTGTCTGGATTTTAGCCGGGAAATCTGCGATCAGACTTTTCACGGGATATTTCTGGATTTCCCCACAAAGGTCAAGGCACTGAAGAACAATAAAAATCTTGTGTATGGTTTGTTGGAACATTTCCCGGTCTGCCTGCTCAAAATCCATGAAAAAACCGAAGAAATCGTTTGCTTTCATTCAACCTTGAAATTGGGCGGCACCCTGGGTGATTTTATCGATCATGAATGCCGGAATTTCGTTCCCCGCATGATCCGCAGTGATTTCCGAAAGGCAATTCATCTGAATGTCATCTTGTATAAGCGCCCAGACCGGAATTTTCCGGAGCGATCAGTTACGATGAATATCAGTAAAGGCGGCTGTTTCGTATTTTCCGTTCAGGAATGGGAAATCGACGATGATATCTGGATCGAGTTTTTTGAACTCTCCGATACCCCTCCGTTTCCTGGAAAAATCCGGAATGTCGTCAAATGGGGGGCTTCCCGGCGGATTCCAGGAATTGGAATCGAATTTCAGAACAATTCCGAATCCCAGATTTCCAGACTGCTTGGTTCATGAATTTACCGTTTCAGACGCCCCCTCAGATATTGGCGCCAGCCGGCAACCGGGCGTCTTTTCTGGCTGCGCTGGCCGCCGAAGCCGATGCCGTTTACTGTGGTCTCAAACAGCTTTCGGCCCGCATGGAAGCCAAGAATTTCACGCTGAACGAACTGGCAGGGCTCACAGAACTGGCACATCAACAAGGCACTTCAGTTTATGTGACCCTGAACACCCTCATCCGGCCGGATGAATTGACTGTGGCCGGCGCCACGCTCGACGAATTGAACCGTTATGTCCACCCCGATGCCATCATCATTCAAGATTTGGCATGGATTGCCTTAGCCCGCCAGACCGGTTTTTCCGGAAAAATCCACCTTTCTACACTGGCCAATGTCAGCTTCGGTTCGGCGCTGGATATGATCCGGCGGATACCGGAAATCGATCGTGTCGTTCTGCCCCGTGAGCTGTCCATCGACGAAATCAAGACCGTTGCCAGCCAGTGTTCCGAAGGACTCGGTCTGGAATGTTTCATTCACGGCGCCCTGTGTTACGGCGTTTCCGGCAGATGTTACTGGAGCAGTTTTTTCGGCGGTAAAAGCGGTCTCAGAGGCCGGTGTGTTCAGCCCTGCCGACGTCTATACACCCAAGACCGCCATTCGAAACGTTTTTTTTCCTGTCAGGATTTCAGTCTGGATGTTCTGGTCAAGCTGCTTCGGCCGGTTCCGCAGATAACGGCATGGAAAATCGAAGGCCGCAAGAAAAGCCCCCACTACGTCTATTATACCGTACAGGCCTATCGGCTATTGCGGGATCACGGCCATGATGCCCATCAGCGAAAAGAGGCCCTTGCCCTGCTCTCCCGCGCCCTCGGCCGCACCGGAACCCACTATGGATTTCTTTCCCAAAGGCTGCGAAATCCCATTCAGATCGATCGTCAAACCGGTTCCGGCCTTATCATCGGCCATGTTTCCGAAGAGCGCAATGCCCCATGGTTCGAGCCGAATCAAGCACTGATGCCAGACGACATCCTGAGAATCGGCTATGAAGACGAACCCTGGCATGTCAGCCTCAAGATCAGCCGGCCCGTTCCTGCAAACACCAGGTTCCATCTGGAAATCCGGAGCAACACCCCGCCCCAGAAAGGAACACCGGTGTTCTTGACCGACCGCCGGGAGCCGGAACTCATTGACAAGATATCCCGGCTTGAATCCGCGATTCGGATTCCTTCCACCGATCCGCCGCCATCACGGTATCGGCCCGTTTTGCCCAAATCACACCCGTTCCGGATGCCATCCGTCGATCAGAAGGTCTATCGGATGCCGCCCGAATCCCCCCCAGGCGGTTCGGAAATCGGTGTTTGGCTGTCCGAAACAGTTTTATCGAATATCCCGGACAATCCAGATACCTCCCGATCCGACCGAAATCGCAGCACCCGGAAAATCTGGTGGTGGCTGCCGCCTGTCCTCTGGCCGTCGGAAGAAGACGATTTCAAAACACGGATCCATCGATTGCTGCAGGCCGGTTACCGGCACTTTGTATTGAACGCCCCCTGGCAGATCGTGTTTTTCCCGAGTCCGGAACAGACGACGCTCTGGGCAGGCCCGTTCTGCAATATCGCCAATCCGCAGGCTATTTCTCAGATACAGTCGTTGGGCTTTTCAGGAGTCATCGTCAGCCCGGAACTCGAAAAATCCGATTACCTTCAAATTCCCGGAAAAAGCCCCCTGCCCGTCGGCATGGTAATTTTCGGAAACTGGCCGTTATGTGTTTCCCGTGTGGTCTCCGACCAAATCGCCTGCGACACCATGTTTCGGAGCCCGAAAGGTGAAATGGCCTGGGTCAGTCGGCAGGATTCGAATTACTGGGTGTATCCGAACTGGGAACTGGATGTGACGGCTTTTCAAAAAGAACTGGCGGATGCCGGTTACCATCGTTTTTTTCATTTATTGGAGCTCATCCCCCCAACCGTCCGGATGAAAGACAGGCCCGGCATCTGGAACTGGAAGATATCTTTGACATGACTCATTCTTTTTTCATGGAAAAAGCGCTGGCTGAAGCTCGAAACGCTTTTGACCGGGGAGAATTTCCGGTGGGCTGCATCATCGTCGATGCCGGAGACATCATTGCCTCCGGTTCCCGACAGGGAAGCACGGGGATGGTTGCCAGCGAAACCGATCATGCGGAAATTCTGGCGTTAAAACAGCTCGAATCCCGCAGCCCGGTCGATCGGAGCCGTCTGACGCTGTACAGTACGATGGAGCCCTGCCTGATGTGCTTCGGCGCTATTCTGATCAACGGTATCCGAAACATTGTCTATGCATTCGAAGATGTCATGGGCGGCGGCACCCGGTGCGATCTCAGCCGTCTTCCGCCATTGTACAGCAAAGAGCCGGTGGTCATCGTTCCCCATATTCTCCGGGATAAAAGTCTCCGTCTTTTTCAACACTACTTTTCGAATCCCCGGAACACCTACTGGAAAGACAGTCTTCTATCGCAATACACGCTGAATGCATTACCGGAACCCCTGTCCTGAAAAAATATTTCGATGACCGATATATTTGTTGACAAACACATTCTGATTCTGTATCTTGACCGTGATCAGTAAAGATATGCGAAATACGGTATATCGGTTTTGAGCAGAAGGATTGTTCCGAGTAGCCATAGTGACGACCTGAAGTTTGGGACCTTGATGACATTAATGAAAGGAGGTAATACACGATGGCAAATGGAATAGTCAAATGGTTTAACGACAGCAAGGGCTTTGGTTTTATCGAGCAAGAAAACGGCAAAGATGTTTTCGTACATCATTCCGCGATCAATGCATCCGGTTTCAAGTCTCTTTCCGAAGGTGACCGCGTCACATTCGAAGTGGTTCAGGGCCCCAAAGGCCCGGCAGCAGCCAACGTCACCCGAGTATAATATAATATTCAATCGTTACGTTTTTCAGGGCACCCATGTTAATTCATGGGTGCCTTTTTTATTTTTCACATCGCCCCAACAATCAAACACCCAATTGCCATTGAAGGGGTCGGACCATATTAACTATTTGATTCGAGAGATAAATTGTGATTATTCAATAGGTTGTCGTGGTCCGACCCCAATGAACCCCTCCGGCATCGTTGCATCGCCTTTGACATCGATCTGTCGGATATGATACCGATTTTTGAGATAATGAATGGTTTCGTTTTTCAAACCGCGCATGGCCGAGATATGTTTGGGATGAACCCGCAACTCGACGTTTTCCAGCCCCACTGCGGCACGATCCAGAATATTCACCGCCTTGTCTCGAAAAATCTCGGAAATCACGAGATGACCGAAGGCCGGATGATAAGGCCCGGCCAATAGCACGGAATCCTTTTCCAGATCCGCCGTCGCCTGAAGCCCCATGCGAACGACCCGTATCTGGTGTTCCTGAAACATCAGATACAGATTTTTGACAAGGGTAACGGCATCCGCCAAGGGAATGGGAGCATATCGTTCCTGCCGGTACCATCCGGCCAGCGGGCTGCCCGCCAACACCACCGTCGGGTAAATCCGCACAAAATCCGGCTGCAAAGCGGCGATCGCCCGACCCGATGACAGTGCGCTGGATTTGTTATCTCCAGGAAGCCCCACCATCATTTGAATTCCCAGTTCATAACCGCCTGATTTCACGAGTTGCGCGGCATCAACCGTATCCTGTGCCGTATGCCCCCTTCGGCTCAAAGACAACACCGCATCGTTCATGGATTGGGCACCGATCTCGATGGTCGATACGGGAAATCCGGACAAGATTTTCATCGCCTCGTCGGTAAGGGTGTCGGGCCGTGTCGAAAACCGAATGCCATCGACCCGGCCTTCCTTCACGAACGCTGTGGCGGCATGCAGCAGTCGGATGATTTCGCCGCGATCAATCCCCAGAAAATTCCCGCCGAAAAACGCCACCTGAACAGGATTACGACCGGGCTTCAAATAGGCAAGATAGGATTGAATGTCAGACTGGATCTGCGCAGTGGAAGGAATGGGAACGTGGGTGCGGGTAATGGCTTTTTGGTTGCAGAAAACACAGCGGTGGGAACATCCGGCGTGGGGAATGAAAACCGGAATGACGAACGGCTTGGCCGTATTTTCACCGGGAGGCATGTTTCATGAAGATATCGAGGGCTTTTCGAGCGGCATCCTGCTCCGCATTTTTCTTGCTCTTGCCGAATCCCTTGGCCTGAATGTCTCCGCAGGTCAACTGAACGATAAACGTTTTGTCGTGATCCGGCCCGGTTTCATCGATGACCGAATAAATGGGGTGCGGCCCCTGAATGCTCTGGATGGACTCCTGAAACTTGCTCTTATAATCCTGAAGCGCCACCGACGGTGCTTGGACATCCATGAGGGGAGTCATATAGCGGGAAACGATTTCGAAAACGGTTGGATATCCGCCGTCCAGATAGACCGCAGCCACCAGGGCCTCGAAGGTATTGGCCAGAATGGATGGTTTTTTTCGGCCATGCGTCTGGCTTTCCCCCTTTCCCAGTTGGATATGGGGGCCGAGATCCAGTTCCTCGGCAATGTGGGACAGTTGAGACTCGTTGACCAGATGCGCCCGCATCCGGGACAAGTGACCTTCATCCGCATCCGGATAATACGTCATCAACAGATGACCGGTGATCAGGTTCACCACCGCATCGCCCAGAAATTCGAGGCGTTCGTTATCGGGAAGGCCTTTTCCCTGCACTTCGTTCACAAAAGAGCTGTGTCGGAGCGCTTCTTCGAGAAGGAAGGGATTGGAAAAAACATGACCGAGTTTTTTTTCGAGTGCGGGCAGATCGGAATGGGGCATGACAGATCAGATCATCGCTTGATGGCGGTGCATCAGCTTTTCATAGACGGGATATGGAATGAAAAAATCACCCTTTCCATACCCCAATTGGATATCGGGTTTGATAGCGCCATGGAAATCGGTGCCGCCAGTGATCAGCAGATCGAAATTCCGGGCAAGTTTCAGATAGAGCGAGATATTTTCCGGAGAATGATCGGGATAATAGACCTCGATTCCCTGCAAGCCCATTTCTTTCAGAACAGCAACCAGGGATTTCATGATGGACGCATCCGTTATACCCAACAGGTACGGATGGGCCAGAACCGGAATGCCGCCGGCCTCGGCGATCATTGCAATGGCCTGGCGGCAGGTCAGTTTGAATTTTTCGATATATGCCGGCTTGTTGAATCCGAGATAGCGATCGAAGGCCTCATCGATGGAACCAACCAGCCCTTTATGAACCATGACCTGTGCGATATGCGGTCTGCCGATCTGCGCTTCTCCGGATGCCTGCACCACTTCATCGAGAGAAATATCCACGCCCAATGCGGCCAATCGCTCGATGATGAAAGGATTTCGATCCTCGCGGGCATGCTGGAGTTTTTCCAGATTGAGATTCAGCACCGGATCATCCACCCGGATGCCGTAACCGAGAACATGGAAACTGCCCCCTACCGAAAACGACGCCGGCGGACTGGTACTGATTTCAATCCCGCTGATAACCTCAACAGCCGACGAACCGGCCATTTCGAGCAGTTCACAGCACCCTTTCAGTGTGTCGTGATCGGTGATGGAAATCGCCCCAAGCTGAAGTTCTTCCGCCAATTTCAGAATTTCGGCCGGAGACAGGGTGCCGTCGGATGCGGTTGAATGGATATGCAGGTCGATCCCTGCCGGATTACAGTCCAAGGGCCTTTTCCAGATTCTCCTCTTTGGTTTTGCATTCGATACACTGAGTGGTGACAGGCCTGGCCTTCAGGCGGTCAAAAGAAATATCTTCCCCACAGCCTTCACAGATACCGAAGGTACCGTTTTCGATCCGCACCAGCGCTTTTTTGACCTTGAGAATGAGCTTGCTTTCTCTGTCTCGAATTCGCAGCATGAAATTGCGGTCTGCCTCGAGAGATGCCCTGTCTGTTGGGTCCGGGAAATTTTCTTTGGGTAAGGTCATTCCGGTTACGGTTTCGTCTGCCTGGCTGAGCAGTTCTTCGAGGAGGCTGTTCAACTGTTCCCTAAAAAAATCAAGCTCTTTCTTTTTCATAATCGAACCTATCGGCATCCTGTCGCTGAATCAGCGGATTGAAGATTATTTGTTTAATACGCTTCGATGTCGATCATTTTTCAAAACATAAAGCCAAATATCAGCATAAATAGCGTAATTCGTTGCAAAAAAATCGTAGCCGACAAAACAGCTTACAATATTGAATTGATCTAAATAACAAAATTGCCATTTTCTGTAAAGCGAAAAGATCAACCCGGATAATGGATGTATTTTCACGGTAAGGACAGCACGATATCCTGTGCCTTTTCGAATGCTTCTTCCACCCTATCCCGCTGTTTCAGGGTAGGACTGCCAGGCCTGTCTTTTTCAACCACCCGCCTGATTTTCTGCAAATCGATGAGCGCTGCGTTTCTGACTTCATTGGAAGCCTGGGCGGTGTTCAGCATGCGGACAATCGTTTCGATCATGCCGTCGATCCATTGGAGCGTTTCCTGATCTTGGGTCTTGTCAGAAATTTACGATATTGATAAAAACCATGGTTATAAACACACATCAATCATACAGGAATCCATTTCCCGCCATGAAAATGGCGTGATCCCCTATCAACCGATTGCCGACAACGGATAGACGATTACCGATAAAGGAAAAACATCGATGGAAGGTCACCACCTCATACTTGGCGAACTGGTGGATATCGTCACCGGTCAGACACTGCCGGACACCCATGACGAACGCTATCGCCAGAAACTGGCCCGACTTTTGCTGGATGACAAAGGATATTCCCGAGCCGACATCCAGACCCGCTGCCCCCTCACCCTCCAGGCAGGAGACCACCGCGCCCTGGTGAAAGTGGATCTTGCCGTCACCCTGAACGACAGAATCGGCATGATCGTCAAATTCGGCCCAGGATCATTGATCACCCGGCATCGCCCATGTCTGTCGGCGTCACGGCTGCTCGCACCATATCAGATCCCTGTCGTCGTCGTCACCAACGGCGAAGATGCCGACATTCTCGACGGCCGCACCGGAGACACGATCGCCAGCGGATTGAACGCCATCCCGACCCGGAACGAACTGGCCACACACTGTGCCGATTTTCCGTTTCCGGCCATCTCCGACAAACGTGCCGACATCGAAAACCGCATCCTCTACACCTACGAAGTCGATGGCGCCTGCCCCTGCGACGACACCATCTGCCGCATCCCCCCGGAAACCTGAATGCCCGCATGAATCCCTCAAAGTTCCATCGTATTTTCCGTGTATTTCGTG
>CAZBUL010000058.1:0-7773 GCA_964495045.1 uncultured Desulfobacterales bacterium | reverse complement strand
TATTTCGTGAGACTCATGGCGATGATGGCCGCACCGATGGCCCCCGTCAACTGGGCGTTGGGGGTCACTTTCAGGGGATGACCGATTTTCTTCGCCAGGGATCGCACAACCCCGCAGTTATGCGCCACCCCGCCGGTCATCATGATGGGCGGCATCCAGCCGATGCGGCCGGCCATGGCGGATATGCGGGCGGCAACGGATTCGTGAATCCCGGCAATGATGTTCGGCCGGCTTTCTCCTTTGGCGATCAGGGAAATCACCTCGGATTCCGCGAACACCGTACACAGACTGCTGATAGATGCCGGCTGATCAGCATCCAGGGCCAGGCCGCCGAAATCGGCAATCTCCACTTCGAGCGCCCGGGCCATGACTTCCAGAAACCGGCCGGTGCCGGCCGCGCATTTGTCGTTCATGACAAAATCTTTGACCCGGCCGGAGTTATCCAGGAATATCACCTTGCTGTCCTGACCGCCGATATCGATGACCGTTCGCGTTTCCGGATGCATAAACCGGGCGCCGGCCGCATGACAGGTGATTTCCGTTACCGCCTGATCCGCAAACGAAATGCTCTTGCGGCCGTAACCGGTGGCTACAATGCGGTGAATATGGGACGGATTCAGCCCCAACCCCGATACGATGCCTTCAAACAGCAGCTCACCGGTGTTCCCGGCATGGTATCCAGTCCGCTGAATCCGGACGGCCAGAATTTCCCCATCCCGCATCACCGCCGCTTTGGCCGTGATGGATCCGATGTCGATACCGACAGTGATCATCCGTTACAACATCTCCATGAAGGCATCGATCCGTGTGTCGATCTGGGCCTCGGAAAAACTGCGTTCGTCCACCATGTCGGCTTCCAGGATCAGAGTGGGAATGCCCCGCCGCTCCTGGATGATCCGCTGGATGTCGTACTGGCCGAAGGAATAGGGTTTGCAACTGCGGTTGGAGTGCATGACCATCCCCTGTACGTCGTATTTGTCGATCATGGCAAGAACCTGCTCGGCCATTTGATCCACACCGATATTGAGATAAATCCGGGTGTAGCCTTCGGCCATCGTCGCGATGAAATCGGCAGGATCGATATATTGCATCGACCCGCACCAGGCCGATGTGTAAGTGTCGGCCACCAGACACGCCCCGTGTGCGGCGAAGCGATCCGACAGCCAGCGGGTGCGATACCAGACCGGCAGATTGTCCCACAGCAACCGGTATTTTTCCTCGGGTACCGCACCGATGCCTTCCTGAATCCGGCTTTGCATTTCTTCGAGTAGTTGGCGGTAATAATCGATAGCCGTTTGGGTTCCCCGGAGGGTGACGATAAGCGCTAAATGAAAAAAAGCATCGAAGGCACTCATGGGCGCCGGTTTGTGAACCGTGGTATCCAGAACCGCCTGCCACAGCCGCTGGCCGTCGATGGAAAGCCGTCCAACCTCGGCCATCCTATCCCGATCCAGAGGATTTCCGCAGACTGCTTCCAGAAACGCAATGTATTCTTGCATCTGGCGTTGGACATAATTGCGGACTTCCGTCGAAAACCCCGTGTGGCAGACAGGGGTGTCGAGGATGAAGAGCGGCACCCGGTAATAGCGGGCCTGCACCTCATACCACTTCAAGACCGTGCCACAGATGTTGTTGCAGCAGATCAGCATGTCGGGCCGAGGCAGCCCGCCAATGGGGCCGCCGTTCACCGTAGAGCAGGCGATATCGGCACGGGCGTAGGAGCACAAGTCTCTGGGATAGCCCATGAACTCGGCCGTTTCGCACAGCGCCACGCCGGTATGAGACGCCCCGATCATGGCGCCGTGATTTTCCGGATACACGGGAATCACATCCATGGCGATGAGCGGCTCCACCGGGCCGCCGCTGGTGATCCAGGCGATTTTTTTCCCGGTGTCACCGGCGGTTTTGGCCGCGATGTAGTAATGCGTCATGATTTCCTTCATTTTCGCGACCGACTTGATTTTCCGCCGGTCCCGATCCGAATCAGGCATGGCCGTCTCCCGGAATCATCGACACGATTTCCTGGACGAGTTTCTCGATGCCGACGGCCACATCCTTGATGCCGGGCCCCAGCATATAGGCCGGTGTTGTCACGATCCGGTTGGACTTGTCCACATGAATCGTCTCCACCGTACAAATCTTGTGCTGTCCGCCCATCCGCTCGATGCCGGCCGCCGTTCCCGTATCGTTTCCGATGGTCACCTCCGGTTTCTTGTCCGACAGCGCTCGAACGAGGGTGGCCGGGGCGATGCAGATAGCGCCCACCGGTTTTCCGGCCGCCACCATCTCCCGGATCAACCGCTCGACATCAGGCTGAACCGTGGCATCCGGGCCTTTGAAAGCAAAATCACTGAGATTCTTGGCCGCCCCGAAACCGCCAGGAAGAATCAAGGCATCCAGTTCCGAGGCTTTCACCTGCGCTACATCCTGGATATTCCCACGCGCGATCCGCGCCGACTCCACCAGTACATTGCGCTTTTCATCCATTTCCTGATGGGTGAGATGGTTGAGCACATGGAACTGATCCACATTGGGCGCCATACATACCGCCTCAGCCCCGGCTTTGTCTAAAAACAGCAGGGTTAGAACGGATTCATGAATCTCGGCCCCGTCAAACACGCCGCACCCCGACAACAATACACCGACTTTTTTCGACATCCCGGCCTCCTTTTCGATCGTTGAATCAATTATGCAGGTTTTTCTTGACAAATGACGGACAAGGGTGATTGAAAAAGACCGTGCAGCGGAAAGTTCCCTGCCCCCTGTTACCTGTACCCTGTCCCCTTTTTCCCGACAACCATTTTCTGGATTCTATGAATATGCCCGACTTACCTCCCGACGACAATTCCCGACCCGACACCCTGGCGGTGGTGAAAAAAATCATCGAACGTTCCGACCGCCCCTTGAATGCGAATGAAATTCACAAAGGCATCCCCAAACTCTATCAACTGAAAATTGAGGAGCTGGCCGTTCTGCTGAAGCAGACATCCGTTGCAGGAACGTTTCACCGATGGCCCGGAAGACCCGGCAGCCGGAAGGAACGCTTCTGGCATCAGGATGAAACCGCCTATTTTCGAAACCGGATATATTCCGCCCTGTCTGGCAATGACCAGACAAAATCCGACCTGATGGCAAGCCTGGCCAAAGAGGCGGTTCCCTGTTTCAAAAATCGACGGGAGACCCATGTCAATACCATACTGAAAGCGCTTGTTAAAGAAAAAACCGTTTTCGAGATTCCGCCCTGGGGTCAGCAAAAAAAATCCCGATTCGCCGTTCATCCTCCGGATCTCGCGATATATCTGAACAAGGTGCGGAAAGAATTCGACGACACCTGCAAGCGGTTGAAAAAATACGGCATCGGGATGGATCAATTGTTTTCGGCATTCGAAGGTTCGCTCCCCCTGCCGGTTCGGGCCCAATCGCCTCCCCAACCGGCCGTTCCGGAAACCCATCGGCAACCCCCGCCGGAGCCGGAGATTACCGACGCCCTTTTGAACCGGATCATCCAGACCATCCTCCACATCGAACCCGGTGCCGCCAGACAGGCGCCGGTGTGGATTCCCGACCTGCGTCAGGCCATGGATCTCCCCAAAACCACTTTTGACCGATCCATTCTGATGCTGTCTCAACAGGGAAAAGTGTTTCTAAACCGGCATGCCCATCCGGCGCAGTTGGACGACACCCAGCGAGAGGCCATGATCCCGGACGGCCAGGGCAACTATTTTGTCGTGATCGGTCTGCGCGAAGGATTCCGCGGATGATCAATCCCTTTCGAAACCGGATCGTCGCCGATCCGTGGCATTCCGCGGGAACCGACATCCCCGAAATCCATTCCGGCGCTTTCCGCGTCTGCTGCGATGCCGTCGATACCGTTCGAAACCAGGAACACAGCTCCTCGGTGCTTCTCTACGGTGAAACCGGCAGCGGCAAAACCCACGTTCTGCATCGTCTCATGGAATGCACGCTCTCCCATCCCAACCTGCATATCTTCGGATCGGTACGCCTGCACACCAGCCCCAACCGGATATGGAGGCACCTGCGCAGCAGTTTTATCGACAGTCTGTCCAGACCCAGCCGAAACAACCGGTCTCAGTTGGAACTCATTTTCCTGCGCAGGCTGTATTTGTTGTGTCGAAGAAACACCATCTCCACCGAGGAAATGGAGGTGATGACCGGCATCATTCAATCGGAATCCCGGCTCTCATCGAATCTCTGCCGGGCATTTCAACTGCTGATCTGTAAGCGTCATATTCGGGATGTGCTGGGCTGGCTCAAAGGCCATCCGCTGCCGGAATCCGTTTATGCGGAACTGGCGCTCCATCCGCCGGACGACACCGACGACCCTGAAGATATTTCCCGGGAAATGATTTTGGAACTGTGCCGCCTGGCCGGGCCGACCGTTCCGGTGGTTCTGTGTTTCGACCAGATCGAAGCCCTGCAGCGGTATCCCAAAGATATCGAAGGCATTTTTCGTTTCGGTCAGGCTGTGCGCACACTGCATGACGAAACCTCGAACCTGCTCCTCGTCATCAGCATTCAGTCGTCCTTTCTGGGCGAACTCAAAGAAGCTGTGGCCGTTCCGGATTTCGACGCCATGTCCTGCCACAAGACGAGCATCGTTCCCTTGAAGAGGGATGAGGCGCTGCAGGTGATGTCCTCCCGGATCAACTCCCTGCCAGACAGCCAGGCGGACAAGGATGCCTTGCTGCATATCATGAAACCGAAACTGGCCGGTTTCGTGGATGAAAATGGAAAGACCTGCCGGGCCATCCTGTCTCACTGTGCCGAACTATTCGACAACATTCACGATATGGGGTCGTCCCCAGAGATGGAACCGCCGGAACCGGATCAGCCCGTGGGTGATTTTCTGCAAAACGAATGGAACTCCCGGGAAGAATCCGCCCACACCCGGCGCATCATGCCCGAAGAAACGGATGACTTGCTGCAAGGCGTGCTGCCCTCTCTCTTTCATATCCGGGATGACCGATGCCGGGAAAAAAACAATCAGGGCAATCCGGATGTGGATATCGTGATCGTCTGCCCGGATGGAGATATCGGGATTTCCCTGTGCAACCATCGAAACATGAACAGCCTCGCCGGCAAATTGCGGCGGCTCCTTCAGCATGACCCGCCCGGAAAAACCATGAAACGGGTTCTCGTGCGCCATCCCCGGCTGCACATTCCCGCCGGGGCCAGAAAAGTCAACCAGTACCTGCAAGAACTGAGCGACCGGCACGTCCGGCTGATCACCCCGTCCCCCGAAGCCCTGGCCGCTTTGGATGCCTTACGGAGCCTGCTGAGCGACGCCAGAAGCGGCGACCTCACCCATCAGGGGCAGCCGATCCATGAGAAAACCGTCCGGAACTGGTTCCAATCCCTGACAACCGGCCCGGCCTGTGAGTTGATGGATGCATTGCTGTCCGACAAAGAGCCGCTGTCTCCCGAAGATCAGGAAATACACCGGAGTTTGTTGGAATTGTTGGAAAAAGAGCGGATCATCGCCTTGACCGAAGCCGCCGGCCGAATGTCCACAACGCCGTCACGGCTGGAAACCTTCATCACGACACATCAACCGGACATCGGATATCTGGAAGGCCCGCCGGCGGTGCTCTTCGATCAGGTTGCATAGGATGGGAGTCACAATGGATGTATTTTCCATGTAACCCCCATCTGAATCATGCTGGGCTTCCCCCCACCCCTGACAAGAAAATGGGAACCAGTGATATGGATTTTTTGCCCCCACCCCGGCCCTCCCCCGCTGGGGGAGGGAGATAATGGATGTATTTTCACGGTAAAGATTTCACAGAGAGGATCGCTTATGCCCGTACACATTTCCGTCAGTCGGGTGCGAAACGAGATCATGCGCATGGCAGGCCGCGGAGATGCCGGTGACGACGCATCGCCATCCACCCGGCTTCTGGGGCGAATGTTTCACGATGTCTTCGCCCGGCTTCTCGGACACGAAGATCGGTTCACCTGGAAGACCGCTCTCCTGGATGTTCCGGACGATGAATCACACTGGCATCAGCGGTTGACAGATCATCTCTACGAATCTCTGGTCGGTCCGGCTGTACGGAAAGAGCAGGTGCATCTGCGCAATATGACAGCGCCGCTCATCGATTTCTGGCAGGCCTGCCGGAACATGTGTGCCTGGATTGTCTCGCTGCTGTGGGAAAGCCGACAGGCGGGTGCAACCATGGAGATCATCTTCAATCCGGAGCAGGAAGCATCGGTTTCATTTTTCGAACCCGGCTGGACGGATTCGGTGGTGATGTCTGGAATCGCTGACCTGGTCCTCAAAATTTCGGGAATTTCTCGGCCGGATGATACAAGACAAGGCAGCGGCGTGACGTCAGACGACCGTTCCGCGTGGTGCGTGGTGGAATTCAAGCTGGGGATATCCTCTCCCGAAGCGGATCTGGCGCAGGTTTGTCTGTATCATCGGATGATGTCGGAACAGATCGGTGCATCCACCGGCGCTATGGCCTTGATTCGATTCAGTCCGGACAGAACGGAACGGGTTTTCATGCCCGATGAAATCAAAGAGGCGCAAAACCGGCTGAAAAACCTGGCCGCCCGGATGGCTGGCGTGCTGCCGGATGCCCCCCCGCTCAACGAGCATTTTATACAGGAAACGCCCCTGTCTGCATGCAGCCCGGCCATTCTCGAACAAGCCGAACGGCTGGTGTCCATTTTCAGGGAATACGGCAAGACGGTAAGCCTGGATGGTGAGCCCATCGCCGGGCCGGTTTTCATCCGAACGTTTATCAAGCTGGGAGAAAAGGTCAAGCTGAAACCCGTTCAGGAAATCGATAAGGAAATCCAGCACCGCATGCAACTGGCTGCTCCGCCGATTATCAATGTGTCGGAAGGCCGGGTGGTGGTGGATTTCCAAAGATCAGATCGACAAGATGTATTGTTTTCGGGCATCCGGCACCAACTTCCCGCGATAGATCCTTTGCAGGGCTGTTCCCGGATCATTATCGGGGTCGATCTGTCCAACAATCTGAGAATGGTGGATCTGGACGAACCCGAAAATGCCCATATTCTCATTGCCGGAACCACCGGCAGCGGTAAAAGTGAATGGATCCGCACCGCCATTGCCGGATTGCTGCTGACCAACACACCCGACACCCTCCGGCTGGTATTGATCGATCCGAAACGGAACGCGTTCACCGAATTGAAAGGCTCCCCGTTTTTACTGCATCCCCATGCGCTGGTCTATCCGGACGAACAGCCCGCCGAGCGCATGCTGGAGGAACTGGTCGAAGAAATGGATCGGCGGTACCGCATACTTGAGATGGCCCGCGCCCATCGGGTGGAAGGGAGCACACATCCGAAAAAGGCATCGCTTCCCCGGATTGTCTGTGTCTGTGATGAATATGTGGATTTGATCAACCGAACCCCCCAGACCCGGAAAAAAATCGAGGCACAGATCTTTCGGCTTGGCGCCAAAGCCAGATCCGCAGACATTCATCTGATGATCGCCACCCAAAACCCGTGCCGGCAGGTTATCGGAGGAACGCTCGACCAGAATCTGCCGGCGCGGGTGGGATTGAAGGTCGCCAAACGCATCGACGCCTCCCTGCTTCTGGGCGAAAAAGGCGCCGAAAGCCTTCTGGGGAAAGGAGATTTGCTGTTCAAGAACATCGGAACGCCCGTGCGATTGCAGTGTCCGATCCTGCGCTCCGAAGAACGCAGGATCATCTTTTCCGGCAGTGGACTATAGACTTTCAGAAAAATAATTTCGCTGCGTTATCGGTCGGGAATGGC
>CAZBUL010000057.1:0-16665 GCA_964495045.1 uncultured Desulfobacterales bacterium | reverse complement strand
ATTTAAATAATATTTCAACCAAATTCTTATCAGTGAAATATCAATTAAACGAAACACATCTCTTACTAATGTATTCTATATTTACTTTTTTATACTCACTGCATGATTGGTATGTCAACATTTTTTAATTTTGTTTTCATATACGATTCAATTCTCAATAAATCTTCATGTGTATTGACACCGAACATTTCATTTTGATTTTCACTGATCACTGCAGCGAGTTTATTGTGATTATTGTAGCCAAAACCTACAATATCAGTCAAATACATTTCCATCTGAGCATTTTTATTTGACAGCGAATTGATACTTTTCTGTAAATATCTTCTTTCAACACAATATATTCCACTGTTTACCACATTAATTTTTCGCTGTTCTTCTGTGGCATCAGCCTCTTCAACAATCCCCGTAATCTGCTGATCTTTTGAAAATAATATCCGACCATATCCGTAAGGATTATCCATTTTTACAGCAAGCACAGTCAAATCGTTATTACTATAATTATGTGTACGAATGAGCGATTTAATTGATGTGTTTGATATCAATGGTGTATCACCACATAAAATAACAACGCTATTGATCTTTTGATCGATCAATGGAATTGCGCACGACACGGCATGCCCAGTTCCCAATTGACATTCCTGAGTGACATAGTTCACCTTGTATTGATTTTCTATTGACATTTTAACGGATTCAGATTGATGTCCAACGACTACATAAATATTTTTATCAGAGATACTACAAACAGTATCTAAGACATAATATATCATAGGTTTTCCGAGTATCTCATGAAGAACCTTAGCTTTATTAGATTTCATCCTTTTCCCAATTCCTGCAGCTAAAATAATGAAAGCAATATCATGCGTTACCATATTATCTTCCTGAATTCAATTCAAACAGTCATATATAAGGCTTTGATCATTTTGTTGAAAATTCGATCGATTGCCATAATTTTCATTTTAAACATATCACAACAATTTTTTGAGACTTTCTATAAATAAAAAGAGCAGGCAACATATCGATTACCTGCTCTTTCTAATATTTTTTGATTTATTTATTTATTTTCTAGATTCTGCTAATTTCAATCTATGTAATGCTCTGTCTAATGCTGCTTTAGCTCGAACAAAATCGATATCTTCCTTTGGTTTTTCTTCAAGTCTGCTTTTTGCACGTTCATACGCTGATTTTGCTCTTTCAATATCAATATCACGCCGTCTTTCAGCAGCCTGTGCCAAAACCGTAACCTTATCAGGAAGTGCTTCTGCAAATCCACCATTTACAAATACAAAACGATCAATTCCTTGAACATCTTTATATCGAATAATGCCAAGCTTTAATGTTGTTAAAAATGGCGTATGGCCTATCAGCACACCGAATTCTCCAAGTGAACCTGGAGCTATTACGATTTGTGCATCTTCGCTAACAACAGATTTCTCTGGTGTAACAACTTCGAGTCTTATATTTCCAGCCATTCATTTGCCCTCAACCTGTATTTTTATGCTTCGGCCATTTTTCTAGCTTTCTCGACAGCCTCTTCGATGCCACCTACCATATAAAAAGCCTGTTCAGGAAGTGCATCATGCTTGCCATCACAAATTTCTTGAAAACCCCTGACGGTATCTTCAATTTTACAATACGCACCTTTCATACCAGTAAATGTTTCAGCAACATGAAATGGCTGTGAAAGGAAACGTTGTATTCTTCTGGCACGAGCAACCGTCAATTTATCTTCATCAGATAATTCATCAATACCTAAAATAGCAATAATATCCTGAAGTTCTTTGTATTTCTGTAAAACTCTTTGCACTGTCCGTGCTACTAGATAATGCTCATCACCGATATATGCAGCATCCAAAATTCTTGATGTTGAATCAAGTGGGTCAACAGCAGGATAGATTCCCAGCTCTGCGATCTGACGTGAAAGAACAACAGTACCATCAAGATGTGCAAAAGTTGTAGCTGGAGCTGGATCAGTCAAGTCGTCAGCAGGTACATATACACATTGGACTGCGGTAATGGCACCTTTGTTTGTTGACGTGATTCGTTCTTGTAAAGTACCCAGGTCAACAGCAAGAGTCGGTTGATAACCAACCGCAGACGGCATACGCCCAAGCAAAGCGGATACTTCGGAACCAGCCTGTGTGAATCTGAATATATTATCAATGAATATCAAAACATCTTGACCTTCAACATCCCGGAAATATTCGGCCGCTGTCAATGCAGAAAGTGCCACCCGTGCACGCGCTCCAGGCGGCTCAGTCATCTGACCATAAATCAAAGCAGCCTTTGGTAAGACACCGGAATCTTTCATTTCATGATACAAATCATTTCCTTCACGGGTTCTCTCACCAACACCTGCAAAAACTGAAATACCACCATGATGCATGGCAATATTATTCACCATTTCCATCATGATAACGGTTTTACCAACGCCGGCACCACCAAAGAGACCCATCTTACCACCTCTTGGAAATGGAACAAGCAGATCGATAACTTTAACACCCGTTTCCAATACTCGAACTGTGGTATCTTGCTCCGTAAATTTCGGAGCATCTCTGTGAATTGGGAGCATTTTTTCCTGACTGATCGGCCCCAGTCCATCAACCGGCTTACCAACAACATTCAACACACGTCCCAAACCAGCTTTTCCTACAGGCATCATGATTGGATTACCCGTATCCTTGACAGGCATTCCTCGCACCAAGCCGTCGGTAACATCCATGGCAATCGTACGTACGATGTTATCACCCAAATGCTGAGCGATTTCGATTACCAGATTATCAGGTTCATCATTAATAGCAGGATTAGTCACCAGCAGTGCAGTCAGGATCTTGGGTAGCTGACCTTGTTCAAATTCTACGTCAACAATTGGTCCCATTACCTGTTTAATATATCCAATATTCTGTCCCATCAAAAATCCTCCTGTCCTTCGATATGGTGCAACTATTATTATCCTTTAAGCGCTTCTGCACCGCCGACAATATCCATCAGATCTGCCGTAATCGCAGCCTGCCTGGCTTTATTATATGCAAGTGTCAAACTCCCGATCATATCATTGCAGGCCGTTGTTGCATTATCCATTGCCATCATTCGAGCAGCATGTTCGCTGGTAGATGTCTCTAATAACGCTCTGTGCAACTGAACATACACATGCATCGGCAACAAATCACCCAAAAGTCCTGCGGGGGATGGTTCACAAATATGCTCGGCCTGATAGGGTTTATCCTGATCCATTTCAGGATTTTCTTCAGTAAGAATTGGTGCAATTGGTAAAATTTTTTCTACGGTCGGAATCTGTTTGGACATACTCCGAAATTCGGAATAAATCACATAAACCTCATCATATTCTCCGGAAAGAAATTGATCTACCATTTTTCGTCCAGCAGTCGAAGCAATATTGAATCCAATGGTTGTTCCAATAATTCCAACATGCTCATTTTCTATGATCATTTTAGATTTACGGGCCCAATCTCTACCTTTTTTGCCAAAATTTGTAATGGAAATTTCAATTCCATTCTGACTAATTTCTTTTGCAAATTTATCAGCTTTGGCAACCAGATTGGTATTGAAACCACCGCATAGTCCTCTATCTGAAGTACACAAAACGATAAGGACTTTTTTAATCTCTTCGCGCTGTATCATTAAAGGGCTTGAACCCTCCCCTGCTTTTTGGGCAAGGCTTGTTAATACTTCAGCGAATTTATTCGCATAAGGACGAAAAGCTTCCATGTTCTGCTGTGCTCCACGCAACTTGGAAGCTGCTACCATGTTCATGGCTTTAGTTATTTGTTTGGTTTTTTTAACCGCGCTGATTTTATTTAAAACATCTTTCAATGTTGCCATATCAAATCGTCCTTAAAAAAACTTAATATAGATGATGTTATTTTATCGTATCCTTAAATTCTTCATCGTACTCAGTCAAAGCTGTTCGCAACATTTTGTCGATATCCTCTGTAATCACTTTTTTATCTGCAAGTTCCGTAAAAATTTTAGGATGTCGTTCTTCAATAAATGTGTAGAGACCAGCTTCGTACTTAGACAGTACATCTACAGGATACTTATCGAGAAATCCACGGGTTCCAGCAAACAATATAGTAACTTGTTTTTCCATTGGCAGCGGTTTATATTGGGGTTGCTTTAAAATTTCGACCAGTCGAGCGCCCCGTGTTAATTGGTTCTGTGTCGATTTATCCAAATCACTACCGAATGCGGCAAAGGCTTCAAGCTCACGATATTGAGCTAAATCCAGCCGTAATGTACCTGCAACTTGTTTCATACCCTTCGTCTGAGCAGCGCCACCGACTCGAGAAACTGAAAGCCCAACATTGATAGCCGGTCTGACGCCTGCAAAGAACAGTCTGGGTTCAAGGTATATCTGCCCGTCAGTAATCGAAATAACGTTTGTCGGAATATACGCGGAAACGTCACCTGCTTGGGTTTCGATAATCGGAAGTGCCGTCAAAGAACCGGCTCCAAGTTCGTCATTCAATTTTGCAGATCGTTCTAACAGCCGAGAATGATTATAAAAAATATCACCAGGATATGCTTCACGTCCTGGAGGACGCCGGAGAAGCAATGACACCTGGCGATAAGCCGCTGCTTGTTTTGAGAGATCGTCAAAAATAATCAAGGCATGTCTTTTCGAATCCCGAAAATACTCTGCCATCGCGCAACCCGCATAAGGCGCAATATACTGAAGTGTAGCCGGGTCGCTCGCACATGCGGCAACGACTGTTGTATAGGCCATCGCGCCATGTTTTTCTAAAATTGCCACGACCTGTGCTACCGTAGATTTCTTTTGTCCACAAGCAACATAGACACAGAAGACATCCTGTCCTTTCTGACTGAGGATGGCGTCGATAGCAATGGCCGTTTTTCCAATCTGCCGGTCTCCGATGATCAGTTCCCGCTGTCCTCTTCCAACAGGTGTCATAGCGTCAATAGCCTTAAGCCCTGTAACCATCGGCTCATGTACGCTCTTTCTAGCAATAACGCCGGGAGCAACCATTTCAACACGCCGGAATTCCTTCGCGTTAATGGGGCCCTTTCCGTCCAGAGGTTCGCCGACAGCGGATACGACACGTCCGAGTACCGGTTCACCGACAGGCACCTGAGCAATCCGACCCGTACGTTTGACGATATCTCCTTCTTTGATTTCAATGTCGGATCCCATAATAGCAATACCCACATTGTCTTCTTCGAGGTTCAAGACCAATCCGAGAATACCGCCAGGAAATTCCACCAGTTCAAGGGCCATTGCTTTTTCAAGACCATAAACTCTGGCAATACCATCACCAACCGACAAAACGATCCCCGTTTCACTAAGTTCAACTTTTTTGTCGTAATCCTTGATTTGATCTTTGATGATCTGACTAATTTCTTCAGCTTTTATTTCCATTATACGCTCTCACCCCTTTTTAATGATTCTCTCATGTTGAGTAATTGTGTTTTGATGCTCCCATCCAAAACAAGATCCCCAATTTTTGTAACGACCCCGCCAATAAGCGATGGGTCCGTTTTAATATCCAGAATAATTTCTTTTCCTGTCTTTCTTGACAGAGCCTTTCGAATTTTATCGATTGATTCGTTAGAAAGCTCATTGGCTGAAACCAGGCTTGCCCGAGCAACTCCTTTGAGATCATCCGCCAACTTCTGATAAAATTCGTTTATCGAACTCAGAAATACGAATCTGCCCTTGTCAAACAAAAGCCGCAAAAAAGAACCCATCACACTGGAGATATTTAATTTATCAATGACCGTTGCAAGAACTTTCTTCCGTTCGGTCTTATTATAAAGAGGATTGTTAATAACCCGTTCCAATGAAGATTCTGTTGCGAAGAGTTCGGCAAAATCATTCAGCTCGTTTTTATACGTATCCGCCTTGCCGTCTGTTTTACCGATCATCAGGAGTGCTTTAGCATATCGCCTTGAAATAGATTGATTTTTCACAATGCCACCACCTTGTCGAGATATTCATCAACCAATCGATTCTGGTCATCAGCAGTAATATTCTTTTTAATGATTTCTTCTGCTTTAACCAATGCTTTTTCGAATATATCCTGCTGTAAGCGCTTTTTGGCCAATTCAAATTCATTTTGAATATTTCGTTTCGCCTGTTCTTCCAGTTTAACTGCTGCAGACTCAGCCTCTTTTAGAATTCTCGCCTTTGCTTCATTGCCTTGCCGAATGTACTCTGCAACAATCGTATCGGACTCCTGGCTCAACTTTGCAATTCTATCATTATACCCAGCCATTACTTTTTCGGCTTCGATTTTTTTAGTTTCAAGATCTTCTAACTGAGCTTGAATTCCTTTGATCCGATTATCCAGTGCCTGAGAAAGGGGTTTTCTGAGCAAAAATATGAGCGCCGCCGCAAGCACAGCAAAATTCAAAACACGGTATGTATCGGTAGCGACCCACCCCTTTGTTTTGACATCACCATGACCATCTCCATGATCTCCACCAGACGCAGCCAGTGCCAAACCACTCCACATCAATAAAAATGTCATAACACTTAGCAGCAATGTCCGCCGCCATTTCCCATTTATCGGAATTTTCATTAAACGGCCCTCCCCAATATTTTTTGACCTATTGCATTAACAAACATATCAATATCTTTTTCAAGGGAAATACGTACAGATTCTGCATCTTTGGCTAGTTTTTCGCGAGATTCGGATAGAGCGGCTTGTGCTTTCTTGTTGATATTTTCTATGACATTTTTTTCTTCTTCGGAGCCAGCTTGAATTAATGCCTGTTTTTGATTTAGACCATCCGATCTTGCATCTTTTATTCCCTGAGCGAAAGCATCTTCCTTTTCACGTGCCTGGTCAGAAAAGTCTGCAATCATTTTTTCCAGATCCGACACTTTTTCTTTTCTTTGAAGAAGCGCCTTGCGTATGGGTTTATACAAAATCATGTTCATTACCCAAATCAATAAGAGAAAATTGGCGATCTGGATAAAAACCGACCCATCGACATTAATCATGTGTCTGCCCTCCGTTTTTTAATTTGAATACAATTGATAAACCAGTCTTTAAATAACATATTAACATCCAAAGTCTGTATTTAGACTTGCGGTCTATAACATCAGCCAGAACATGTTGTCAAAAGTTTTTTTTTCTAACTTTGAAAACACACACGATATTGTTTATGAATACCATATTCATCATATTGTGAAGAATTCCGTCACAATTGATCCTTGTTTATGTGGTAATAATCAGACATTGTCATTGCCTCAGTGGCATTCATCCACTATTCTCATGGCTGAAAGTCAGTCAATCAAATATTTTCGCATGCTGATATTCATTAGAATTCCAATGCATAACAATATGCATAATATAGCAGATCCACCGTAACTGACAAATGGCAGAGGTATCCCAACAACGGGCATCAACCCCATCACCATCCCAATGTTGATAAAAACCTCCCATCCGATCAGAGCGGTAATGCCTATTGCCATCAGGGTACCAAATGCATTTCTGCACCCATGCGCAATATTCAAACTCCAGAAAATAAGAAACATAAAGATCATTAATAAAAATACAGAACCGATAAACCCCCAATCTTCCGCTAATACTGAAAAGATGAAATCGGTTTGATGTTCCGGTAAAAAAGACAACGCATTCTGCGTTCCTTTAAGAAAACCCTTCCCTGTGAGCATACCCGATCCAATGGCAATTTTGGATTGAATAATATGGTACCCAGCGCCCAGAGGATCCCTGTCTGGTTCCAAAAACGTTAATATTCTCTGTTTTTGATATCCTTTCAGCATCATCCAGACCAACGGCACGATCACTGTGCCAAATGCGGCAATAGCAATCATTGTATATTTTTCAATCTTGACGAACAATGTCAAGCTTGCAGCAATCAACAAAATCATCATCCCCGTTCCCAAGTCGGGCTGCTTGACAATCAATACAAACGGAAGCGCCGTCAGGAGCATTGGAATGAACAAATCTCGAATTCGCATTCCTTTAATACTGGCAGTTCTTGAATAGTAGCGGGCAAGCACTAAAATCACGGCAATTTTTGCGAATTCAGAGGGTTGAAATGAGATCGGTCCCAGTACCAACCAACGTTTGGAACCAGCCACCAGTTTTCCAACCAATAATACGGCTATGAGCAGGAAAAGACACATACCATAAGCCAAATAGGCATACTGATCAAAACGTTTGTAGCTGATGAAAAAAGATGCAATCATAATCAGATATCCTACACCATACCACATCACCTGTTTGAAAAAAAAAGCTTGTGTTATATCGAAACCCGCTTTTGCCGCACTAAAGAGGGTTATCAGTCCAAATACCGCCAATAACAGCGTTACAATCATCAGCGTCCAGTCAAAATTCTGGATCAATCGGCGATCAAACATACATTCCTCTCAACAGCGTCCATCCCATTTCATTTCACGAACCGGCTATCACCACCATCAATTGCATAAATAATCAAGAAATCATCTCAGAACACAAATATTGCAGCTATCGTATTTTCCGATTGCTGAGCGCAGATTGCAGATTGCTTATGGATTAAAACAAATTCACTTGCTGTACTCATTGATGTACGTTCGAATCAATTCACTGGCAATGGGAGCAGCGGTACTGCTGCCATGTTCGCCGTGTTCAACAAGAACGGATACAGCAATCTTCGGATTTATCGAAGGAGCGTAGGCCACAAACCACGCATGAGATTTCAGATGCTGAGATCTCCGAGACTCGTTTTCATTATCTGTTTTACGACTGAAAACCTGAGCGGTTCCTGTTTTTCCACTAATGTCGATTCCATCGATGCGTGCAATACGAGCCGTTCCGCTTTTGCCGTTGACAACTTCCCAGAGACCTTTCCTGATGATATCCAGAGTCCTAGTACTGACAGGCAGATAACCTTTGATTTCGGGCTGATATTCAGCGATAGTTTCACCGGATGCATTCTGTATTTTCGAAACGATCAACGGTGTCAGGCGATGCCCGCCGTTGGCGATGCTCGATATCATGGCTGCCAGTTGCAAAGGTGTTGCCAGATTGTATCCCTGACCAATCGAGACAGACAACGTTTCCCCTCCCTGCCACGCAACACCGAGTTTGCGTTTTTTCCATGAAGCGGTTGGAATCAAACCAGCGGATTCTTGTTCGAGCTGCACGCCGGTCAATGATCCCAAACCAGTTGTCTTTGCATAGGCAGCCAATCTATCAACACCCAATCGGAGTCCGACTTGATAAAAAAAGACATCACAGGATTCGGCAATGGCTCTTCCAACATTGACCGATCCGTGACCACTTTTCTTCCAGCACCGATATTCCCGATTTGCAAATTTATATGCACCCGGACAAAACAATGTTGTTTTGTCATCGATAACACCTTCTTCCAGGCCTGCCATGGCTGTGATGATTTTATAGGTGGATGCGGGCGGATATTCGGCTTGAATGGCTTTGTTCTGAAGCGGATGAGATTTGTTCCGGACAAGTGCTTCCCACTGATCGAAACTGAATCCATCGACAAACATGTTTGGATCGAAAGAAGGGCTGCTGACCATCGCCAGTATAAATCCAGTCGAAGGCTCCATAACAACGACAGCCCCCGTAATATTGGAGAACAAGTCTTCTGCTTTTTTCTGTAAATTATGGTCGATCGATAAAAAAATATTATTTCCAGGCACAGCATCGACGGTTTTCAAGACACGAACAAGCTGCCCTGTCACGTTTACCTCGATCTGCCGTCCTCCCCGCTCCCCTCTTAGATATTTTTCAAAAGACTTTTCAACACCACTCTTCCCGATCAAATCACCCCGCTTATATCCGGAATACCTGACGGATTTCAACTCATCCGCGCTGATTTCACCAACATAACCCAGCACATGAGCGATGCTCTGATTTTTCACATAGAGCCTGCGAAGCCGCACATCCACAATCGTTCCTGGCAATTCGAACCGTTTCACTTCGATTGCCGCCAGAACATCTCTGCCAATATCCTGTTTCAACAATATCGGCTTGAAAGACGGTTGATTCTGGTATTTTTCGATACCTTCGCGCAACGATTCGATTGGAATGCGCGTATATTGCGACAGATGCTGGAGCGTTGTATCCAAGGGTCTGGCGTCTTTGGCAACAATGCTTAAATCGTAAGACGGGCGATTGTCCACTAACAACTGGCCATTCCTGTCGAAAATCAATCCCCTGGGAGGATCGATACTTTGCAGACGGATACAGTTGTTTTCGGAAAGTCTTCTGAAATTCTCCCCCTCAATGACCTGTAAATAAAAAAGTCGGAGCACTAAAAGCATAAAAGCTGGTACAACGATTAAAAACAGTACGACGATTCGATGCTTGTACCAGTCGCTGTCAGGCGTTTGATTTTTGAAAAATGTGTTCTGGGGAGGTAAATCCGTCATAGGGCAAAATTAATTGGATTGGGCATGGTCAAGCAATCGGCGGTCCGCAAAACATAACATCTGAATGAGATATGGTCCGAGCAACAAAGTCCAGCCTAACTGAAAGGCGCTTTCACGAAGTGCTTCAGATAAAAATCCGATTTCTTGTTTCAGGATGACCGTTCCCAAAAACATCATCACGTTCTCGAAAACGACGGCTATACATAACAGCAATCTCAGAGAATGGGTGTTATTCAGATTCAATAATGTGACAAATGGCTGCAATCCAAGGAGAATCCATAAGTAAATGGACAGATAAAGACCAAACGGTCCGATCGTGATGCTGTCCATAAAAATGCCTAGCAAAATTATTAAAATTGCACTTTCGGCAATGGAAAGGAATAGACCGGCATATATGACAAACGTAATCTGTAAATCGACAAAATGACTCAAGGCAGGAACAACAAGATACATCGTTGTTTGAAAAATGACCAGCAACAAAATCAATCCAATGCGCATCATGGGATTCATGGTAATTCTCTAAAATTCAATGAATTGAATAACCTTCCGAAACCCCGTGCATTTGCCGAAATGATCAGTGATTTCTGATCTCGGATGCCGCATTGAGCACAACCAGTACTTCCTCGATTTTATCGAAATCTACAAATGGAGAAACCTCAATTTCCTGAAATATTCCGGACTTGCTCAAAACGATATCCGTCACCTTGCCGATGAGAAACCCTTTGGGAAAAACGCCGTCGAGACCGGACGAAACAACAGAATCGCCGATACCGACAATCTCTTTTCGGGACACATAATTCAACAGACAGCGATTCTTCGAATCGCCTTTGATAATGCCATGCGCACGTGTCTGCTGCACCAGTGCATCCACGGCACTGGTTGAATCAATGATAAGAAGAACTTTTGCATAATGATTGGAAGCATCGATAACCTGACCGACAATCCCTTCAGGAACCACTACAGGAAGCCCTGTGGTAACACCTTCGGCTGAACCTTTATCTATCACCAGCGACTTATACCATTGGGAGGGGTCCTTACCGATCACCTCTGCAGAAATGGCGTTGAGACCGCTTACGGTTTTGAAGTCGAGAAGTTTGCGGAACCGTTCATTCGAATACTCTTTTTCCCTACACTGATTCACATCGTAGATGGTCTCGGCAAGTTTTCTCTTCAATATGTCATTTTCTTTTTCCGTGGATATCAGATAAAAATAATGCGACCATATCGATCGCATCGATCGGATGGAGACCGTCACGATTTTTTGCAGGGGCGAAACGGCCACCGACCCGAAATGTCTGAACGGTGATGAAGAATCGATATATCTGGCTGAAATAAAAATCAGGATGACATTGATCACAACAAAAACAAACAAGCCACCGACAATCAGCACTTTTCTCGAAAACATGAGATTAAGTAATGACAACCTGTTTGAGAAACTCGATGCTGTCCAGTGCTTTTCCCGATCCCAGGGCTACGGTGGAAAGCGGATCATCGGCAATTCTGACGGGCAAACCGCTTTCCTCGATAATTAATTTATCCAGATTTTTCAGCAGCGCACCACCGCCTGTCAGTACAATTCCACGATCGACGATATCTGCAGATAATTCGGGAGGGGTTTGTTCAAGTGCGATTTTTACGGTTTCGAGAATGGCATCCAGTTGTTCGGAAATAGCGATACGGATCTCTTCCGAATCTATGGTAAGTATCTTGGGGATACCAGACACCAAATCTCGACCCTTGACCTCGACGGTTTCTAAATTCTGCGGATCGGGATAAGCATTTCCAATCGTGGTCTTGATCAACTCGGATGTTCGTTCTCCAATCAGCAGGTTATACTTGCGCTTGATATACTGCATGATGGCCGAATCCATTTTGTCACCAGCCACTCGCAACGATCGGCAATAAACAATGCCTGCCAGAGAAATGACCGCCACCTCAGTGGTTCCCCCGCCGATGTCGATGATCATGTTGCATGTTGGCTCGGTAATGGGTAAGCCGGCACCGATCGCCGCAGCCATGGGTTCTTCGATCAAAAAAACTTCGCGTGCTCCGGCCGATTCCGCAGATTCCCGAACCGCCCTTTTTTCGACCTGGGTAATTCCCGAAGGAACGGCAATAATTATTCGGGGTCTGACAAAAGATCTTCGGTTATGAACTTTATGGATGAAATGCCGGAGCATGGCTTCAGTTACTTCAAAATCCGCGATGACGCCATCACGCATCGGACGAATGGCGACAATATTTCCCGGCGTTTTTCCCAACATATTCTTTGCTTCAAGCCCGACAGCCAGCACCCGGTTTTTGGATCGGTTGTCGGTTCTGACTGCCACCACAGAAGGCTCGCTCAGAACGATGCCCTTACCCTTTACATACACCAGCGTATTGGCAGTTCCCAAATCTATAGCCAAGTCACTTGAGAAGACCCCTAAAATTCCGTCAAAAAAACTCATAATGCCTCATTGATGTGCGATGGTTTCATTTTATATGATTTCACTGAAGGGTTGGTTGAGACATTCAGTGTATTTGTTTTGCACCCCATAAATTTCTAAATTTAGCAAAGATGCTTGGTATTCACAAGAAAATAAATTTTCCAGGAATGACTCACTGAACCAGATGAACATGGATAAGGCAACTTTAGCCTGAAACACCCATCGAACACATAATTTCATCATGAATAAGCGGCCTGAATCGTCGAATTTCGATATTGAAGCGGGATGGATGAACGCGGTTGCTCAGCAGAACGACAAAAACCGACCGAACGGGATCGATCCAAAATGAAGTTCCGGTAAAACCCAGATGTCCGACACTGCTTTTTCCAAAGAAACGGCCGCAGCTTGCGCCATTAGCAGAGGGCGTATCAAAGCCCAGAGCCCTTCCGAACGGCGAGAATCTCGACCAAAAAAGACGGATTAACTCCGTATTGAAAAAACCACCCCCGGATACTTTTCGATAATCCGATAAGAGTACGGTGATCAAGGACGCCACATCCCAGGCCGATCCAAAAAGACCGGCATGGCCATCGATTCCCCCTACGATAAAGGCATTGTCATCGTGTACCGTTCCCTTGATAAGAAAGTTTCGCCACATACAAAGCTCGGTGGCGGCAATGTTTTCATTATAATCCCCTTGTTCCGCACCCATAAAATGAATTCGTTGCAATCCCAACGGACGATATATGGATTGCGTTACAAAATGGTCCAGTCGGTCTCCCGTTATGGATTCAACCATCCACCGCAATATCATAAAACCGATATCGCTATACATTACTTGATTCCCAGGATCATCAACCAGTTTTTCTTCGATGAGCATCCCCTTGAGCCGCTCGCGACGTTCTGCTGGCGCAACAAATCGAAGATTCAAAAAAAATGGACGATAAGCGGTCAAACCGGAACAATGCCCAAGGAGATGCCGAACCGTCACCCGAGACATCCGGGGATCCCTAAAACCGGGCAGAATAGACACCACCGGCTGATCCAGCACAAGTCTGGATTGCTGCACGAGCTGCATGACGGCCAGCGTGGTTGCCAAGGGCTTGGTTAAGGAAGCCATGTCAAACAGCGTATCGCGGGTAACCGGGGCTCCCGAAAAAAGATCGGCACAGCCATAGGCCTCGAAAAACTCGATCCGGTTATCCTTGGAAACCAGAAGCACTGCACCGGGAAACACCCGATCCATCACAGCCTTTTTCATCAGATAATCCACGTGAATCATGGCAGCGTTTCCGGTCCGGAAGATATTGTCATTTCCCGACGATCCGTATCCAATATGGAAAATCGGCCGAAAGGCACCGCCATATTCTCTGATCCATGCCCGATTTCAAAACCGGCGAGAATGGGAATCTGCATTGAATAAAACGTTCGGATGACGATTTCGAAGAGTTCATCCGTTTCTCCGCAATTGTCGAATGACCCGAGCCCCACCCCCTGAAGCCCGGTGAAAACCCCGGCGAGTTTCATCTGAGTGAGCATACGATCGATTCGGTATGGTTTTTCGCCGTGATCTTCAATCATCAGAATGTGCCCGTGCATAACCGGCTGATAAGGGGTGCCGACGAGATGACACAGGGTTGTCAGATTTCCGCATATCAGCGGACCACACGCTTTTCCCGGTCTCAGGATGATTCCATTTTCCAGAAAAATCGATAACGGATCGGCATTTGTCAACATATTGAAAACAGAATCCATCGTTTTCGAACCCGCATGCAGCAGTGTCGATATGACCGGCCCATGACAGGAAATCAATCCGGAACGCTGGTAGAAGGCGCACAAAAGGGCGGTAATGTCGCTAAACCCCATGAACAGCTTGGGATGGCAGCGGATGGCTTCGTAATCGAGATATGGCAGTATCCGCATAGAGCCATAGCCCCCTCTGGCACAAAGAATCGCCTGAATACCATTGTCATTGAAAGCATCGTTCAACTGGGCAGCACGTGCTTCATCCGTACCAGCCAGAAAGCCGGATCGATTAAAAATCTCTCGTGAAAATCGAACACGAAACCCCATGCTTTCGATCAGATCGATGCCGCCATATAAATCAGATGGCTCGAAAGGACTGGCCGGCGCCACGATGCCGATACAGTCCCCCGGGCTGATGCACCGGGGAAATCGCTTTTCATATTGGAATTGCATGGTGGACGGTCTAAACCGAAATATATGTTTTGTCAATTAAATGCCAAAACAGTCTTTCTTTATCTTGATTTGCCGTGAAAATACGGTTATCAGCTCTCAAGAATCAGATAAAAATGGTTACATTTCATTTTGATATCTGAAGGTGAATCTTCGTGTTGTAATGGGATTGTTGTTTCTGTAATTCGATGAACTGTCTTGAAAGGATTACCCGATGTCTTTTATCCGACAGCGCACAATTGAGGGATTGTTCCCGGGAACAGTTTTTACGGCCACCCGAACATTTTCGGAATCCCAGGTCTCCCCATTCGCAGACCTTACCCGCGATTACAATCCCGTTCATTTCGATCCACGGTTTGTTGCTACCAAAGGATTCAAACACAGAATATGTCATGGGCTGCTGGTCGGAAGCCTCATTACGGAAATCGGTGGACAAATCGGCTGGCTGGCGTCGGGTATGAATTTTCGATTCAAACATCCTGTATATTTTGGAGATACCATCACCTGTACCATGACCATCGTGGATATCGATGAAAAAGGGAAGGCCAAAGCAGATGCCATTTTTGTCAATCAGGATCATATCGTCGTTCTAACCGCTCACCTGACCGGACGTGTTCCCGGACAGGCTGAAATCCAGGTCATGAAACTTATGGTTGAAGAAGGCGACCCAAGCAATGGCATCCGTTAATGCATCGATAACAACATATCTTGAAACGGCCAAATCCGGAATCCTGACCGGCATCGAAAAGGGATGGAGAGGTTATGTCTGGCTGCTCCGTATTTTACTTCCCATTTCGTTTCTGACGGTTCTCCTGGATCACTTTGGGCTGATTCAACGAATGGATTTCCTGTTCAAACCCATCATGAACCTGATCAGCATGCCTCCTGCGGCGGCAATTCCGCTGGTTGTCGGTATGTTGACCGGCATTTACGGCGGTATCGCCGCCATGATCGTTTTGCCCTTTACGGTCAATCAGATGACCCTCATGGCGATTTTTCTACTCATTTCCCACAACCTGGTTCAAGAGGGTGTGGTTCAGGGAAAATCTGGCTTGAATCCGCTGAAAGCCACCCTCATCCGATTGACGGCATCCATTGTCACGGTGATTGTCGTTGCCCAGTTTTTGGATGTATCCGCAGGCATTCAGGCCACAGCCATTGCTGCCGCGCCGCAGGCCAAGAAAACTTTATGGGAAGTCGTTCATGCATGGGGGGTTTCGACCTTTTTTCTCGGCATCAAAATTTTTCTGATCGTCATGACCCTCATGATTGTACTCTGCCTCTTGAAAGCATTCGACACCATTCCATTTCTTGTCAAGATATTGAAACCTTTTTTGAAACTGATGGGATTGGACGAACGGGTGGGTCTGTTGTGGCTGACTGCCGTGGTATTTGGCATTGCCTATGGGGCTGCGGTCATTGTCGAAGAAGCCAAAGAGGGAAATTTCAGCGCCGAAGAGCTGGAAAGGCTGCATATTTCCATCGGCATCAATCATTCGATGGTTGAGGATCCAACCCTTTTTGCGACGCTTGGTCTCAGCGTGTTCTGGCTTTGGATTCCCCGGTTGATCACAGCGATTGTTGCGGTCTTCCTTTTCGATATCTGGAAAAAATGGTCCGGCAGGAAAAACCAGCCGGTTGTTCCTGCCTGAACCTTGT
>CAZBUL010000056.1:0-16793 GCA_964495045.1 uncultured Desulfobacterales bacterium | reverse complement strand
TGGCGATCACCGCTTCCTTGATGGCATACATACAGCAGACGGACGAGCAGTAGGCGTGGTCGCATTTGTTCATGTCGCGCGATCCCACACACTGGAACCAGGCGATCTTCTTGGGTTCCTTATGGTCCGACAGCCGGACCAGGTGGCCGCCGGTAGGGCCGGAAGCCGACAGCAACCGCTCCATCTCCATGGCGGTGATGACGTTGGGATGTTTGGCATAGCCGTAGGAATCGAATCTGGATGGATCAAAGGGCTGATAGCCGGGCGCCAAGATGATGGAGCCGACATTGAGCTCCACCACTTCATCTTCCATGGTGTGGTCGATGGCGTTGACCCCGCAGAATTCGGTACACACCTTGCAACCGCCGGTTTTAAAATGGATACACACCGACCGGTCGATGGCCGGCGTGTTGGGAACAGCCTGGGCGTAAGGCACATACACGGGCTTGCGGCCTTTCAGTCCCATGTCGTATTCAGAGGCAATGGGTTTGAAATCCTTGGTGGTGACGCTGCTGCGAATCTTTTCCAGGGTGATATGGCCCGTGGGGCAGACCGAGGCGCAGGCCCCGCAGGCCATGCAGACATCGGTCTGGATATCAAACGGCGTATCCACTTTCATATCCACGCCGCGGCCGGTCAGACTGATGGCGCTGTTTCCCATTTTCGCACAGATCCGCGTACACAGGCCGCAGAGAATACAGGTGTCTTCCTCTTTTTTGAATCGGGTGTCCGAAAGGCCGTACTTTTTACCCAGCTCTTTCAAAATAGGCACATCCGGACATCTGGCCATCAAAAGCTCGACGATCAGCTTCCGTCCCTGGTGCACCGGCTCGGAATCGGTTTTGACATCCATCCCTTCCCATATAGGATAATTGCAGGAAGTTACAAACCGGGATCTGCGCCCGTCAAAAACCTCCACCGTGCAGAGCCGGCACATACCGGCCGGCTCGAGGGCTTTGTGATGGCAAAGGGTGGGAATATCGACCCCATATTTCTGGGCAACCTGAAGGATATACTGCCCTTCTTCACCCTGAACTGTTTTACCATTGAGTTTAAATGTGATCATCAATCGGTTCCCTTTTTTTATCGAATCACAATTGCGCCAAATTTACAGGCATCGTAACAAATGCCGCATTTGATGCACTTGGTCTGATCAAGTTGATGGGGCTTTTTCTTCTCACCGGTAATGGCTTCCTGCGGACACTTGCGAGCGCAACTCTGGCATCCGGTACAGGCTTCGGTATCGATTTCATAGTGGAAGAGCGGCTTGCACACGCCAGCCGGGCATTTTTTATCCCGGATATGGGCTTCGTATTCATTCCGGAAATATAAAATCGTGGTCAGCACCGGGTTGGGCGCGGATGTTCCCAGACCGCAAAGCGAGAACCGCTGAATCATGACGCCAAGCTCTTCCAGAAGTTCGATATCCCCTTCCTTGCCGTTGCCCTGGCAAATGCTGGTCAGGATCTCGAGCATCTGCTTCATGCCTTCCCGGCAGGGGTTACACTGGCCGCAGGACTCTTCTTTCAGAAAATCCAGAAAATACCGGGCAAGATCGACCATGCAGGTATCCTGATCCATCACGATCATGCCACCGGACCCCATGATGGAACCCACCTCGGCCAGCTTCTGATAATCCACGGGCAGATCCATCAGCCTTGCGGGGATGCATCCGCCAGAGGGGCCGCCGGTCTGAACCGCCTTGAATTCTTTTTTCCGGGGAACGCCGCCGCCGATGTCAAAAACGATATCCTTCAGGTTGATGCCCATGGGCACTTCCACCAAACCGGTGTTGATCACTTTGCCAACCAGACTGAAGACCTTGGTTCCCTTGCTGTTGGCAGTTCCCATGGATGCATACCAGGCCCCGCCTTTCAGGATAATGGGGGGAACGTTGGCATAGGTTTCCACATTGTTGAGGTTGGACGGACCGTCTCGCAGCCCTTTTTCAACCGTATGCACATATTTGGCACGGGGCCGGCCCACCTTTCCTTCAAGCGATGACATCAGCGCCGTGGACTCGCCGCAGACGAATGCACCGGCACCCCGGGATATTTTAACATGAAAGGAAAAATCCGTGCCCGCGATATTGTCTCCCAGAAGCCCGACCTTTTCCGCCTCCTTGATTGCGGTAATCAGGCGCTTGACGGCCAGGGGATATTCGTTTCGTACATAAATGAACCCCTGATTGGAACCAATAGCCACGGCCGCGATCAGCATCCCTTCCAGAACGCTGTGGGGATCTCCTTCCAGAATGCTGCGATCCATATAAGCGCCTGGATCGCCTTCATCTGCATTGCAGATGATATAGCGGTCCCCCGAATGTTTGGCGCAGGTTTCCCACTTGATGCCTGTGGGAAAACCGCCGCCCCCCCGGCCCCTCAGACCCGAAGCCTTGATGGTTTTGATGATGTCGGCCGGCGCCGTCTTCAGCGCTTGCAAAAATGCGTAGTAGCCTTTCCGGGCAATATATTCCGTGATGGAATCCGGATCCATGTATCCGCAGTTGCGCAGCGCAATTTTGGTCTGCTTTGCGTAAAAGGGGATATCTTCCAGAAACGGAAATCCCTCGACCGGCGAAATCTTGTCCTGGGAGTTTGCGATATCGTCCTCGAGCAGATTGCGCGGGTCCCGCATCTGTCCCAGAATCCATTTTTTATGATAGTCATTAGCCATATAACCATTGATGGCTTCAACGATCTTATCTTCGGTCAGGTGGTGATACATCATTCTGGGCTTGCCCTTGGCAATGATCTCAACCAGCGGTTCCATTTCGCAGAAGCCGATACATCCGGTCTGCGTAATGGAAATACCCGGTTTTGTGGAAAACTCCTTTACAGCCCGATCATATGATGCCTGGGCGCCGGCAGCGATGCCGCAGGATGCCATTCCCACATTGACCTTAACCCCATCGGGGGCGTAAAGCCGGGAAAAATTGGCCTGCCGTATAGCGTCCAAATCCTTAACGGATGTGATTTTCATGATAAAATGCCTCGTATAGAAAATTATTCGTAACGGCCCAGGATGGATTGAATCTCATCCGGTTTCAGATGGCCATGCATGTCTTCGTTGACCTTGATGACCGGCCCCAGACTGCAGCACCCGATACATCGCACCGATTCCAGTGTAAATCGTTTATCGGGTGTTGTTTGACCGTCATGAACCTGCAACTGATCCACAAGGGTTTCATGAATTCTGTCGCCACCTCTGACATGGCAGGCAGTTCCCAGACAGATGGAAATGATGTTCCGCCCTCTGGGCGCGAGACTGAACGTACTGTAAAATGTTGCGACACCATAAATCTGGCTGAGAGGAACGCCTATTTTCACGGCAAGATAGGATAGAGCAGGCTTGGGAAGGTAGTTATAGGTCTTCTGGATCGCCTGAAGAATCATGATCAGGTTTTCCTTGTCGTTCTGGTAATCCTCCTCAATGATCCTGTCTAGCTCTCTGTAATCCAGCTCCAGGGACGCTTCGGATACTGACGAATTCATTGTGATTATATCTCCAAAATAAACGCGGTGTTATTCCAGATGCTGACTGCACCTGAATTTAAATGAGATGCACATCTATTGTGAAAGAAAAACCGGTTGCTGCGTGACCGGGCAGTTCTCCACGCAAGCGCCGCATCCAGTACAAAGATCCATTTTGATGCTGCGGGCACGTTTGCGGACCTTGACCTTGAAATTGCCCGGTTTTCCTTCAACCGATTCCAAATCTGCGTATGTAATCAATTCGATGTTCAGATGCCGGCCGACCTCGACCAGTACGGGGGAGATAATTCACATGGCGCAGTCATTGGTGGGGAATGTTTTGTCCAGTTGAGACATCACCCCGCCAATGGATGGAGATTTTTCAAGAAGATACACATAATAGCCTGAATTGGCCAGATCCAGTGCGGATTGCATGCCTGCAATACCACCGCCAACCACCAAAACAGACCCGATAACAGGTTTTCCGTTCGACATGGTTCACTTCTCCTATGCTTTACATTATTAAAAACGTCATGGACGTTTGTCATCAAAATTTTAAACAAGGCGTTTAACTAACCTTAGAAAATTTTCTTGTCAACAGATTTTCAGAGAGAATTTCAAGGAAATGAATGGAAACCGGGGCAGCCGGAAAGGCGGGACGGGAATTCAGGCAATGAAAAAACCGGCTGAAACGAGCAGTTTCAGCCGGGTAATCGAAATCGATATTATGCAGCCAACCGGATCGCGTCAGCAGCGGCACTCCGGATTTCATCCGGTGTGAATGGCTTGGCCAGATATCCGACGGCGCCCATGCGGGCGGTTTCCACAGCCGTTTCAATGCTGGCATAACCGGTGATGATCACAACCATGGACTCGGGTCTTTTCTCACGGATGCGCTGAAGCAGTTCCAATCCTTTTACGCCTGGCATCTTCAGATCCAGCATGATCAACGGATAACCGCTTGCAGAAATTTTCTCGAGGGCCTCATCCCGGCTGACCGCCTGATCCACATGGTAGCCTTTTTTCTCGAGGATTTTACGGATATTGTTGTTCACAGCCACTTCATCGTCAATCACCAGGGCGCTTTTTACGGTAACGGATGGGTGTTTGGCCTTCTTTTCCAGTGCCGCCACATACTGTTTGACTTCCGCATAAGAATATCTCACCTGTTCGCCGGCTTCCAGATGCATGGCATATTCCGTACCGACGGCTGCCGCTACCTCATCAAAGACGAAGGGCAATTCCACCCCCACCAGTCGGGATATATCCACAGCACTTTTTTTATCGGCTGCAGCCTTTTGCTGGCCTTTTTTCTGAGGACAAAAATGGCTCTTGGTACCGGCCTTACATGTGGCGCCCAATTTTTTGAAAATATCGCAGACCATTTCCCCGACACCACAGTAATTCTCCAGTTTTTCCGAAATCTTGACTTCGACAACCGGCATATCCGATGGCCCCAGGGTATCCACATAATCGGCACCGACGGCTGCGGCCACCTCCGTGCGGTCGAAGGGGATGTCCACATCGATATTTCCCGAAAGCTTTCCCATCATCCGAGCCACATTTTTCTTCAATTCGTCGTAAGAGACGAAAGAAATCCCCTCGGAACCCAGATGTGCCACATATTCGGGTCCGGTGACGGAGACCACTTCATCATAGTTGAAGGGCATGTCGATCCCGATCCATTTGGAACGGTCCGGCGATTTGGCGGTTTTTGAAGCACCGGCCGTTTTTTTGCCGCTTTTCTGGGGACACAATTGAGATTTATTCCCGGCCTTACATGTGGCACCCAATTTTTTGAAAATTTCACAGACCATCTCTCCGACGGCACAGTAATTTTCCAAATTGGCCGGCATTTTCACTTCCACGATCGGCATATCCGAACGGCCAAGTGTCCGGACAAAATCCTCACCGGTATATTTGGCGACTTCATCTCCATCGAACGGCATGTCGATATCGATCACATTGATGGTCTCCATTTCCATTTTCGACGGCGTGACCTCAACGATGTTCCCGACCATGGCATTTCGGACCACAGTACGCAGCTCATCGGGCGTAAAGGGTTTGGAAACATAATCCAAAGCGCCCAGCCGGATGGCTTTCATGGCCGTGTCCGTCGATGCATAAGCCGTCATCATCAGGGCCCGGGTCTGAGGCCAATCGGATTTTACCCGTTTGAGCAGTTCCAGACCATTCATACCGGGCATGACAATATCGGATATCAGCAGATCGAAAGACTCGGTTTTCATCCGCTCCAGCGCTTCGGCGGCGCTGAGCGCACAGATAACCTCATAATTGTTCTTGCTCAGAATTTTTTCCACATTCTGGCATATCCCTTTTTCATCATCGACAACCATGATCTTTTCATGCGTATTCATATCGTTTCCTCCTTGGTGGGGTTGAATATTGGTTTCTTTTTTGTTGACGATGAATAGAGCACATCTCGTGCCAATAATTTAACATACCGATATAATTATATATAAACAATAATAACCGATGGGGGCATTGGCTGCCTGTATCATCGATATATTCACTTCCCCTGAAAACCAACATCCACCAGGCTGCCGGATGAATCCAATTATAAATGTTTATAGAATGTTATGATTGACAATGAAGAAAATCCAACGGGCGGAAGAGATGTATCAGAAAACGATACAGTGTATGCGGCCAATCGAGGCATCCGCATTCAGTCAGAAGGCATCCGGAGACGATGAGGAAGGACAATACCATGTTTTTTCATAAGATTTTGAAAATTGGTTCGCTGCAAACCGGTTTCACGAGCCGCCTTTGTAACATTCCAGTTGTTTTGCTCCAGGGCATTCAGCAGGAATTTTTTTTCCAGATCGCTGATGGCGGTCATGCGAATATTCTTCTTGGCCTGTTTCAACGCTTCGTTGTTCTGGGGAATCGATTCCTGGGCCGCAGGTTCACCCAACGTCGAATCATTCAGGAATATATCCGCCGATCCGATCCGATCTCCCTCGCAATGAATCACGGACCGTTCGATCACATTGCGAAGCTGGCGGACATTTCCCGGCCAGTCAAAGGACAGGAGCCGTTTGTTGGCCGCATCTTCAAAACCGGCAATGGGTTTATTCATCCGGCGGGTAAACTGATTCAGAAAATGGTTGGCAATCGGCAGCACATCGTCTTTGCGCTCTCGAAGCGGCGGAATCAAAATGGGATAAACGAAAATCCGATAATAGAAATCCCTGCGGAAGGTACCGGCTTCGGCCATCTGCTGCAGATCCTGATTGGTGGCAAAAATAAGACGGACATCGACTTTCTCGAGGGTGGTGGCGCCCAGCGGATAAAATTCCTGACTTTCCAGAAAACGCAGCAGCATGCCCTGCACATCGAGGCTGATATTACTGATTTCGTCCAAAAAAACAGTTCCCTGGTGCGCCAGCCGAAAAATGCCTTTCTTTTCCCGGTGCGCGCCCGTATAGGCGCCCTTGACATGGCCGAAAAGCTCGGATGCCAGCAGATTGCCGGAAAGCGTGCCGCAGTCCACCGCAAAAAACACGCTGTCCTTGCGGTTGCTGTTGGCATGCACGGCCCGGGCAACCAGTTCCTTGCCGGTACCGCTTTCCCCGCACACCAGTACGGTGGCATCCGTGGGTGCCACTTTCCGGATCATGGACACGACATTCTGTATCTGCGGGCTGTTTCCAACCAATTGATGGGCGATGGGCGGCACCTTTTTTTCCGCATTGCCCGGCGGCTGATTCCGGCAGCGACAGATACGGTCTGAAACAGCCTGAAACACGACCGCCCGCAGTTCGTGGGGCGTAAAGGGTTTGGGCAGATAATCGAACGCACCGATTTTCATCACCTCCACGGCAGAGGACACCGAGGCATAACCGGTCATGACGATCACCCGAATGTCGGGCTTCGTTTCCTTCACCCGGCGAAGCACTTCCATACCGCCCATCCGGCTCATTTTCAAATCGGTTACGACCACATCGAAGTCGTCGGATTCCAGCAGGGCCAGGGCATCATGACCATTCTGGACCGACGTGACCCGGCAGTCTATTTTGCCGAGAATTTTCTCGCAATTGCGACAGATGGCGGCCTCGTCATCCACAATCAGGATATGGGGGATATCAGACATCAGCAACATCCTGACGGAAAGGCAATCGAATGGTGAACGCGCTCCCCTCTCCGATCTGACTGCGGACGGAGATCGTTCCGCTGTGCTGGGCGATGATTCCGCTGGTAATGGCCAGCCCCAGGCCGGTACCGCTTTCCTTGGTCGAGAAAAACGGATCGAAAATCTTGTCGAGTTCTTCTTTGGGAATCCCCTTCCCGGTATCGCTGATTTCGATCACTGCATATTTGGGATCCGGATCATGATACGCCGTAACGGTTACCTTGCCGCCGGGATCGGTCGATTCGATGGCGTTTAGAATCAGATTGATCAACGCCTGTTGTATCTGTCCCTTGTCCAATTGGACATTTCCCATATCCGCCACACAATCGCTTTCCACACAGACATCCTTGAAAGCCGCCTGCTTACGGGTCAGCAGGATGACTTCTTCAATCAGCCCTTTCAGTCGATGATCTTTTTTCTGAGGTTTTGTCTGACGGGCGAAATCCAGCAGCGCGGTAACGATTTTCCGACAGCGCAGCGTTTCGCTGGCAATGATATCGAGCTCTTTGTAGATCGGATTTTCCGGATCGGTATCTTCCTGGATCAACAACGCTGTCGTCAAAATGGTGGTGAGGGGATTGTTGATTTCATGCGCCACACCGGCAGCCAATCGGCCGATGGAGACCAGCTTGCTTTGTTGAAGCAAACTCTTCTGATTGTCGATTTCTTGGGTGATATCCCGGGACAGTTCAATGGCGCCCGTCACGTAACCGTTTTCAAATATGGGATAGCATGAAATGGAATAATAGATTTCCCGGTTCTGGTTGTCGAGGTGGACGTGTGTTGTTTGAGAGGGCTTTCGGGTGTCGAAACATTGGATCAGGGGGCAGGGATGATCGTCTCCGGAACAGGGAACATTCTGGTGATGCGTGATTTCATAACAGAACCGTCCGATGACATCCCGTCGGCACAATCCCAGCTTGCCGAGCAGGGGCGCATTGACATCCAGAATACGGTAGTCGGAACCGATCACCAGCACATCCTCATTCACCAGCTCGTTGATCACCATTTCCCGCATGGCTTTGTTCTCGGCATATTCTCGAAGTCGGCACCGGACGGACATTTTTCTGACGGCACGGTCCAGAGCTTGATCCAGTGCGTCGGCGCCCACAGGCTTGGTAACAAAATCCGTGGCATCATACTGAAAACTCTTCACAGCCAGTTCCATATTTCCCTGACCGGTGACAATAATGATTTCCGTTTCAGGGATTTCACCTTTCATGAGTTTCAGCAGATCCAGACCGCTGATGCCCGGGATAGAGACATCCATCATCACGATCATCGGATTGACATTCCGGAAAATGGTCATGGCGTCCGTTGCGTTGGTTGCGGAATAGACCGTATATCCCCTGGTCTGCAGGCGTTCTCCCAAAGCATGGCAGAAATCTTTTTCGTCATCGACAATCAGTATTGAATAATCCATGTCGGGCTACTCCAATGTGAATGCAGGCATGCTGCGTTTAAAGATCAATACGGGATGGGGTGGGGAACAAATCGGCAAACCGGTCGCCATTGGTGCTGACGATCACCTGCCGACGGCCGCTGATTTCCTGAAGCAGATGGGCCAGCACCTGCTGACGCTTGAAATCAAGGCCGTCGGCCGGATCATCCAGGACGAACACCCCCAGATGCCCCATGGCACCGCCGATGGCCAGTTTCAACATCAGATAGAGGAAAATGCGCTCGCTTTTGCTCATCTGGTTCAATTTATAGGTATAGCCCTTGGCATGAATGATGGGGCTGAGCTCTTTGGGCGTCATTTCGATATCGAACCGATCCAGATACTGAAAATGACCGGCCCATTCCTGAAGGCTCTCCTTGACTTTGTCCATCACCGTATGATTGAGTGAAGTCACCGCACGATCCATCGCCTGGCAGGCGATGTCGCACAACAGCACGTTGCGGTCTGCCTCCCGGATTTTTTCCTTCAGCTTCTCGGAATCTTTTTTCCGCTGTTCAGCCTGCTGAATCTCGATTCTAAGACCGATCAGCCGCTTCTGCATCTCCGATTGACGCGCCTGAAGATCCAAGACTTGCCGGCCGGCCGCTTCGGATTCCGATTCTTCTGCCGTTCCTTTGGCTTTTTCGTATTCACCGGCCGTTTCCCGCAACTGACCGTGCAGTTTTTCAATTTTGCCGTTCCAATGCTGGATTTCAGATAATTGCCGCTGAATGGTGCTCAGCGCGATCTTGCTGGTTTTCTGCTCCTGAAACGTCGATTGCGCCTTCAGCAACTCGGCGGCCACCCGGTTCCGGTGGGTTTCATTTTCCGTGCACCGGGCCCGCCGGTCGGCGATCAATCGGGACAGATGGTCGGAGGACAGGGCCTGCCCGCAGGTATGGCAGCTCGGCTGTTTCTCCAAATCTGTCAGACGCTGAATGTCGGATTTCAAAGCTTGAATCTGCTGGTCGTAGCTTCCGAGCTGACGCTGCAAATCATCGGGATTGGCATACACAACCGTGCTTTCGGCGATACTGCGTTCGGCTTCTTCTTTCTTTTTCAGCAGAATATCGATCTCCGGCAATTCGGCACGGGCCTTTTCCATGGAAGCGATTTCGGCGGTTTTTTCGTCGATGGACCGCTGGAGCATATTCAGCAGCCGGGGATCGGCCGCGCCGCCCGATGCCGCTATCAGGTCTTTGATTTCGGCATCGATTCGGGCGATTTCCTTTTCCAGATCGTCCGCCTCCGTCCGAGCGGCCTCCGGATGGACGGCAGACGGTTTTATCGATACCATTTCCGTCTGGATATCCTTTCGTTTTTCCTTGGCAATGCCCGCGGTTTTCCTGAGCCGGTTTTGCAGAATGAAAATATCATCCATTTCCAACAATTGCTGGAGCAAGGTTTTGTTGTAGCGGGGAATGTCTTTGAGAAAAAAGATCAGCTCGCCTTCGCGAAAAAAGGACGTCAACGACGCCACATCGGCAGGAATGGGAATATATGGCTTCAACGATGCATCCGGATCCTGAACAAGGGGCTTCCAGCCGGTTCCATCTTCGGAAAGGATGGAAAGTGCCGCCGTTCCCAAGGTCGATCGCCACAACTGGCAGACATCCTGTTCATGGGAAAACTGAAGGGTGGCCGCACCGAATTTTTCGCCTTTCTGACACAGATCCGGCACGCTCAGGGTGGTATTGAGATGCTTGCCGTAAAGGGCATAATACAGGGAATAGATCAGGGTGGATTTGCCGGCCCGGTTTTCGCCGTAAATGACGGTCAGGTCGGAGAATTGAAATGTCGATCCCGTATAGCAGCCGATATGCTCGACTTTGAGCTGTGTGATCTTCATGCCGTCTCTTCCCGGGTTTCGACCAGGTGCTGATAGATATGGCGTTCATCCATATAGGGATTTTTCATGGCTTCCGCAAATATCTGAATGATCCGCTCCGCATCGGCATCCGTCAGACCATTTACGGCCGCCAGTTGCCGGACATGGGTGCCGAACAGATTGAAAAACGTCTCCTGCGATATCATTGGGCCAGATTCTCCAGATACGGTCTGTGACAGGGTAATGTCGGATGGTTTCTGATACACCGCCTGTCGGCAAAATACAATTGCTCTTTTGGCGCATATAGCAATTTTGTTGCAATCGCCGTTTGATTATTTGATTATGAATATTCACTAGGGAGAATACGCCTATGATCATTTCGAAATTCAAACCCGAAACCCCGGCGCACTGGCTCGTTGCAGCCGCCGGTGTGATGTGGAGTGCCGTCGGCATCCTGATGCTCCGGCTGGCCTGCGGATGGATCGGCGGCCTCGTGCTGCGTCGGGCGGTGGTGTCTGGCATATCGGGAATGACCGGTGCCTGGATCGCCTATCATTTCGTTTTTTCGAAAATCGCCCGTAAAAATCTCGACCGAATTTCGCAGTTTCCTCAAAAAGCGTGTTTTTTCGCTTTTCAGGCATGGAAGAGCTATTTCATCATCGGTTTCATGATTGCCCTGGGCGTGCGGCTGCGCCATTCCGATATTCCCAGGGAGTATCTGGCCGCCCTGTATGGAACCATCGGCGGCGCCCTGCTGCTGTCGAGCCGATTATATTACGTGAGATTACGGCAACTGATCTTCTCCGTCAAACCGGATTGACAATTTTATCGTTCGGAGCATTTTCCCCGGTGTTCGGCATCAGGCTGTTGGCGTAGCAATAGATGCAGCCATGACCGCAGGTGTCGTACCGGCCGATATCCTTGCTGACGATGCATCCGCAGGTTTTCCGCTGGCCTTTGTCTTTCAGACCCGCCCGATCTTCGTTACCCCAGAACATTCCTTTCCGATACCCCAAAAAAGCCATCAGCCGGGAGTCGTCTGGAAACAATCGAATCATCAACGCCGCATCGATACAGCGATTGGGTAACATGCCATACCGGTGGAGATCGGCCGTTTCCGCACAGGTGGCGATATCCAACTGCCAGGAATGATTCAGGGATTGCAGCCCCTGAGCAATTTGTTCGATCTGTCGCATCGCGAATTCATGGGCATCGATACCCCGGTGCCGAAAATGGTTTCGCACTTTGCGGTATTTGTCGATATCCACGAAACTGATCACCAGTTTTTCCGTATAGGGATGCAATCGATCGCCCAGCCTCCGGATTTTCTCCAGCAAGCCGTCCACCCGCAGCCTGTCCGTCAGAATCAGGGGATCGAACCGCCAGATGACCCGCGATTTCCCGATCTGCGCCGAAAGTCTGATGAACGTGTCGATGCGTTCTTCGACCGGCGGCACGCGGGGTTCGAAACCCTCGCGTTCATAGTCGTTCAACGTAAATTGAAAATAGTAGTGGATGTCTTTCCGGTCGATCCGGTGCAGATACGGCAGAAGGGGCGCCGGATTTTTCGTCCAGAAAACGATCACCCGTGTTTTTTCAAAAGAAACAACCTGGGGACGCTGGTTGAACGGATTGATCCAAATAACGTACCCCCGATCGATGGCATCCATGAGCCACCCGGAATGAAATCCCGGAATGTCGGTAGCCCGGCTGGCCGAAACAATGACCGGGGCAATCGCCGCTGTTTCGGTACCTGCCCCGGTTGTCAGGAGAATTTTATCCCATCCTGTGAATTTCATCCCGATTTCCATAGCCCTGAACGTAACCATTCACCTCCTCCCCCCAGCGGGGGGAGGTCGGGAGGGGGGCTTATTGTGTTTACAAAGAGGTACCCTCTTCCAATGATATTCAGTAGGGAGGAGGAATGAACGGTTAGCCCTGAACGGCCGACAGGATCCCGCCTGTCAGCCGATCACTTCCTGAGCTTTTATCAACGCCTCCTGGATATTTTCCCGGGTCGGCGGCTTCTTGATGCCCATGAACGCACCGGCGGCCAGCATTTTTTTCAGAAAATCCGAGTTGATTTCCGAAGAGCACATAATGACTACGGCCTTGCCGTCCGCCTTGCGGATTTCGGCCAAACATTCCATGCCGTTCATGTTCGGCATATTGTAATCCATAAATGTCACATCCGGGCGTTTGCTCTTAAAGATGTCGAGGGCGGCCACACCATCATCGGCCTCGAAAAAATCATACTGTTCAGATCGGGGAATACAGCTCTTGAGAATGCGTCTGGATACAGCGGAATCATCCACCAGCAGAATTTTTTTGATTGCAGTATTACTCATTCCGGAATTCCTTTCATTCTGAATTTGTCAAAAATATTACATTTGTCCAAAGATCATTCGGGGCTGCTTATCCGTATCTCGGCGGCACGCTGGTCGAGATGATCGGCCCCGATATTATTGCCGATCGCACGGTAAACAGCAGATAAGTTTTCAAGACTTGTCAGCACATCGGGATGTTTCATGCCATGGATTTTCTCCATGATGGACAGCGAACGTTCACAGAGGGGTTCCGCCTCGGCAAATCGGCCCTGTGCATAATACAGATCCGCGAGATGGTTCAAACATGCCGCCACATTCAAATGGTCGGGACCATATACCTTCTTCATGATGGACAGCGACCTTCTGTATAACGATTCCGCCTCGGCGTGTCTGCCGGCATTTTTATATAAATCGGCGAGGGTGTTCAAAATTATGGCCGCATCGGGATGTTCGGACCCGGCTGATTTTTCCAATATCCCGATCAATTTTTCCCCGGCCTCTCGCGCGCGGACATAGTCTCCCTTGGTGCAGCATTCCATGAATTCCTGATCCAGGGCATCTTTTTCATGATCGGCAAGCTGCACTGCTTTTGGCGCCGTTTTTTCTATGGATGCACTTTCTTTCTTCTTGACTGTCTCTTGTGGCTGTGCGGTTGCCGGTTTTCTTTCAGGAACTGGTTTTGCGGTGATCCGATGATCCCGTTTCACTTTTTGTTCCGTCTTCACCCTCTTTTTGCTTTCATCCGCCGCAGGCTTCCCCTGATGCAATATCCAGTAAGACACAAAGGAAATCAACGTCAGCGCGATGCCGGTATGTATCCTGTTTCCCAATGCCTCGGACAGAAGCGGTGCGGCAATCAGCCAGAACACGATACACAATCCAATGGCAAACCGTTTCCCCACTGGGCGGGACAAAATCAGATACCGGACAAGAATCGGCGGAATCAACCCGACACACCAGGTAATTCCGAAAATAACGACAATTTTGATGACATCGAGATATTGCATGGAGAATCGGGCACCCAGAAATCAGGAAGAAGGACGTGCCGTGTTGTGTACAAATTCCAACGAGTCGTGTCAACATCATACCCTGTTCTTTCGCATGAAAAGAGGATTGATATTCTCAATTTGGTGCGACCGCATTTTCTATTGTGAAGATTGTCGATATTTTCGCATCGCTCTGGTATGATTTCTTCAGGACTGCATCGACACCGGAAATATCTCTGTCGAACAGTTCAGACCGTCCGTCAATACAATTTCGAGACAAGGAACAAGCTAAGTTATGAACGCGTTTTTATCTCTTTTTTCACCATTTTCCGCTGCCCTCTTTTTTGTTTTCATCTTTGTCGTTTTCTCGCTTGTCTGCCTGTATTTGATAAAACGATACTGCAAATTTCTGCTGCTGAACGAGGTGACGGATTACGGGCAGATATTTGCGGGTGCTATAGGCGTGATTTTTGCGTTCATTCTGGCTTTTGTGGCGGTAGCAACCTGGCAGAACTACGACAAGGTGGATGACGGCGTTCGCAAAGAAGCCAATTGTCTTCACAATTTGTACCGAAATCTGAGCTCTTATCCGGAGCCTTTTCGTTCAGAAATACACACCCGCATCCGAAAATACGTCCACTTTGTCATCAACGATGAATGGTCGAAGCAGGCCCAAGGGAATCAGGATGCTACCGCTCACCGGATCATCACGGATATCAATTCGACGATCCTGTCCTTTCATCCACAGGATAACAGAGAAATGGCGCTGCACCTCGAAACTTTGAAAATCGTCAGTGAATACCGAAGCCTTCGGCACGACCGGATCATCGGAGGCAAACCGAACCTGACACTTCCCATGTGGATCACCCTCATCGGGGGAACCATTCTCCATCTGATCTTCCTGTGTTTCTTCGATATTCCCTGCTTCAGGCATCATGCCTTCATGATCGCCATGTACGGCGCTTTTGTGGCACTTGTCTATTGCCTGCTGATTGTTTACAATTTTCCCTTCGCTTCACCAAGTGAAATTACATCGGAGCCATTCCAGAAACTGGTCGAATATTGGAAAATCGATTGAGCGTTCCTCTGAATCCCCCATGAACCCAAAATTTGGATAATTATTACTCACTCCAGCCTGGATAATTTTATCCACTTGCAGCATAAAGAAAATACGATCAGCCATAGCAGATGGCGTATTATCTCCTGCCTCTTTTCGAAAAGCTTGACTTTTGTCGAACAACTGACAATGATATTCCATGAGCCACAACCAAAAGCCGATGGCATGAGCCGGACTTGGCCCAGTCGCTGGGATTTTAATATGATCACCACTGTTAGCGGCAGCGGTTCAGTAGGGGCGCACGGCCGTGTGCCCCCTGCGTCCACCACCTGTTTTTCAATAGAAATTGGAATGGACAGCACATGTTTAACATGGCGTGTGTTTTGCTTATTGTTGAATGGTCATATCGGTTAATATTTTACGATAGAGAGGTGAAACATGAAAAAAATCGAATTGACTGTTTTGTTTGTTTTATTTGCCATGATCCTGACGGCTGGAAGTGCTCAGGCTCATTGGCGCGGCTATTACAGAGGGTGGGGGCCCCCGATATACTGGGGTGTTCCGCCCATTGTCTTTGCTCCGCCATTGTTTCCGTTGGGGTATTATCCACCGCCGCCGCCCGCCGTTGTTCGACAGGCACCGGTGTATGTCCGCCCACGGGATGATGACGCCAATTACTGGTATTATTGCGAAAACCCCAAAGGGTATTATCCATACATTTCGAGCTGTCCATCCGGATGGATGAAAGTGGTTCCGCACAACAGACCGAACACAGCACCGTTGAATTGATCGTGAAGGAGAAGAACAATGAACCGGATACGAAAATTACTGATCGTTTTTACCCTGATCGCGCTCACGGGATGCGCCACCATGCCTCCCGGCCCCAGCGTCATGGTGATGCCGCCTCCCGATAAGTCATTTGAGGAATTTCAGGTGGATGATACGGAATGCAGACAATGGGCCGAAGTTCAGTCGGGATGGAATTCCAACGAAACCGTCAATCAAAATTTGGCTGCCGGCGCCGTGATCGGAACGATTGTCGGAACAGGACTGGGGGCAGCCATCGGATCGGCCTCCGGCAACGTCGGTGCCGGTGCGGCCATCGGAGCGGCCAGCGGCATGGCCCTGGGAACCGCTACAGCCGCCGAGCCCGCCCGTGCGGCCGGCTATGAAGTTCAGCGGCGATACGACATCGCTTATCAGCAATGCATGTATTCCAGGGGAAATCAGATACCGGGCTACGGCCATGAACACAGACGGAGATATGTTCCCCCGCCCCCACCCCCGCCTTATTGAGCATTTTAACGCAAGCAGCGGGCAGAACCGCATTTTTCGGCGGCTGCCCGCTGGTTCTTAGATGTCCTTCCGGATCGACATTTCATCCATAATTTATCGTTCATTTAACCATTCGGTAGGCTATTGTACAGTTTTGTAGTGTTTCACAAACACTCATCATAATTGAAAATACCGTGCTGCTGCAACACCTTTGCACTTCCCATATCATCTTTTGCATAGTGAACCCACACAT
>CAZBUL010000055.1:14356-16816 GCA_964495045.1 uncultured Desulfobacterales bacterium | reverse complement strand
AATGGCAACATCTTTAATCGTTTTCATGGCGGCTTCCTTTCGTTTGAGATAAACGTCGTTGCAGATCTTTTTTTCGGGACCATCTTCCCAAAAAACCCAGCATCCCCGCCTGATATGCCCTATCGACATTGCTTTCCTGTATCTTCAGTCCGCCGGATTTCGTCATGGCCGTTCGCAGACAGTCGGTTTTGTAGCGGCAGGGAAAGCACGATTCGGGGGAATGCCGGAGGCCGTCATCCCCTTCAGGAAAGACGTTTTCCAGTTTTCCGAAACAGTATGGCGGCGGTGAGGAGGATGTGGGGGTGTTCATGGCCCGATATCGTTATCTGTCATAGATATTGAGAGAAAGAATATCTCGATAGATATCGGCAATATGCCCGGCATCCGCAAAGCTGAAATACCGGTTTTCACCGATGATGATGTGTTCGTGAACCGTAATGCCCATGACATCACAGCAAAAAACCAGTTTGCGCGTGATGGCCATGTCGTCGCCCGAAGGCGCAGGATCGCCGGAGGGGTGATTGTGGGCGAAAATTACGGCTGCGGCATGGTGGTGAAGGGCGGATTGAATCACTTCCCGTGGATAGACAGCAGTTGTCGATAATGAGCCTTCAAAGAGGGTTTCGACGCCCAACACCTGATTTTTGGCGTCCAGATAAACCACCTTGAAGCATTCCCGGCTCTTGTCCCGCATGTTGTAGTAGAGATAATCGTATAGCGCCTTGGAGTGGGAAAGGATATCTTTTTGGCTGATCCTTTTTTCCAGATACCGGTCCGCAACGGCTTGAATCAATTTGATACCAAACACATTCGTCGGACCAATACCCTTGACTTCCTGTAGTGATGCCGGCGGGGCCTCGAGAACCCCCTGAAGGGTTTTGAACCGAGACAAGGCTTCTTTGGCGATGTCTTTGCAGTCCCTTCGGGGAGTCGCCAGGGCCAGGAGCATTTCGATCACTTCGTAATCGTGAAAGCCGGTTAAACCGGATTCCAGAAATTTTTCCCGCAGCCGTTCCCGGTGGCCTTCTCCCTTGTGCGGAGGCGTTGGGGTTTTGGGGTGAACCTCCGATGGCTGACTCTGCGCTTCCGATGAATACTCACTGACAGATGATTTCTGGGGCATACGGTTATTTCCCTCACATATTTTCAGCGAACCGTTGACTTACAGACATCGTTTACGAATCATCGCCTGGCGTTCTCATTCAGTATTCTGAAAAATCATCGATTTCCTGTTTCAGATCCCGTGTCATCAATTGCCGGACGGCTTCTTTCGGAGACAAATCTTGATATAGAATGTAATATACGGCATGAGCGATCGGCATTTCAACACCGAGCTGGGTGGAGAGATTGTACAGCGATTCAGCGGTCTTGACCCCTTCGGCGACGGTGCGGGTTTCAGACAGGATGTCTGAGAGGCTTTTGCCTTCACCGATTTTTTTACCGACCGTGTGATTGCGGCTGAGATCGCCGGTGCAGGTCAAGACCAGATCGCCCACTCCGGCAAGCCCCGCGAAAGTGTGGGGATTGGCGCCGAGTTTGAGTCCGAGTCTTCGGATTTCGGCCAATCCGCGGGTGATCAGGGCCGCCCGCGTATTCAGGCCGAGTCCGAGCCCGTCGATCATACCGGCGGCAATGGCGATGACGTTCTTGACCGAGCCGCCAAGTTCCACCCCGATGACATCGTCATGGGTATAGACCCGAAAAGCCGGTGTGGCGAAAACCTGTTGAACCCGTGCGGCCGACTCGGGATTTTTCGATGCCACCGTAACGACTGTGGGCGCTTGCATGGCCACTTCCCGGGCGAAACTGGGGCCCGACAGCACCGCCACTTGAGAGGCGGGAATGTGCGGCAAGGTCTGGGCGAGCACGCCGCTCATGGTCAGATATGTATGATTTTCAATGCCTTTGGATGCCGAGACGATCAGGGCGTTTTCCGGCATATATGGCGCCATGGCCTGAGAAACCGACCGCATCAGATGGGAGGGCACGACCATGAGAATGAGGTCTTTTCCGGCGGCCGCCTGCTGAAAGTCGCCGGTTGGGTTCAGCCGTTCGGAAAGGGAAATGCCGGGCAGAAAGACCCGGTTTTCCCGATAGGTGACAATTTGATCCCGCACTTCTTCTTCATATACCCAGAAGTCGATGGCATAGCCTTTGGTGGCCAGCAGATTGGCCAGGGCCGTTCCCCAACTGCCGGCACCGATCACGGCGATGGCGGTATCATTCAGGTTCGTTTGAGATGTCGGGTTCGCTGTCATTGTCCGATTCATCCATTTCTTCTTCTTTTTCAGCCAATCTGGCTGCACTGGTCACTTTTTCGTTGGGTTCCATGCCGATCAATTTCACCCCCTGGGTGTTCCTGCTGATGATCGACACACCTTTGATGGGAATGCGAATGAGTTTGCCCTGGTCGGTCATGAGCATCATGTCGTCGTCTTCTTCCACCAGAAGGATGGCCAC
>CAZBUL010000055.1:0-14256 GCA_964495045.1 uncultured Desulfobacterales bacterium | reverse complement strand
TGATAGCCGGGTTCGAATTTCGAAACGGCCAGAACGGCGGTCAGCCGCTCTTCGTTCTGAAAATTCATGAGATTGATGATGGCCTTGCCGCGGCTGGTGCGGCCGGCCTGGGGGATTTCATAGACCTTGCTCCAGTAAAGTCTTCCCTGGTTGGTGAAAAAAAGAAAGGTGTGATGGGTGGAGGCCACAAACAGGTGTTCGACAAAGTCTTCATCTTTCGTTTCCATCGCCGTCTTGCCTTTGCCGCCCCGGCGCTGGCTGTTGTACAGGGTGATGGGATTGCGCTTGATATATCCGGACCGGGAAATGGTGACCACCATGTCTTCTTCGACGATCATGTCTTCGAGGGTGATTTCCCGGCTTTCATCCATGATCTGGGTACGGCGGGCATCGCCGAATTCCGTCTGGATTTCAGTCAGTTCGTCTTTGATCAGTTTGAGAATCAAGGTTTCACTTCCCAGAATCTCCTTGAACCAGGCGATGTCTTTGAGGGTTTTGTGATATTCCTCGATGATTTTTTCCCGTTCGAGACCGGTCAACCGCTGCAAACGCATGTCCAGAATGGCCTGGGCCTGAATGGACGTCAAAGAAAACGTGGCGATGAGTCCGGCTTTGGCCTCGGCCGGAGAAGCCGATCGGCGGATCAGGCTGACCACGGCATCGAGATTGTCCAAAGCGATTTTGAGGCCTTCCAAAATGTGGGCCCGTTCTTCGGCTTTTCTCAAATCGAACTGGGTGCGCCGGATGATCATCTGTTTGCGGTGACGGATGAAATATTCCAGGATTTCTTTCAGTGTCAGCAGTTCCGGCCGGTTGTTGACAACGGCCAGTAAAATGATGCCGAAACTGCTTTCCATCCGGGTGTGTTTGTAAAGTTGGTTGATGATGACTTCGGCGGGCTGATCCTTTTTCAACCCCATGGCGATTCGCATGCCTTCCCGGTCGGATTCGTCGCGGATAAACCGGATGCCTTCGATTTGTTTGTCCCGGATCAATTCGGCAATGAATTCGATGAGCTTTGCCTTATTGACTTGATAAGGCAGCTCTGTGACCACAATGGTTTCGTTTCCAGTTTTCGTGTCTTTTTCGACGATGGTTCTTGCCCGCAGGCGGATGATGCCGCGGCCTGTCCTGTAGGCATCGTGGATACCGGTTTTGCCGTAAATATACCCGGCTGTCGGGAAATCCGGACCGGGGATGATCTGAATCAGCTCTTCGAAGCTCAGCCCCGGATTGTCGATGATGGCCTTGATGGCATCGATGGTCTCGTTTAGATTGTGGGGCGGGATGTTGGTGGCCATGCCGACGGCGATGCCAGACGACCCGTTGATGATGAGATTGGGGATCTTGGCCGGCAGGACGGATGGCTCGGACATCGATTCATCGTAGTTGGGGATGAATGGAACGGTCTCTTTTTCGATGTCATCCAGCATCCGGTGGGCCAGACGTTTCATGCGGATTTCCGTGTAACGCATGGCCGCCGGGGGATCGCCATCGACAGACCCGAAGTTTCCCTGACCATCCACCAGCGGATATCTCAGGGAAAAATTCTGCGCCATGCGGACAATCGTATCATATACGGCCGTATCGCCATGCGGATGGTATTTACCGATGACATCACCGACGATGCGGGCGGATTTTTTATAAGGTTTGTTCCAGTCGTTTCCCAGCTCGTTCATGGCAAAGAGAATCCGGCGATGTACCGGCTTGAGGCCGTCCCGAACATCCGGAAGGGCTCTGCCGATGATGACGCTCATGGCATAATCGAGATAGGATTTTTTCAATTCGCTGTCAATGCGGACATTGGGGCGAATATCGGGTACGTTTTCAATTTCAGACATGTCTGTGACTACCTTGGATTTGAAAATAATGGACCACGAAAAACGAGGCAAAAATCCCTGATTCAATCAACAGGGTGGCTGTATTCGGCTATTGAACGTTGATATCACCTTCCACCAGGCACTGATAGCTGGTGTGATAAATTTCGGCCAGGGTCAAAAAGACAGTGACCACCAGCGGGCCGAAAATGATTCCTAAAACACCGAACAGTTTGACCCCTCCCATGATGGAAAGAAACACCAGCAGGGTGTGCATGTTGACCCGGTGGCCGACCAGTTTCGGTTTGAATATGTACTCCATGACAACGGAAAGTACCAGATAAAAAACAACGAAAAATATCCCGGCAGCGAACCTTCCGCTCAGGTACAGATAGATGCCGGCCGGAATGAACACGACACCTGTGCCGATAATCGGCAGAAAAGCGACCAGAGACATGATGACTCCCCAGAGGATCGGGGATTTGAGCCCGAACAGCGAAAAAAGAATTCCGCCGGCCAGCCCCTGGATCAGCCCGCTCAGACCGTTGCCGATCAGAATGGCGGTGGCCATGTCTTTGAATTTTTGAATCAGCACTCGATCCTGTTCTTCCGGCAGGGGGGAAAAATCGATGAAAAATGCCACCAGCCGATGGCCATCGACAAGAAAATAGTAGATGAACATCAGCATAAAAAAGAAATAAAACAGGAAGCTCAAAATATTGGAGGCAATGGAGCTGGCCTGCTGGTAGAGAAAGAACCCGACGATTTTCCCAGTTTCAGAGATAGCCTTATTGACTTCATCACCCGTTATCTCATAATTGAAGCGGGACAGAAACTGGTTGGTTTTTTCCAGAAGCCGGTTGTTGGCCAACAGTTTATCCAGTTGGTTGCTGATGACCGTATTCTGTCCCATCTGATAGAGGCCATATGCTTCTTCGGAAAGGGCATCGACAAAATACACCATCGGAAGAAAAAGCATCAAAAAAATCAGCAGACAGGTCAGCAGGGAAGATACTGACGTATGCATGAAACGGCTGAAATACACAAATACCGTGCTGAAGACGCTGGTAATGACCGCTGCCAGAACGATCACCGAAAAAAACGGCCATAGAAGCCAACCCACCGTCAGTGCCGAGCACAGAAAAATGGCCAAGAAAAACCACAACTTCAATCGATTGGTAGAGTTTTTCATGGAAGGACGCGTCAGTAAAATGGATGGATAGGTGTATGGCTGTCAACCCTGGTTTTCCGGACAGACCTTGTCGAAAAAATGCCAGAGCCCCGAAACACACGATATGCCGCTGGTGTTTCGGGGCCGATATCAATATTAGAAAAGGATTTTTCCCCGATCATGCTCCCCGGCGGATTGCAGAGGGAAACAAAGGAAAACCGACAGTTCCGCCGATGCTCACCTGCTGACGATTCCGCCGGCAATCAGCAGCAGCACGACTTCATAAGCAATGACCGGTGTATAACTGTGAAAAAATCCATAAACGATGCCGCCGCCGATAATGGCCGGTACGCCGCAAAACACCAGTATTCCCAGTTTTCTGCTGATATCCATCGGTCATCTCCTTTTTTATCTCTCGGCGATCATGGCCATGCCCATGCCACCGCCGATGCACATGGTAAAAAGCCCCGTCTGATAGCCTTTTCGCTGCATCTGATACATGCCGGTGACGACCTGACGGGCGCCTGTGCAGCCGATGGGGTGCCCCAGTGAAATGCCGCTGCCCAGTTCGTTGGGACGATCGGTGGCAATGCCCAGCTCCCGCATACAACCAATGGCCTGGGATGCAAAAGCCTCGTTCAACTCGATCATCTGGATGTCATTCATCGTCATGCCGGTGCTTTTCAAAACTTTTTTAACGGCAGGCACGGGCCCCAGCCCCATATAAGCCGGATCCAGACCGCCGGAGGCAAATCCCTTGATTCGGATGATGGGCTCCAGACCCATGGCTTTGGCTTTTTCGGCGCTCATCATCAAAACGGCGGCGGCCGCATCGTTGATGCCGGATGCGTTTCCGGCCGTGACGGACCCATCTTTCTTGAATGCCGGTTTAAGTTTGCCCATTTTTTCCATGTTGGTCTCCATGGGGCGCTCATCCCTGTCGAAGATGATGTCGCCTTTTCGGGAAGCGATGGTGACGGGAACGATTTCCTTGGCAAAGATGCCGTCCTTGATGGCGGCCATGGCGCGGTTGTGGCTCAACACACCGAGTTCATCCTGTTCCTGACGGCTGATGCCGTACAGGGATGCGATATTTTCAGCCGTCAACCCCATGTGGTAGCCGTAGAAAATTTCGAACAGACCGTCGAAGACCATCAGGTCGTAAATATCGCCTTTTCCGGTCAGCTCCATCCGGTGTCCCCAGCGGGCTTTGGGAAGGGCCATGGGAGCAAGGCTCATGTTTTCCTGACCGCCGGCCAGAATAACGTCCGCCTGGCCGCTCATGATGGCGCCGGCACCCATTGCAATGGCTTTCAGGCCCGAACCGCAGATTTTGTTGATCGTAACCGCCGGTGTCTCTTTGGGAAGCCCGGCCTTGATCATGGCCTGTCGGGCGGTGTTCTGACCCTGAGCGGCCTGGAGCACGTTACCCATGATGACTTCGTCAATGGCAATCGGTGTCGCCTGATCATCCCAGGAACCGGCCTTTTTTTCGAGTTCGATCATTCCCTGGTCTTTGAGTTTCTCGGGGGCGTTGGCCTTCATGGCATCGTCTGCGAAGGGACGCAGGCCGACTTTTTTCAAAACATCTTTCATGACAACGGCACCCAGTTCGACAACGGGAACATTCATCAAGGCTCCGCCAAAACTTCCGATAGCGGTCCGGGAACCACTGACGATCACAACTTCTTTCATTGAAAAAACCTCCATGACTAAATTATGATGATATTAGACAATCCTGAATCATGCCGGGCTTTCACCCCAACGCATGAAAATTTAACGAACCATTATTTTCGTGGTGTTCGTGTATGTTGTGGTTAACTGCATTTTCACGGTAAAATGAAAACCAGTTTATACCACGAGATTCGGCTGTAGCAATACCACAAACCCGCCAATGCGGTCAATGGAGACTTCATGTGTTTGATTCTTTTGGCATACAATGTTCATCCCGAATATCGGCTCATCGTTGCGGCCAACCGGGATGAATTCTATGACCGGCCCACCGCTCCCATGGATTTCTGGGAAGACTATCCGGATGTTCTGGCCGGTCGCGATCTGCAAGGAGGCGGAACCTGGCTGGGTATCACCCGATCCGGCCGTTTTGCGGCTCTCACCAATTATCGGGAGCCGGTCGCACCCACCCCCGATGTGCCTTCCCGCGGACACCTTGTCGGCGGTTTTCTGACAGGGAATGTTCCGTCTGCTGCATATCTCGAAAAAGTGTCCGCTGCCGGTTCGTCATACAGCGGATACAACCTGATTGTTGGAGATGCTTCGAGCCTGTATTATCATTCCAACCGGGGAGCGGGGGCCCGCATGCTGGCACCGGGATGGTACGGCCTGAGCAATCATCTGCTGAATACGCCCTGGCCGAAGGTGGAAAAAGGAATGGCACGACTGAAAGCGGCCGTCTCAGCCGATGGGCCGGTTGACATGGATGGCCTGTTTCAGCTGCTAACGGATGGTGAGGCGGCGCCGGATGACCGGCTGCCTCATACCGGGGTTTCTCTGGAGTGGGAGCGGATTCTATCGCCCCTATTCATTCAAAGTCCGGGGTATGGAACCCGCTCATCGACGGTGGTGCTGATCGACCGGCAGGGCGGTGTCCGAATTGGCGAGCGCACTTTTGCGCCAGGTTCGGACACGGCATTGATGAGATCATCGGTGCGAACGTTTCAGTTGCCGGCCGGTATCCGGTGAATTGTCAGCCATCAGTGCGATAAGGCAACTCATAACAAATAAACAGACATGATTTCTTAAACAAATTTTCATTCCGCTATCTGGCAGATTTATTTTGAGTTGCCTAACGGCGATTCGATGCGGCCGATGAGCCTCAGCAGACCGTCCAGAATCGTCAGCGGGTGAGGCGGGCATCCGGGGATCAGCAGATCGACCGGCAGCAGATCACCGGCGCCGTTATGGACTTCGTCGTGATGCCGGAAAGGCCCGCCGGAAATGGCACAGGCACCGACGGCGATCACGATTTTGGGTTCCGGAACGGCCTCGTAGGTTTTGAGCAACGCGGTGCGCATGTTTTTCGTCACCGGGCCGGTAATGAGCAGACCGTCCGCATGACGGGGGGAAGCCACGAATTGAATGCCGAACCTTCCCAAATCCCATCCCACCGTGCCGAGTACGTTCGTATCGGCTTCGCAGGCATTGCAGCCGCCGGCACTGACCTGACGCAGTTTCAGAGAACGGCCGAACAGCCGCCGCAGCTCCCGATCCAGTGGCTCTGCCGGCTGGAATTTCGTCGAATCGTCGATCCGCAGGTTATCGCGCGTACGAACCGCCATGTCGTATCGTTTTGAAAACTGGATACATCGGGATGGACAGACCCTGGCGCATTCCCCGCAGAAAAGGCAGGCACCGAGATCCAGCCTGAGACCGGTTCCCTGCGTCATCGCACCCGTGGGACAGACATCGACACACTGGGAACAGTTCGCGATGCAGTCCGTCAAAGTGATCACCGGACGGCCGACATACCGATCCGGCAGTTCGGGAGCCGGTCCGTCGGGAAACGTCATGGTTCGATATTTCTGCTGAAATCGTGCCAGAAGCGCATTGATCATTTGATTGATTTCCTGTTCGTATCACCGCAAAGGCGCAAAGGACGCAAAGAGATTCTTCAATTTCCAGTTTTTCTTTGCGTCCTTTGCGTCTTTGCGGTGAATTTTCTATAAATCATGCCCACAGTAAGACAGATTGAAACTCTTGTTGCACAGCGGAAAATCCGAAATCTGCTGGTTGCGGAGGGAATAGGCCAACCCGAACCAGTTGTGAAAAGATGGATCGACGATTTTGTACAGGGAAAACCGGCCGGCATTGTCGGTAATGGCCGTATGGCAGATTTCACCGCGCCAGCCTTCCACAAGAGACACCGTCAACTGATCGGGAGGCAGGGGCAGGGCAGGGGTGATGAGCTGCCCGGCCGGCAGATTCTGAAGCCGTTCCCGGATGAATGCGATGGATCGCTGAATTTCGAGCCACCGCACATGGGCTCTGGCCAGTACGTCTCCGGTGTTCCAGGTGGATACCGGGATCTGGAAAAAACGGTAAATGCCTTCAGGCATGTCTTTGCGGATATCCCGATCCAGCCCGCAGGCCCGTGCCGCCGGGCCGACAAGTCCCATGGCTGCGGCCTGATCCCGGCCGACGGCGCCGGTTCCCTCGAATCTGGCCATGACGGATGATGTTTTCCAGAGCAGATCGACGGCAACCGTCAGGTCTTTTTCGGCCGCATCGAGACGGCCAAGAAGTGCGGCCGTCATTTCCGGATCGATGTCGAAACTCACCCCGCCCGGTCGGATCAACCCGCGGCCGAAGCGGTTGCCGCAGATGAGCCCTGTCATGTTGAGAATATCCCCGCGGATTCTACCGCAAAAAGAAAGGGTCGGCAGATACCCGACATCTCCGGCCAGAGCGCCCAAATCTCCGGCGTGATTGGCCATGCGTTCCAACTCCAGCGCAATACCGCGAATCGCCTGGGCTCTGGCGGACAGGCGGGTGCCGGATAAGCTTTCCACGGCCTGGCAGTAGGCCATGGCATGGCCGATACTCGTATCGCCCGCCAGTGTTTCCATCAGGTAAATCGTCCGGATGTGCGGCCCGCCGGCCAGTTGCTTTTCGATGCCGCGGTGCTGGTACCCCAGGGATATTTCGAGATGGAGCACGACTTCGCCGTGGCACTGAAACCGAAAATGACCCGGTTCGATAATGCCGGCATGGACGGGCCCAACCGCCACTTCGTGGACTTCATCGCCTTCGACCTGAAAATAATCCACATCTCCGATTTCCGGGAGGGGCTCGGTATCCGGCCGTCCGGAGATTTCCCGGTAAGGGGCGTGAAAGCGGATGGGTTTCAGCCATGGATGACCCTTGGGATGCAGGCGCCATTGTTCGTAGATTTCCCGCTCGAACCAGTGTGCCTGGGCACAGAGAGGGGTCAGAGACGGGTAGCTGTTTCCCTCCACAACGGTACAAAGCGGCTGAATGCGGGAGAGATCGTCCTGAGAGATCATCGCCCACAGGCGCAGATCGCTGCCGGGGGTTGGCTGTGCAAACAAGGCGGATATCCGGCCGCCCTCTTCGACGGCATGGATGACGGCATCCTGGAAGGCATCCATGCCAAGAACCGTTGCCTGCCGGATGTCAATGGCCTGCCCGTTGGAAAGGGAAAACGTGTCGAATGAATAATCGGTCATGGATCGTCACTCCTGTACCGTCTGAACCGCCGGGCTCAAAACGTTCCGAATGTGCCGGCTGCCTGCTCCATCACCCGCTGCAGACCCGGCGGTATGTAAATGCCCAGCGCCAGAACCGCCATTCCCAACATGAGGGGCGGGATGACGGCCAGCATCGATTCTGCCGGAAATTGACCCTGATGTGCGGTTCGAGCTACCGATGTTCCAGGCAGACCCTGCGTCATGGAAAAAACAAGGGACGCCATGGCCGCGAAAATAATACACAGGATCACGAGATAAGCGGCGGCGATGACGAATCGTCCCTGATCCAAAGCCGCTTTCAGAATGACCATCTCGCTCAGGAACGTTCCGAACGGCGGGGAGCCGGTGATGGCCAGAAAGCCCATGATCCACAGAACACCGGAAAAGGGCAGGGCGCGGATGATGCCATGGACATCCTGGATGGATTTGCTGCGATAGCAGGCCAGAATATTGCCGGACACCAGAAACAGCATGGCTTTGGTCAGGGAATGGTTGATGGCATGGAGCATGGCCCCGTATCCGGCGTTGGCGCCCAGCCCCACCGCCAGCGATAGAATGCCGACATGTTCGACACTGGAATAGGCCAGCATCCGCTTGAAATCCATCTGCCGCAGGATGAAAGCGGCGGCCACCACCATGGAAAAGAGGCCAAAGCCCATGAGCAGATTCTGTCCGAAAAGGCTGTGACCGGCGGCTGTCAGCACCTGCTGGGTTCTCAGAATGGCCAGAAAGGCGCAGTTCAGCAAGGCGCCGGACAGCAGGGCGGAGATGACAGACGGTGATTCGCTGTGGGCATCCGGCAGCCAGGTGTGCATCGGTGCCAGTCCGAGCTTGGTGCCGTATCCTATGAGCAGAAAGAGAAAAGCGGCTTTCAGCCAGGGAACATGCAGCAGCGGCGCCTTGGCAGACAGTGTGGAGACAAGCATGGGAACATGATCGTTTTCTCCCACGGTGGCAGCCACGGCCAGAAAGAAATTTCCCAGCAATGCCAGGGCGATCCCCACCGAACAGATCATGATGTATTTCCAGGTGGCTTCGAGCGATCGACGGTGCCGGTGAAAAAATATGAGGGGGGAGCTGGCCAGTGTTGTGGCCTCCACCGCCACCCATATCAGCCCGAAATGCTGGCTGACGGTCACCCCTGTCATGGTTGCCAGAAAAAGCAGCAGACACCCCACAAAGGCCGATTCCCGGGAGTTGCTGAACAGAAATGCTTCCTGAAAATCCGGCCGCTGTCCCCAGTTTTCCCGGTGCAGATATCCCAGGGCATACAGGGAAACCATGGAAAACAGGGCGCTGGTGATGCTCAGAAACAGCAGCCCCGGCGCATCCAGAAGCAGCCAGCCGTCCAGAACGGGTGCCGGCGGTTGTATCCATGCCGATATCGTCAGGATGGCATGACCGATCGCGGCGGTGATCAGCACGGTGCGGATGGCCAAGGCGGATTTCAGCCCGAATACGATCAGGGCGGCCGCCACCGGTAGAAAAATCAAGGCAAAAATCATGTCACCCCTTCAGCGTGCTCAGCAGATCGGTATCGATATGATCGAATTCCCGGTTGATGTGAAAGATCGCGATTCCCATCACGAAAACCGCCATGAAAACATCCAGCAGGGTGCCGAGCTCCACCAGCAGCGGCTCTTTGAGCGCTACGGCCAGACCGAAGGCATAAATGCCGTTTTCCATGACGAGATAGCCCAGCACCTGAGACAGAGCTTTTTTCCGGCTGACGATGGCCAGCAGCCCGACCATGATGGTGAAAAAAGAAAGGGGTACGACCAGCGGGGATTTCAGGGGGATGGGCAGGGGCAGTTGCCGGCCCATCCACATCGCCAGCGCCAGCAGGCCGATACTGACCATCATCGATGTGGAATATCCGATGAAGGGTTCCATTTCCCTGCGAACGCTGGAGGTACGCATGGCCCGAAGCAGCAGCCAGGGAAAGACCATGCCTTTGAGTACGATGGTGAGTGCCGACAACAGGGCAGCCCTCAGGGTGATATGATCGGCACCGACCAGCACCGGCAGCAACCCGAGCAAAATCCCCTGAAGTGCCACGATACGGATGCAGGCGCTCAACCGGCTGGAGCCGATCAGTTTGAGATTGGTCAGAATCAACAGGACGATGAGTGAATCGATCCACAGTTCCATGAGATGTCATCCTCCCTTCAATACCAGAACGATCGCCAAAACGGCCAGCACACCGGCGCCGGACAGCAGCTGCGGAATCCGCATCAGTCTGAGCCGGGCGATGGATGACTCGACGATGCCGATACCGACGGCAATCAGAAACATGCCGGCCAGAGTTGCCGCGGCATCTGCCGGAAAATTTCCTGTGCGGACGGGAACAAGGATACCCGCCAGCAGGGCGCAGAAAATCCAGAGTTTGATGGCCGATCCGTACAGGATCATCGCAAAGTCCGGGCCGCTGTGATCCAGCACCATCACTTCGTGGATCATGGTCAGCTCGAGGTGGGTGTTCGGATCATCCACCGGAATTCTGGCATTTTCCGTGAGCAGTACGATGGACAGGGCGCCGGCTGCCAGCATCAGAACCGTTCCGGAATGCATCCAGACAGACAAGGTGAGGCCGGCATAAATTTCGGAAAGAGACAGGCAGGGAAGGGACATGCCGACATTCCCGGATAAATCCCCAAGCTCTCCCATGGCCAGAAGACTGAGCAGCAGGGCCGGTTCGGCCAGGACGGAAAACTGCACTTCCCGGCTCGCGCCCATGCCTTCGAAGGCCGATCCGGTGTCCAATGCCGCCAGCACCGTAAAAAACCGCATCACGCCCAAGAGATAAATCAGAAATATCAGGTCTCCGGTAAAAGAGAAACAGGCTGCCCCGCCGCCCACGGGCAGTACCAGAAGGGCGGTGAGGGCGGCGGCCAGCCCGGCGACCGGACCGGCGCGGAATACCCAACTGGTGGTGCGGCTGTAAACCACATTTTTTTGAAACAATCGGGCGATGTCATAATAGGCTTGCAGCAGCGGTTGGCCCTTGCGTCCGGCAAAAAACGCCTTGGTCCGGTTGATGATGCCCACCAGCAGTGGAGACAGGATCATCGCGGCCAATGGATGAAGAATGGATATTGGTTGCATGACAATTATCTCAGGTTCCAGATCAACAGTGTGAGCAAGGTGATGGTCAGGTAGAGGATATAAATTTGAACCCGGCCCTGTTGCAGCCAGTGCAGCCGCTGCAACAGCCGCGCGATTCCCAGAAAGAGCGGTTGGAAAAGTTTCTGGGTAAAAACGTCATCTGTATGGGTGTGCAGCTCGGCTTTTACGGGAAACAGCCCCTCGGGGGGATGCACCGACTGCCGCGTCTGTAAAATAAATCCAAACAGGGTGGTGATGGGCTGGGCGTAAGAGGATGCCGTGTATTGCATCCGGGCGGTGGGTTTGACAAAACCGCAATCCCAGGTGAGGCTTTGGCCGGGGTTCTTGTTGGACAGCAAATGCTTCCGCAGCAGGATCAACAACGCCAGCATCAGGATCAGACCGCACGATAGTGCCGTGAGTGATCGGAGAGGCTGGATCATAAACGCCAGATGTGCGTCGATGTCATGTCCGGAAAGCCCCGTGACGCTGCCGATCAGCGGTTTCATGGCCGATACGATCCAGGGGGACGACAATCCGATGGCCAGACAGCCGATGGCCGGCAGCAGCATCGGCAGCCGCATGCCCCACCCTGTTTCATGGGCGGACAGGGCAGAATCATCTCGGGGTTCGCCGAGAAAAACGATGCCGAATGCCTTGGTAAAGCAGGCGGCGGCCAAACCCCCGATCATGGCCAGTCCGGTGATAACCCCGATGCTGGAAAGGGAAATGCCCTTGATTCCGGTTCCCATGAATGCCGCCACATAAATCATCAGTTCACTCACGAAACCGTTGAGGGGCGGCAGGCCGCAGATGGCAAAGGATCCGATCAAAAAAAATGCGCCGGTCCAGGGCGTACGGCGTATCAGCCCTCCAAGTTGCTCGATATTTCGCACACCGGTAGCGTGCACCACCGCACCGGCGCATAAAAATAGAAGACCTTTGAACAAAGCGTGATTCAGAACGTGCAGCAGGCCGCCGCCGAATCCCAGTACCGCCAAAACAGGCTGGTTCAAGGATATTCCCAGTACTCCCAGCCCCAATCCCAACGTGATGATGCCGATATTCTCGACACTGTGATAGGCCAGCAGCCGTTTGAGGTCATGCTGAGCCAGCGCGAAGAGAACGCCCAAAATTCCCGAAATCAGTCCCATTCCGATCAGCAGCCATCCCCACCAGGGTTCCGGACGGCCCAGAAAACTCAACGTTCGTACCAGACCATAAATACCGGTCTTGATCATGACACCGGACATGACGGCGGAAACATGGCTGGGGGCAGCGGGATGGGCTTCGGGAAGCCAGACATGAAAAGGCATGAATCCGGCCTTGGTGCCAAACCCGATAACGGCCAGCAGAAAGACCAATCCGGCCACGGAATCGCCGTTCATACCGGATGCCGCAAATCGGGCAAAATCCAGCGATTCACTCCGCTGAGCCAGCAGGATGAACAGGACGAACAAAAAGGCGGTGCCGATATGGGTGGCGATCAGATAAATCCACCCCGCCTTTCGGACGCTTTCGTTTTCATCTTCGAAAGTCACCAGAAAAAAAGAAGCCAGAGACATGATCTCCCATGCCATCAGAAACAGCATGCCATTGTCGGCCACGACGACCAGCGCCATGCCGGCGGTCAGGAGATTGAAAAAACACCAGGATGCGCCGAGGTTCTTCCGGTTCCGGTAGTCCCACAGATAGGCATGGCCGTAAACTGCGGCAACCGCGGACAGAGTCAGAATCGTGAACAGAAAAAATGCGGACAGGGCATCCAGCTTCAGGGCGAAAGACCCGAATGGAATCATCCATGCCCGGTGGAATTCCCGGATTTGCCCGGTCCACAGAACAACCGATGCCGGAATCAGACCGATCAGACACCCGAGAACGGTTCCACCGGCTCCCATCAAATTGGCTGTCCGGGGATTTCTCCCGAAGCTGAGGGAACACAAGCCGCTGAAAATGAAAATTGAGAGTGAGAGCAACATGAGCCGCATGGTTTGACTTTCTTTGGCGGTTTCCAGTAAAAAACATGTTAAGAAGTATGAATTATGAAGTATGATAACTCCGGTTTGTTTCATACTTCATAATTCGTCCTTCATACTTTACAATTCATCCTTTGTCGATCGTTCTGGATATGAAACAGGCAACGCTGAGGTCTTGTGTTGGGGGCTTCAATGTGCGGGGAGCTTTTCTTCGATGTGTCTGGCCTCGGCGAATATGATATCCGGCTGGGATTTTTGTTTGATGACAGCTTTGAATCGGGGATCGGACAGGGCAAAAGAGAGTTTGGACAGCAGATTCAGATGGGTGCGCACGGTCGGGCTGATGAGGGTGAACAATATGCCGACCGGCTGTCCGTCCACGGCGCCGAAATCCACCGGATGTTCGAGGTAAGACAGGGCGATCATCGAATGGGGGATTTGCAAGACAATCGGATTGCGGACATGGGGGATGGCGATGCCGTCTCCGATACCGGTCGAGCCGAGGGATTCGCGGGAGAGCAGCACTTGATAAAGGAAGGCTCGGTCCATCGTTTCAGGAAGATTCAGGGATTGGACGACCGCATCCAGCACCGAAGCGGTGTCGGTTCCCCCGATCTGGTAGTGTACGCCGCCGGCCCGAAGCGCTTCGTCGAGTCGTGTTATTGCGGCAGAATTCGGGTCGGCGGCGATGATGTCTGCAGTGACATCCGTATGGGTGGCACTGGCCCACTCCAGCAGTTCCGACCGGTTGAATCGATAGTCTTCCCCGACATGATACACCGGAAGATTCCGGTGCTTGATCCAGTGAAAAACGGCTTGTTCGGATATGTTGAAAATGGCGGCTACGTCTCGGACAGTCAGTTGCAAGGGGTACCTTCTTCTGGTTCATTTTTAAATTCGGCGCATTATTTTCCCGATCGACTGCCGTGTCAAGAAAAATGCGGATATTGTCCGATTCGATT
>CAZBUL010000054.1:2265-16871 GCA_964495045.1 uncultured Desulfobacterales bacterium | reverse complement strand
ATTCACATGCGGCTTCGACCGATCAAACTTTTCCTTCGCCATTTCACTGTCCTCCCCACTGAATAATTATTAAACGGATGCTCGGGCCTGACCATTCGTCTGTTTTACACAAATTATCGCTCGGCACGATTTTATTTTTTTTCTGTTTGGAGCCCACGATCGGAGTCGAACCGATGAACCTCTTCCTTACCAAGGAAGCGCTCTACCAACTGAGCTACGTGGGCAATCTGACATTCAATGATTTGATAGAGAATATATTTGCTGATTTAGTTGGAGCGGGAGACGAGACTCGAACTCGCGACATCCAGCTTGGAAGGCTAGAGCTCTACCAACTGAGCTACTCCCGCAAACAGACTTCTCATTATTCGGACGCCAATCTATTTTCTGAAAAAAATATCGACGTCATTTCCCTCATGAAAATGTATGCAATGCAGATGAAGCTATGTAGTGAAATATCGATTTCGTTTGATTTTCAAAACAAAATCTCCTACATGCGACATTTGATGAGGCTGGTGGTGGGGGGAGGATTTGAACCTCCGAAGGCGTTCGCCGACAGATTTACAGTCTGTTCCCTTTGGCCACTCGGGAACCCCACCATTATTATTTCACCAGGATTTTACCTGATGGAGCCAGCGAAGGGACTCGAACCCCCGACCCACTGATTACAAATCAGTAGCTCTACCAACTGAGCTACGCTGGCGTTCAATTACATCATATCTTTTCTTTATAAACTTGATGATTTCAAAAATCAACAAAAAAAAAATCATTTTGTAGCAGCCTTACTAATTCTATAAAATGTCTTGGGCGTAAAACTGAACAAGATTCAAATTTCGTTGGTTAGTGCGCCCGTCTTTCTGTTGTATTTTATAGGCATTCAGAATAATAATTTCGACGTGTTATCGGTATGATGTTTGTTACTACATGCTGCCTTGCAATGGGATCTTCTTTATAGCATTCTATGCGCTTGCATATTGATGAATAATTCAATTATTGATAATTCGTTCGATCGTGTTATCTTTCAACCAATTCAATCTATTTTCAACTCACCGATATCCGGTGCTTTGATTTTATTAGCTGACAGTCTTCACGAGTCTGCTTTGTTTCATCCATCTGTACGGGTTGTTTTTTTATTATATCTGTATGCTAATGCTGTTATAAATATTTTATAGGCCAATATCAATAATGAAAATTAATTATTTAATAACCACATCCATTGCTGTCCTTTGCATCAGTTTCTGGTCTGTCTGGAGTCGGCCGGAACTGGAGCCTCCCTGGCCTTCCCGTATTCAAGGATTTTCTTTTTCTCCATTTCAGGTGGGACAAAGCGCTGTTGACGGTAACTTTCCGTCCGAAATAGAGATCGATTCCGACCTGTTACTGCTTGCAGACAAGACCAACGCCGTTCGAACTTATTCTGTTCAGGGTGTACAGGCACGCATTCCTTCTCTGGCTCGCAAGCACAAACTGAATGTCACCCTGGGAGCCTGGATCAGCGGAGATTTTGAACGAAACGAGGCGGAAATCGCTGCCGTGATCGAGCTGACCCGTGAAAACTGGCGCAACGTCATTCGGGTTGTGGTGGGCAATGAATCTTTGTTACGGGAAGAAGTCACCCCTGAACAGCTATGCTATTATATTGATCGGGTTCGCGAAGGCATTCGAGAATCCGGAAGCCGTGTTCCAGTAAGCACCGCGGAACCCTGGCATATATGGATCAAACATCCTGAATTGATCGATCATGTGGACTTTGTCGCTACGCACATGCTGCCATACTGGGAAGGGATCCTTATGGAACAGGCCGTCGATTACATTATCGATCATGTCAACCTCCTTCGGGAAACCTTTCCGATCAAACCCGTTGTCATCACCGAAGTCGGTTGGCCCAGCAACGGCCGAACCCGCAAATTGGCGGTTGCATCGACAGCGAATCAAGCTACTTTTCTCAGACGATTTATTGCACGGGCGGAACAGGAAAAGTATGTCTATTATGTAATGGAGGCATTCGATCAACCGTGGAAAGCAGATACAGAAGGTGCAGTCGGCGCTTACTGGGGGGTTTACGATGTCAAACGCCAACTCAAATTTCCACTGACATCCCCGATCGTCGAAATTCCCGAATGGCGAACTCTGGCCAGCATCTCGGTGGTTATCGCCATCATTACATTTGCATTGTTACTGATCGACAGCCGAACTTTGCAAAAACGCGGCCGTAGTTTTCTGGGACTCATCGCTTTTTCAGCCGCCACCGCCGGTGTGTGGATCATTTACAGTTATACCCGACAATACATGACGATTACCACCGGATTGGTCGGTGTGCTGATGGTGATCGGCATAATCGGCGTGCTGGTCGTGCTTTTCACCGAAGCACACGAATGGGCTGAAGCTTCGTGGGCCGAGCGAAGAAGACCGTTCACACCGGTTCAACTACCCGATAGCGATCTGCCGATGGTTTCCATTCATGTACCGGCCTACAACGAACCCCCGGACATGCTGATAGAAACCCTCAATGCATTGGCACGTCTGGATTATCCCTATTTCGAAGTGCTGGTCATCGACAATAACACCCAAGACCCATTGATCTGGCAGCCAATCGAAGCACATTGTGCATTCCTGGGTTTCCGGTTCCGCTTCTTTCACGTCAGCCCGCTGGCGGGTTTCAAGGCCGGCGCCTTAAATTTCGCTCTGACCCGAACCAATCCGAACGCTGAGGTGATTGCTGTCATTGACAGCGATTATGTTGTTACGTCCACTTGGCTGAGAGACCTGGCCAGCCAGTTTGTCAAACCCGATATTGCCATCGTCCAGGCACCCCAAGATTACCGGGATGATAACCAGAACATGTTCAAGGCCATGTGCTATGCCGAATACCGTGGCTTTTTCTTTATCGGGATGGTCACCCGAAACGAACGGAATGCCATCATTCAACATGGCACCATGACCATGGTGCGAAAATCGATTCTGGAGGAGGTGGGCGGCTGGGCGGAATGGTGCATCACCGAAGACGCCGAGCTTGGCCTGAAGATTTTCGAGAAAGGATATGAAGCCGCTTATACGGCTGCCAGCTACGGACGCGGGGTGATGCCCGACACATTCATCGATTTCAAGAAACAACGGTTTCGCTGGGCTTACGGAGCAATGCAGATTCTCAGACACCATGCCGCGAGACTTCTGCTGCCGGGCCGATCCCGATTGACTTTAGGCCAAAGATATCATTTCATAGCCGGATGGCTGCCGTGGATGGCCGACAGCATCAATCTATTGTTTACAATCGCCGCCCTCCTGTGGTCTCTTGCCATGTGCCTGATGCCCTTGAAATTCGACCCTCCCATGGTCATACTATCGGTGATGCCGATGTCGCTCTTTATTTTCAAAATCGCCAAAATGATTTATCTCTATCGTCACCGCGTCGGCGCCAATATCACTCAGACATTTGCGTCGGCCATGGCCGGGCTTTCACTATCTCATACCATTTCCAAAGCCATCCTGCTGGGAATTTTCACCAAATCCATTCCGTTTTTCCGCACCCCGAAGCTGGCACAAACCCATGCTCTCTTCCACGCGCTTCTGTCTGCCCGTGAGGAAGGCCTCCTGGCGCTGGCGCTCTGGTTTGCCATGTTCACCATTACAACCCGGCACGGATCGGATGCTCCGGATGTTTTCATGTGGCTAATGGTTCTCATGATTCAGTCAATTCCTTATACGGCTGCCATTATTATGGCGATCATCAGTGGTTTTTCAAGAATTCCGTCCCAACTGATCACCCGAATGACAGCGCCTCCAGTGGTGATTTCCCCAACCGGTTCACCAACTGCTGGATCTGAAACCCATTCAACCAATTGATTTATATTTTCAGGTGAATAGAAATATGGAACAGACGAAACGTTCTCTGTGGAAACGATTTGCAACAATCGCACAACCTTATTTTTTTCCACATATCCGCGGCGGCGGCTGGATTACCTTGCTCCTTTTGATCATGCTGCTGGTTTTTCTCTTCGGTATCCTCTTTTGTTTCGTCAGCACCATGGTTTGGACTGGAAATCATTTTGCACCCGGGCTTACCGAAAAAATCGCATCCGGGCTGGCTTCGACCATCGATGGCATCTTCAACTCCAAAAAATGGCTGATACTGGCCGGTCTTCTGATCGTTCCCGCCGGAACCTTTCTTGTATTCGGCCGGCATATCCGCAACCGAAGGCAGCCATGGGGACTGTTGGCCACGGTACTGATTCTGTCATTATCCGTCACCGGAATCAACGTTGCCTTCAGCTACATCGCCAATTATTTCACCAACGCCCTGGTACAAAAAAATCAAGACATGGCCTATCTCTTTGTTGTTGTCTATTTCTGCGGCTTCTTGATCGGCATCCCCATTGTCGCCTTATACAGCTATGTCCAGAGTTATCTCGGCATGCGATGGCGGGAGTGGCTCACCCACGATTTCCTGAAAAAATATTTCGACTACCGATGCTATTATGAAATCGAGAATCAGGCGTTGATCGATAACCCGGATCAGCGCATCATGGAAGATATCCGATCCTTCACCAGGACATCATTGGGATTTTTGCTCATCCTCCTGGGATCGGTCATGGATCTGATTTCCTTTACCGGCATTCTCTGGTCCAAATCTGTGCTGCTGGTCTGTGTCGTTCTGGGATATTCCCTCATTGGAACCTTGCTGACTATATGGATAGGCCGCCGATTGATCGGCCTGAATTTCAATCAGTTGAAATACGAAGCCGATTTTCGGTATTCTTTGGTGCATGTCCGAGACAACGCCGAATCGATAGCTTTTTATCAGGGGGAAAAGTCGGAAATCGCCCAAATCGGTGATCGTTTCCGGAAAGTGCTGAGAAACTTCAACCTGCTTATCGGCTGGCAGCGGAATCTATCTCTATTTACAACTGCTTACAGTTATCTGCCGGTCGTTCTGCCTTTTCTCGTACTGTTTCCTCAATATTTCGGCGGACAGATCGAATATGGCGATATGGTCCAGGCCAATTTCGCTTTTTCACAGATTTATACTGCGCTTTCTCTCATTGTATCCCAGATGGAACAACTCACCAGTTTCGCCGCAGGCGTCGATCGGTTGTCGTCCTTTGCTGATGCCATCAGACCGGAACAGCAACCCGCCCCCGGTATCACCATTGAAGAAGCCGATCGATTCGCCCTGACAAACGTTACGCTGATGACACCCAACCGAAACCGTATCCTGTTTCAAGAGCTATCCGTTGATTTAACCGGCCGGAAAAACCTGTTGGTAGTGGGCCAGAGCGGGGTGGGAAAGAGCTCCCTGCTGCGGGCGATTGCCGGTCTGTGGACACAGGGAACCGGTAAAATCCTGCGCCCTGATCTGAAAGAAATTTATTTTCTCCCTCAACGACCGTATATGCTTCTCGGCACGCTGCGGGATCAACTGCTTTATCCACGAATGCTTCAGCAATATCCGGATGCTGAACTCCAGCGCATTCTGGAGATCGTCAATCTCGCAGATTTGCCGGATCGATCCGGTGGATTCGATGCGGAACTGGCTTGGGCGGACGTTTTGTCTCTGGGCGAACAACAACGATTGGCCTTTGCCCGTCTTTTCGTGAACACCCCCGGATTTGCCGTACTCGATGAAGCCACCAGTGCGCTGGATCGAGAAAATGAAGCCAACTTATACCGAAAACTTCAGGATCGGAACATCCACTATATCAGCGTCGGTCATCGATCCAGTATTCTCGATTATCATGATCATGTCCTGGAACTTCTGGGCACGTCTCACTGGCAATTGTTGACCATTGAAGAATATCGGGCGAAACGGATGTAAAAATTAACGAGATAATAGTCCATCCATCCCATGGCATCCTGAATGGCGACATGCAAATCCCAGAAACGGGAAACGGATGTTTGCCAAAGATGGAATAAAAATTGCTTATTGCCATATTTTGATGTATTTTTATTAAGTTCTTATATTGATAGATAAAACCGATTTATCTGATTTTTCTTTTTCACCTTTTACTGTAGTCATCAAAACAGGAATACCGACGTATAATGAAATCTCAATCGAAAAACGAACTCATTCGAAACATCGCCATCATCGCCCACGTCGATCATGGAAAAACCACCCTCGTTGATACCATGTTCCGGCAATGCGGGCTGTTCCGCGACAACCAGGATGTCAACGACCGCATCATGGACAGCATGGATCTGGAGCGGGAACGCGGCATCACCATTGCAGCCAAGAACTGCTCCGTGATCTGGAAAGGCATCAAGATCAACATTATCGACACACCGGGACATGCCGATTTCGGCGGTGAAGTCGAGCGGGCATTGTCCATGGCCGACGGCGCCCTGCTGCTGGTGGATGCCTCCGAAGGCCCCCTGCCCCAGACCCGTTTCGTTCTTAAAAAAACCTTCGAGGCCGATCTGCCGGTGGTCGTGGTCATCAACAAAATCGACCGCAAGGATGCCCGGCCCGCAGAGATTCTGGATGAAATTTACGATCTGTTCATCGATCTCGATGCCGCCGAAGAACAGCTCGATTTTCCGCTGATGTATGCCATCGGCCGGGAAGGTATCGCCCAGAAAACCCTGGAAGAAAAAGGCACCACCCTTCAGCCGCTGTTCGACATGATCATCGACTACATTCCAGCCCCGGCGTATGACCCGGACGAGCCGTTTCAGATGCTGGTGTCCGATCTGGGATATTCGGATTATCTGGGCCGGCTGGCTATCGGGAAAATCGTGAACGGCAAGGTCCAATCCCATGACAGCCTGATCTGCATCGATGATCAGGCCGGTCACAACCCCTTGAAAGTCACCCGCCTGCAAACCTATCAGGGGCTGACCTTGAGCGAAGCCGCCGAGGCCGAACCCGGCGATATCATCGTACTGTCGGGCATCGAAGACGTCAAGATCGGCGATACGATCTGCAACCGCAACTTCCCCAAGGCCCTGAAACGCATCACCGTGGATGAGCCCACCGTCTCCATGCAGTTCGGAATCAACAATTCACCTTTCAGCGGCAAGGAAGGCAAATATGTTCAGTCCAGCAAGATCCGGGAACGGCTGTTCAAAGAAACGCTCATGAATGTGGGAATCAAGATCGAAGAGACCGAAAACAAGGAAATTTTCACTGTCAAAGGCCGCGGCGAATTTCAAATGGCCATTCTGATCGAAACCATGCGGCGCGAAGGCTTCGAGCTGTGTGTGGGCCGTCCCAAGGTCATTTACAAATACAAGAATGGCAAGCAGCTCGAACCCATCGAACGGTTCTTTGTGGATTGCGACGAAAGCTTTCTGGGTATTGTCACTGAAAAACTGGCCGTTCGGAAAGGAAAAATGATCAACCTGGTCAACAACGGCAAAGGCCGGGTGCGGATCGAATTCAGCGTTCCATCCCGTTCCCTGATCGGTTACCGGGACGAGTTCCTGACCGATACCAAAGGAACCGGCATCATGAATTCCTATTTTTCCGGGTATGAAGCATACCGGGGGGATTTTCCCAGCCGGTTCACGGGTTCCATTGTATCAGACCGACAAGGTGTTGCTGTACCTTATGCCCTGTTCAATCTCGAACCCCGGGGTCAGCTTTGTGTGGTGGCGGGTACACCGGTGTATGAAGGCATGATCGTCGGTGAACACAATCGGGACAACGACATCAACGTCAATGCCTGCAAGGAAAAGAAGCTGACGAATATGCGGGCATCCGGAAAGGACGACCACGTCCTGCTTTCCCCCGTCAAGCCCATGACCCTCGAGCGGGCCATTCATTTCATCCGCGACGACGAACTTGTCGAGGTCACCCCCAAATCCATCCGGCTGAGAAAAGCCGTTCTCGACGCCCACCAGCGGCACACGATCCGGTCCGCCAAACTCAAAGAATCCGAATAAATTCGTTTCGGAGCCGGACGGCCTGGTCGAATTGTCCGTTCAACAATGCAGCACACGCCTGCAGCCGAACGGCTTCGGGCGTTTTTCTGAGGGAACAGCAGCGTCGTGCCATCTCCAGCATCCGGGCATAATCCCCATCCCGGTAAGCCGCCAGCGCCTCTTCCCGAAAATCGAAGGCTTCCGCCTCGATATTTGCCAACGGGCCGATATCGGCCTTGCACCGGTGACAAAGGCGTTTGCCGGTATAGCGTGCTTTACAGACAGGACAATGGTTCATGATCAGGGTTCCGTTTTCCCCCCACCCGACCGTCCCCCCGCTGGGGGGAGGCGGTGAACGATGGCATTCATCCGATATAAAAAAGGATATCTTCCAGCTCCTTGGCCATGGCCCGGGCATCATCGATGCGGTCGTCATCGACCGCATCCTGAATGTCTTCAATCAGGTTGACCATTTCATCCTGATCTTCGGGAGAGGCGTCTTCCAGTTTTTCGGCGGCCTTGTCGATGATCACCTGGATATCGGCAGGCAGCGGCTTGCCCGGCACATCGTCCGACGCATCTTCGCCAAAGCCATATTCCGGCTGACTCCACATATCATCGACCCGCTGCCGTAATTGCGAAATTTCGGTATCGCTGAATCGGCCCATGGCGTTTTCGATGATCCCCTCGATCTTGTTTCCGGTTTCCTTTTCAACCGCCTGCATTTTGAGAATGCCGTTCAAGTCCAGATCGAAATGGATGATGATCATGCTGTTTGCGGGCGACGGCTTGAGATCGAACATGAAATTGCCAAGCTCTATATTGTCGAGCGCATGGGGCTCTTCCCCCTGATACACCTTCACCTCCACCCGCTGCTGATTGTCGTACACCGTATAAAAAACTTCGCTGCGGCTGGCCGGCAATTTGGTGTTTCGTCGAATTATCGGAATATAGACATGGGGGGTGGGAATGCCGTTGAGATCTCCGAGTGCCGACGTGCCGAAAGAATAGGGGGTGATATCCAGCAGCACGCTGGTTGAATCGAGACCCATTTCGCGGCCGGCCTGAATGGCGGCCCCCAGTGCCACGCAGAGGTCCGGGTCGATTTCGCCATGAGGCAATTGACCGAATTTTTCTTCGAGCATTTCGGAAATATGGGGGATCCGGGTCGAACCGCCCACCAGAATGATTTTGTCGATGGCCGACGGCAGCAGCGAGGCATCGTTTAAAGCCTTGGTGACGGAATCCATCGTCCGGGACAGATCGTCTTGGATCATCTCGATAAAATTATCGCGGGAAAGTTCGTAGGACAGATGAATGCTCTTGAAAAGCTTCTTACCGATATGGTCTTCTTCGATCCGAACGAACGGCTCGAAGGAAAGGGCGATCTTGGCTTTTTCCGCAGCCCGTTTGAGCCGGGCCATCACCACCTGATTTTTGGACACATCCAGCGACAACTCCTTGGAAATATATTCCGTCAGCCGGTTGACGATCTTCTGATCGAAATCGTCGCCGCCCAAATGGTTGTCGCCGGTACTCGACAACACTTCGACAATGCCGTTTTCAATCCGGACAATGGACACATCGAAGGTTCCGCCGCCAAGATCATAGACCAGAATCGTCTGAACGACCGGATTGAAACTTTCATAAGCCAGGGCCGCCGCGGTCGGTTCGTTGATGATCCGCACCACAGTCAACCCCGCAATTTCTCCGGCTTCACGGGTGGCTTGCCGCTGGGCGTCCGTAAAATATGCCGGAACCGTGATGACCGCTTTGCCAATGGACTTCTGAAGAAATTTTTCGGCCCGTTCCTTGAGCGATTTCAAAATACAGGCCGAGATTTCTTGAGGCAGATAGGTGGCATTCCCCATCGGGATCCGATCCGTGCTGCCCATCCGCCTTTTAACGGAATGAACGGTTCGATCCGGCGCAATGACCGCCTGATTCAAAGCTTCCTGGCCCACGATGATTTTTCCGTTGCCATCCAGCCCCACCACCGACGGAACGATACCGTTATCGTTATCCAGCAGAACGGTCGCCGTACCGTCAATAATAAATGCCACCTCCGAATTCGTGGTGCCCAAGTCTATTCCAACAATCGGTTCTTGCATTGCATCTCCCATCAAATAACGTAAATAGTTTTCTCCATCAACCACAGACAACCACTTCGGCGGTACGCAGCACGTCCTCGTCCCGCAAAAAACCGGTCAACAATTCTTCCACCACCATGCCTTTTTCCATGCCGACGGCGATGCGCTTATCCACCGCCTTCATGGTTTTGGGATCGAAAGGCTGCCCCACGGCAGCTATCGGTACCACATGAACAAATGCCAGGGCCCGGTCGATCCGCCGTAACGCCATTTCATAGCCTTCCACCACCCCTTCGATGCCTCTGGGCGCCCGTCGGAAAAAACCTTTGTCTGCCGAAACGGCATGGGTGGCACTCAGGCCGCGCACCAGTGCATCCCGAACTTCCAGAAACGGCAGGATCGTGCGTTTTTCGGTGGACTTACGGATGTTGGCTTCGAGATCGGCCAGCGCTTTGGTGCGATCCTTGAACAAGTCGGCCGTCTCTTGATAGGCATCGATGAAACCGGTCAGGGTCGAAAGGATTTTGCCCTGCTCCCGGCTCTGAATGCGGATTTCCTGCCGCAGGGCGGTAAATTCGGAAAGAACGGTGAACAAATCACAAGATGCCAGACCGTCCGATCCATCGGCATCCTCCGTTCCCACTCCCGGCTTTTCGGGCAGCTCCGCCAGCCATGCGGAAAAATCGTCGAACACCGTTTCTTTCCAATTGGCAATGAGGTGATATTTCCGAATGCGATTCTGGATTTTTTTTCTCAGATATCCACTCGTCCGGATCATCGATGGCAGCAGCCACTTTTCATCGAAGACCGTCCACTGACGTTTCATCCAGGGATAAATTTCCTTGAGTCTGGCCGCATCACTCCAGTTCATGATGCCGCCCTCCGCAGGGAATCCCGGATCAAATTCTTCAGTCCCACACGCTTTCTTTCCCGGACGGCGGAACGGGCCAGTTCCGTGAGTATCTGCTCGGCATCGATATGGTTTTCCGGAGGCAGATATCGGGCAACGAGTCGTTTTCGAAGGTCTTTGACAGCATCGTACGCAGCAGTTATTTCACGGAAACGCAGCGGATCTTTTTCCGGCGTGTGGCGTTTGACCAGTTCGATATAGTGGGCACGGATTTCTTCATCCGAAGCCTCCGGCGACACCCCCAATTTAAAATAATGCATCAACATGGCTTACTATCTTTCTTTCCAGCGTTATCCCCCAACAAACTATTTCTTGGGAGCTTTTCCATTCAGCAGGATATGGGTTTCTCTCGACACACCGGTCAAACCCGGTATCTTGATAAAATCCGCCAAGGCATCGAATACCTTCCGCGTTTGGGGAATAGACCGGAGAAGATTTCGCATGTCTCGGATTTCTGCATCCGGCACCCCCCGGATATCCATTTCATCTACCAGACGTTCAATATCCTTGACGACACGGGCCAGCTCCTTTTTGTTCATATTCGATTTGGCTTCCTTGAGAAGCGGCAAGAGGCCCTCGAAGTCTTCGGCCGCATCCATATCTTCCATATCATCGTCCCAATCATCTTCATCCCAATCGTCATCGTTCCAATCGTCTTCATCCCAATCATCTTCATCGATGTCATCATCCATAAAGTCCGGAAGATTGGCACCGGGAAAAACAAACGGGGGGAGCGGTGCTTCCAACAAGGTAAAATCGAAGCGTTCGAGGGAGGCTCTCAAAAAGCCCTGAGCATGTCTGGACAGCCTGCTGGAAAGCCCTTTCAATTCATTTCGCGAGGCTTCACTCAGTTCAGAAACAATATCGAGATACCGTTTTTGGCTCCAGGGAACATGGGCGATCTGACTGATCGTTTTCAGAAAAAACTCCATCGGCAGAGCCTGCGGCTGTTTTTTATTCTTCAGCCGCTTTTGCAGTTCTACTGCCATAAATTCCAGTAGGCTCTGGTGAAAAAGCAGCTCGAAGATAGAAATCAGTTCTGCATCCGGTACCTTTCCGAAAAGGTCTCTGCGCAAACCCAACAAATATGCAGCAATTTGCGTTGGGGGAAGAATCGGCTGATATTCTTTGGGAAAAGGGCTGAGAAGCGAAACGACATCCGTTGGTGTCGGGTTCAACCGGTTCAGTTCGCGGGACAGCCATTTTTTCATCGCATCGATCTGAACGATGGTAAACGATTTTCGATAATCCTCCATATCCTGAATCAGCAGACCCATCACCCGAATTCGCTCGATAACGGACATCTCCGGGCAAAAATCGACCAAGATGCTTGGTATCCGATCCGGATGGCTGATCCAATCGAAAAGTATTTTTTTCTCTGCAAGGATGAGAGCAACCCGCTTGCTGTTATACCCTTCGGCTTTTTCGAGATCGGAGAGCACCAGATGGAGTCTGCCCCGGTTCATGTTCGTGAAGGCAGAAATCACCAGCGCCAGGGCCCGGCGGTCTATCACCCGGTTGTCATGCGGGGCACGGACAGCGGCATCATCCAAAATCTTTTCGGCTTTCCGAAAGGCATTTTTTTCATAATACAGCGTGGCCAGCTCCAGGCAGGGAAAGGGATCGTCCGGAAATTCCGCCGACATTTTCAACAGCAGCGTTTCAACGCTGTCTTTCTGATCGCGGGCATGACGGGGCAGCTCCAGGAGAAAATCATAGGCTTCGCGGTTGTGGGGATCGAGCTCGATGCTGCGCACGGTCATACCGAAAACAGCATCCCCCACACCGAAAGCTCCTTCTTTGATACCTACCAGTTTGGCATTTTTTTTGCCGACGTTTTTCAAAACATTCTGTTTAAATTGTTTGGTATGCAACTTCTTTGCAGCATACAGCAGAATCATGCCAAACACCATGTCTCGGATTTTCGCATCCGAAACATCCTGGTCGATTACGTCCTTATAGTTGACGAGTGTCTCCACCAGATCGTCGGGTAATTCGAGATCTGTCTTGAGAACAACGATGTCCGCCCGGTTCCGGGGAAGCAGGGACTGACAAATGCCGATGAAACCGGAAAGGTTCAGCCCATAGCGCTGGGGGGAAAACATGAGAATTTCCAGAATCTGCTGCATGGCAATCACCGGATTCTGCGGGAAAACGATCTTCGCCATAAGGGAGATATCGGATGAAAGCTTTTTGACCTCTCTGTTTTTCAAATGCGTGAGGATGTCGGCAACCAGTGTGTCGGGATTGCCCCCCTCCCCCCAAAAAATGCTTTGAGCACGAGACAGGGCGGATGATTCGGCCGCCGATGGATGGCCGACCACCTGCTTGAGGCTGTCGATGGATGCCTTCAGCGGGAAATCGTTTGGAATTCGAGACAATGTCTGCATCAACTCGTCGTCGTTCTTTTCGTAGAACAGCACCATGGCCCGGCAAAACAATTTGATGGGAGCGTATGGCGACTGGCGGGGAACAGATTTGAGTTCCAGGAACGCCTCTTCCCATTTGGCATCATTCATGAGTGCTACAGCGTTTTGAACCGTCTGGGCGTCTTTACGAAGCGGATGTGATGCTTCCAGCCGTTCCAGAGGCTGCCAGTCATCTGTCATCATCAGGCGATAGGCCACCTGCTGATCGAATCGGGCGGACGGGGCGCGGTTCTTCAAAAAATCCACCGACAGCTTCACGGCATCTTCAACCGACGCACAGGCTATCATATTCAGCACATCGGCTTCGGAAAGCTGATCCACGGGAGGCATCACCCCGATCGCCATTTTCCGGACAGCATTGGCTTCGGGAATCAGCCCTTTGGACCGGAGCTGCTCTTCCCGCAGCAAATAGGCCTTATACAGGAGATGCCGAACCTTGTCTGAATCAGGATGCATTTTAATAGCTTGTTTCAGCACATCGATGGCATCTCTGGCCTTACCTTTTTCAAGGAAGGCTTTTCCCTGATCGATCAGTTTTTCGGGATCGGCCTGCTGTAGTTTCTGTTGTTGATCTTTCCGGCTCTTGTTGTCTTTTTTAAATTTTTTGGCCATAATTCAAAAGATTTCACACTGCTGAGGGTCATTGGCAGGAAACGAGGAATGGCGTTCTTGTTTTTCACATAAAATCAATTCGGTATGCACGAACATGATGGGCATTTCACATGAATCCTGATGAGAATCATTTTTTGGCCTTTTAACATCGAATATCCCGAACTTTCAAGAACAATATGACTCCCCGGCATTCTTGCCAATGATGGCACAAATATTGCTTTTTTTCGTCTGACAAAACAAAAGCTGTATTTTCACGGTTAAACGAAACAAGAAATCGCGTGGATTTCGATTTTCCAGTTGAATGACGGATATTTCCCATTCGGCATGCAATCAATATCAACAATCAGGAGTGAAAATGAAACGGATCGAATTAACGGTTAACGGCGCCAGACACGCTTTTGTGGTCGGGCCGGAACGGGTATTGCTGGATGTGTTGCGGGAAGACCTGGGGCTCACCGGGGCCAAACAGTCCTGCGACCGCAAGGGCCAGTGCGGCGCCTGCATGGTCATCGTCAACGGCAAAACAGTGCTGTCCTGTCTCACGAAAGTGGTTTCCCTCGAAAATGCTCAGGTGATCACGGTGGAAGGACTGGGAACCCCGGAAAATCCGCACCTGATACAAGAGGCATTCGTTCTGTCGGGTGCCATTCAGTGCGGTTTTTGCACCCCCGGCATGATCATGGCCGCCAAGGCATTGCTGGATGTCAATCC
>CAZBUL010000054.1:0-2165 GCA_964495045.1 uncultured Desulfobacterales bacterium | reverse complement strand
CCGCCGTCCGTGTGGAACTCGACCCGCTGCCGGTCATGGCCGGACCCGAAGACTCCCTCGGTGCCAATGCCGTTCAGATCCACGACGACCTGCCCAATCTGTGTTTTCAACAGCCACAGATCAAAGGCAATGCCGCAGAAGCCCTGAAAAATTCCGCGGCGGTCATCGACGCCCGGTTCAAGACCCAGATCAATCACCAGGCCCCTCTTGAACCGGAGGCCGCCATCGCATACTGGGAAGATCCGGAAGCTGGCGAAGACCCCCGGCTTGTGGTCGTCAGCCGCAGCATCAACATCCACCTTCACCTCGGCATGCTCCAGGCTGCCCTCGGCTGGGAAAACATGCGCTATCAGGAAGCCTATTCCGGCGGTCAGTTCGGTATCCGGATCGATGTCATCTCCGAAGGCATCGCCGGTGCGGCGGCCATTCATTTCAAGCGGGCGGTGCGGTATATTCCCACCCTGACCGACAGCATGCTCATGAGCTCCAAACGACACGCCTTCAGCATGGACGTCAAGCTGGCCGCCGACAGCCAGGGGAAACTGACGGCATACTGCAACGATTTCGTTGTGGATAAAGGGGCCTACTATTCCATCGGTCATGTGGTGGTGCATCGGGCATTGCTCATGCTCTCCGGATCGTACAACATCCCCAACATTCAGGCCATGGCCAAACTTGTCTATACCAACAATCCCTGGGGCAGTGCTGCACGGGGGGCTGGTCCGCCCCAGGTCAACTTCGCCATCGAATGCGCCATGGACATGCTGGCCGACAAGCTCGGCATGGATCCGTTCGAATTCCGGCTGCGGAATTCGCTGCAACCCGGACAGAGCAAATCCACCGGCCGGGTGGTGCAGCAGTGGTGTCTGCCTGAATTGATGGAAGCCATGCGGCCGCATTATGACCGGGCCGTCGCCGACGCCGCATCTCACGGGAATGAACGAATCAAACGCGGCGTGGGGCTGGGAACAGGTGCGTTTGGCATCGGCGGACCGGGAGATGTGTCTGTGGCCGCGGTCGAACTGGATCCGGACGGCGGTATCAGCGTGTATGCAGCCGCTGCCGATCCCGGCGAAGGCAACGACTCCATGCTCAGCCAATTGACAGCGGCTTTTATGGGCATTCCACTGAACAAGGTGCGCCTGCACACACGGGATACGATCAACACGGCAGCCAGCGGACCGGCAGCCGGCAGCCGCATCACCTATATGATCGGCGGCGCACTCATCAACGCGCTGGAACAATTGAAAGCCGCCATGCAGGAAACCGGCGCCAATACATCGGACGCTCTCGAAGCCGCCGGCAAGAGCAAACGCTATCTGGGCCGAAAGAAAAACGAAGACGCTGGGCCCCTCGATCTCCAGACCGGTCAGGGCCCATCCTTCGAATCCCAGGTCCATGCCGTCCAGATGGTGGAACTCGAAGTGGACACCGAAACCGGCCAGGTCACCATTCTCAAAATGACCACAGCCGTGGATGCGGGGCCTGTCATCCATCCCCAGAATCTGACCGGCCAGCTCGAAGGCGGCATGGACATGGGGGTGGGATTTGCCCTTCGGGAAGAATACATTCCCGGAAAAACCAAAGACTGGGCTAGCTTCAAATACCCCACCTTCCGCAGCAGCTTCGAGATGGAAACCCTCATCCGGGAAACTCCGCGTCCCAACGGGCCGCTGGGGGCAACCGGTGTCGGTGAGATGTGCATGGTGCCCACAGCACCGGCCGTAATCAATGCCATCCAGAACGCCGTCGGCGTCTGGATCTGTGATCTGCCGGCCACACCCGAAAAGATCAAGGCGGCCTTGCAAAAAGGGTAACGATGACCATGAACACGCAGACCAATGACCAGGCAGCGGGACCAGGCCCCCGTCTGCGTGTTCTGGACGGCCGGAACATTTTGTTTGACGGCGAGGGATTCTTCAACGATTTCGACGACTGGTCTGAAAAAATCTTTGACATCCTCGCCGCGGAGCAGGGTCTGACTGAAATAACGGATCAACATCGGCAAGTGATCCGTTTTTTGAGAGACTATTACGCCTATCACGGCCGGGCGCCCATGAACCGTGAACTCCGGCAAGGCACCGGCATGCCCGTTCTGAAACTGGAGCAGCTTTTTCCGGGAGGACTCAAGGAAGGTGCCCGCCGGCTCTCCGGACTGCCCAATC
>CAZBUL010000053.1:15323-17007 GCA_964495045.1 uncultured Desulfobacterales bacterium | reverse complement strand
ATGGAATCCATCATGCAGGCCATCCGCGCGGAACCCGGCTTCGACATAGTGCGGCCCGATCCGGCCGGTGAAGCCGATATTCTCAGAGCGCATGCACCGGTATATGTCGATTCGGTAAAGCCCGACACCAAAAGATACACTATGGCCAGACTGTCCGCCGGAGCTGCCATCCTGGCATCGGATTTCGGCATGACTCGAACCCCCGCCTTTGCCTGTCTGAGGCCGCCGGGTCATCACGCATACCGAGACTCTGCCTGGGGATATTGTGTTTTCTGCAATATGGCGGTGGCTCTCTTGAAACTGAAAGAGAGCAAGGCGATTCAGTCGGCCTTTATTCTCGACTTCGACGCCCACACCGGAGACGGCACCAAGGCCATTCTGTCCGGCTGGAAAGAATGCCGTATCCTCAACCCATATTCGGAAAACAGTAAATTGTACATCGAAGAAATCGAAAACGTCATTCAGGAAATATCATCCATCGACGTGGTGGCTGTATGTGCGGGCTTCGATTCATACGAAAAGGATGTGGGGAAAAAATTGTCCACATCCGATTATCATGTTATCGGTACGCTCATGAAACAAGTGGCGGTGCGCAGCGCCAACGGCCGGCGCTTTGCCATTCTCGAGGGCGGCTACTATCTGCCGGATCTCGGGAAAAATGTCGTGGCGTTCTGCAAGGGGTTTCGATAATCCCTTGCAGAACGCAGTTTCTCAGGCAGGATAATAACGGCCATATTGAATAATTGAACCGGATATGAAGCGACACATCAGCATCGAATTCATCCCCAAGGATATCCAGCATTCAGAATATGACTGGGCAGACTTTTCCCTGGGAGAACATCGGGTCGGCAAAGCCCGATGCATGATCGACAACGATACGATCACCATCTGTTCCATCAACATATACCCTGAATGGGAAGGTCATGGATACGGCAGGGACTTTGTGAATTACTGTAAACGGTATTTCCGGGAGGTTGTCGCCGATCGTGTCCGGCCGACGGCCATCGGATTCTGGGAAGCCATGGGATTCTGGGATAATCATGACGGCACCTGGATATTCCGAAAGAACCGGCTCGAAAGGAGCTGAAATGAATTCGACCACATCCGATCCCATTGGTCGGGAAGAGATTCTTGTGGTGGATGACACCATCACGAATCTCCAGGTATTGACGGAAATGTTGAGCGGCGCAGGCTATACGGTTCGTGCAGCCACCGATGGGGAACTGGCATTACGCTCGGTCCACATCAAGCCGCCGGATATCATCCTGCTGGATATCAAAATGCCCGGCATGGACGGATTTGAAGTCTGCAGGCGACTCAAAGCCGATGCGGCCATGCGGCCCATTCCCGTGATCTTCATCAGCGCCCTGGAAGATGAACTGTCCAAGATCAAAGGTTTCGAGGCCGGTGCCGTCGATTACATCAACAAACCGTTTCGTATCGAAGAAGTCCGGGTTCGGGTGAAAACCCATTTGACCCTCTACCGGTTGCAGCAGCACCTGCAAAGGCAAAATGAAGCGCTGCAAAAGGAAGTCACCGACCATCTGCGTGCCAAGCAGGCGTTGGAGCAGCTCAACATCGAGCTCGAAGAGCGCATCCGCCGTCGTACCGCACAGTTGACCGAAAGCGAGGCCCTGCACAATGCCACCCAGCGTCTGAGCAAAATCGGCGGCTGGCAGTGGAA
>CAZBUL010000053.1:11044-15223 GCA_964495045.1 uncultured Desulfobacterales bacterium | reverse complement strand
CATTTCAACAATCAGCTCCAGGTTGTCATGGGGAATCTGGAAATCGCCCTGGATGATCCGACACAAAGTGCCGAAAGCCGGATTTCTTTGAACGAAGCCATGAAAGCTGCCCGGAATGCCGCCCATGTCAGCAGCCTGATGCTGACCTATCGCGGACAGCCGCCCGGCAAACCGTCTCCGATCGATCTATCGGAAGAATGCCGCCGAAATCTGCCCCTCATTCAGGCGGCTGTCTCCAAAAACATCCTTTTCGAAACCGGTATTCCGGCTGCCGGACCGATCATCCGATCCAACACCGGTCAGATCCAGCAGATGCTGACCCACCTGCTGACCAATGCCTGGGAAGCCATCGGCACGGAAACGGGAACCATCACCTTGTCCATCCGAACAGTTTCAGATTCGGAAATTCCCCTTTCCCATCGATTTCCCATCGACTGGAAGCCTCGGCATCCGATGTATGCCTGCCTGGAGGTGACAGATACCGGCTGCGGGATTGCCCCCCCGGATATCGAAAAACTTTTCGATCCGTTTTATACCACCAAATTCACCGGCAGAGGGCTGGGGCTGTCTGTCGTGTTGGGGATTATCGGCGCCCACGGCGGAGGCATAACGGTCACCAGCGAGCCGGGCAAAGGCAGTGTCTTTCGGATTTTTCTGCCGGTGATTTCCCAAGCTGCGACCGCACCGGTCGAAAAGCCTGTTTCCGCGCCGATTCAGATTGGAGGCGGCACGGTGCTGATCGTCGAAGACGAGGCACATGTCCGCCAGATGATCCGAATCATGCTGAAACGTCTGAAATTCGAAGTTCTCGAAGCCCAGGACGGCATCGAAGCCGTCGAGGTGTTCCGGCAGCATTCAGCGCAAATTCGGTGTGTCATCTGCGATTTGACCATGCCGCGGATGAACGGCTGGGAGACAATTGCCGCGCTGCGGCGTCTTTCTCCCGACATTCCGGTGATTCTTTCCAGCGGGTACGACGAGGAACGGGTCATGGCTGGCGATCACCCCGAAACACCCCAGGCGTTTCTGGGAAAGCCATACCAGTTCAAGGATCTGTGCGCAACCATTCAACAGGTTCTTGATGCCGGTTCCGGTGTCGGCCAGAACTCCTTATAATACAAGGCAATAAGCCATGCCGATATTTTCAAAACGATTCAATATGCTGCAAACAACGGGAACCGTCCTTCTGGCGGCAATCTGGTGTCTGTGCGGAATAAGCATTTCGGACGCATCCCCGCCTCACACCATGCTGATTCTGAATTCATACCACCAGGGAGAGGAATGGTCGGACAAAGAGATTACCGGCATCCTTTCTACTTTACAAAAAGCACACCCCTTTCTGGTGCCCGCCATCGAGCATCTGGACGCCAAGCGTTTTCCCGGCCCCGACCATCTTCTCTTCATGTCTCAGTATCTGAAAACCAAATATCGGGAACACCGGCCCGATCTCGTTTTCATTCTGGATAACCCGGCACTGGACATGATGAACCGTTTCAGGCTGGAATTGTTTCCAGGGCTTCCCATCGTGTTTGCCGGAATCAATGGATATACCCCGGGAATGATTCAAGGGCTGGAACCCATCGCCGGCGCCGCGGAGGTGCAGGATATGGCCGGCACCCTGCAGTTGGCCCTGGACATCCATCCGAACACACGGTCTGTTCTGGTGATACACGACTACACTTCCAGCGGCCTGGCGGTCCGCAACGAAATGATTCCGGTCGCGGAAAAATTCCGGAGCCAGGTGGAGATTCTTTACACACCCGAGGAGGCGATCGATGCGCTGATTTCTCAGTTGAAATCCCTGCCGCCCAACACCCTCGTACTGCTGCTGACTTATGTAACGGACAAAGCCGGCCGAACCCTGACCCGTGGAGAAAGCACCCGCTTGATTACAGACGCCAGCCCGGTACCGGTCTATGCCATGCACGAAACCCGGATGGGGCACGGCATCGTCGGCGGCATGCTGCTCGAAGGTCAAGAACATGGCATCCAGGCGGCGGAAATAGGATTGCGGATTTTATCACAACCGGCTGATGCCCCTTACCGGGTCGAAAACAGCCGGTCTCGACCGGTTTTCGATTACCGGTCTCTCGTTCGGTTCAACATCCCTGTCAGCCGCCTCCCGGTGAACAGCACCGTGCTCTATCAACCGGAATCCTTTTATCAGAAATACCGCGCCTTATTGATTCCAGGGGTGATCGTTGCGGCACTGCTGTTGACAATCATCGTCATCTTGACCGTTTACGTCGTCCGCATTCAAAAAGCCCGAAATGCAATTATGGAAAGTGAAAAGAATCTGAAATCATTTTTGGATGCCATCCCGGAAACGGCATTCATGATGGATCCCGCCGGGAAAGTGATGATCGCCAATAAAACGACTCAGGAACGGCTCGACCTCCACAACACCGATATGCGGAATGCCAATATCTACGATTTTATCCCGGAAGAAGTCGGACGTCATCGAGAACTCCAGGTCGCAAAAGTCATGGAAACGAAACAACCGATATCTTTCGAGGACCAACGGACGAATCGGTGGATATACAATATCATCACCCCCATTCTGGATAAATCCGGCAACGTTTCTCGGCTGACCATCATCGGCCTGGACATCACCGATCGCAAACAAGCCGAACAGGCGCTGGCAGAAAGCCGGGAGCAATATCGGCTCTTCGTTGAAACATCCAACGAAGGTATCTGGGCCATGGATGCCGATCGCCGGACCACATTCGTGAACCGGCGAATGACCGGGATGCTGGGCTACTCAACCGAAGAAATGCTCGGCCAGCCCGTTGAATCGTTTATGTTCGAAGAAGATATGATGGATCACCAGTCCCAGATGGCATCCCGCAAAGAAGGACAAGGGAGCGAATATGAAAGACGTTTCCGCGGCAAAGACGGCCGGGAAGTCTGGACGCGGGTGTCCGCAGCGGCCATCATCGATGCCCACGGTCGATTCGCCGGTTCTCATGCGCTCTTTACGGACATTACCGAGCGCAAACAAGCTGAAAAGAATCGGATCAGACTGGAAGCCCAGCTCCAGCAGGCCCAGAAAATGGAGGCCATCGGATCGCTGGCCGGCGGCATCGCCCACGATCTGAACAACATCCTGTTTCCCATCACCGGCCTGTCGGAGATGGTGATGGACGATCTCCCCCCAGGCGAGCCGATACGGGAAAGCATCGAGCAAATCCATCGATCCGCCCGGCGCGGCAGCGACCTGGTCAAACAGATATTGGCGTTCAGCCGGCAATCCAATCCTCAGAAACTGCCCATCCGCATGCAGCCCATTCTGAAAGAATCCGTCAATCTGATCCGGGCGACCATCCCCAGAAATATCGAAATCACCCGTGACATCGATCCGGACTGCGGCATGGTGTCCGCAGACCCCACGCAGGTGCATCAGATCATGATGAACCTGATCACCAACGCCTTTCATGCAGTGGAAAAAACCGGTGGGAATATCCGTGTCGAGCTCAAAGAAGTGACATTAGAGGATCACGACCGCAAAGAACCCTCGCCTTTTCCGGCACTGCCGTTCGGCAGATATGCACGTATCTCCGTTGCGGACAGCGGAACCGGCATGGATCCGTCAACCATTTCGAAAATTTTCGAGCCGTATTTCACCACCAAGGAACAAGGGAAGGGTACCGGACTGGGGCTTTCTGTGGTTCATGGCATCGTCAAGGAATATGGCGGAGATATCCGGGTGTACAGCGAAATCGGCAAAGGCTCCGTTTTCCATATCTATCTGCCGCTGCTGGAAGAAGACCGCAAAACCGGCGCGGCTGCCATCAAAAATTTCCCCCAAGGAACGGAACGGATTCTTCTGGTCGATGATGAGCCGCCGATCATCCGCATGCAGCAGATGATGCTCGAAAGACTGGGATATCGGGTCACCGCCTATACCAGCAGCCTGGAAGCCCTGGAGGCTTTTCGGACCGGCTTCGACCAGTTCGATCTGGTGATCAGCGACAGAGGTATGCCAGACATGCCTGGAGATCGGCTGGCAAACGAAATGATGTCCATCCGACCGGATGTTCCCATCATTCTCTTCAGCGGATTCACCACGGAAATGGATGAACAACAAATAAAAGCGTCAGGCATCAAGGGGTTTCTCATGAAACCCGTCGAAATGGGGGATATGGCAAACATGATCAGAAAAGTGCTGGACGAAGCCGT
>CAZBUL010000053.1:6956-10944 GCA_964495045.1 uncultured Desulfobacterales bacterium | reverse complement strand
TCCCGCCGGGTTCGCATTTCCTTTTCGGGATCCAGATCCCGGATCACCCGCGCCGGATTGCCGGCAGCGATCACATTGGCCGGAATGGCATGCATCACCACCGATCCGGCACCGATGATGGAATTTTCACCGATAGACACCCCTTTGCCGATCATGGCCCGATCGCCGATCCAGACATTGTCGGCAATGTGCACCGGCAGACTCCTGCCAAAACCGGCCCGGTCATAAATCCCGTGCCAGTCGGCATCCGTGATATAGACGCCGCTGGCCATCATGCAACTGTCTCCGATGGTGATCTCTCTGCCCGAACTGATCCGCACACCGGGGGAAATCAGACAAAAACTGCCGATGGAAATGCGGCCCATCCCTTCCTCAACCGACCACACAGACAGGCGCACAACCTGATCCCGCGTCGCGATAACCGTGGCATAATCCCCCAGCACCACCGGCCCGCCGAACACTTCCATATACCAGGGCCGCATGAAGGCATGCCCCCGGCCGAACCTTTCGAAATGGGGCGCCAGAAAATGATGGGCGTAGAGATTCTGAAATTTGAGACAGGCTTTTTTCAGGCTGTAGGGACGATGATCCTTACGCATAACGGCAGATGCTGGAAATAAGGAAACTCACGGTTCGTTATTCGTGTCGCTCGTGTATTTCGTGGTTAAATTTGAGAAAATGCTTTTCCAGTAAATCCATTCGGGCCCCAGGCACTATGACTGAAAAGTCCGGCGGCCGGTGTCAGCCCATAGAGAGCATCCGCAGCCATAAGAACGACGGCGTTGGTCCAGGTGATTTTGTCTTCCGGCCAGATCGTCATGTCCGGATAAGTATGCCCGCACCAGTAGGAGCCGTCTTCATAGCGTTTATCGCAGATCCAGTTGAAGACAATTTCCGCCAGCCGATGATTGCCCATGGCATTGAGAGCCAGACACAGCTCCGATGTTTCGGCAATCGTCACCCAGGGATGATCCGACACACAGCGAACCCCCTGCCCTTCCACCATGAATTTTTTCCAGTACCGGTCGATCCGCTGCCGGGCCGCATCACCGGTAACGGCCCCCGTCAGCACCGGATAAAACCAATCCATGGCATACCGGGATTTGGTCATGTTGAAATGATGGGGTTTGTGGCATATAGCATCTCTGAGCCGATCCAGCGCCGGCGGCCAGGACGGTACCGGGTCACCGACCATCCTGGCAAGTTCCAGCCCGCATTTGATGCTCATATAAACGGAGCTCGATCCCGTCAGCAGTGCCATGGGATCCACCCGTCCTTCGGGACTGAGGGCCCAGTGAATTTCTCCGCCCGGCGCCTGAAGTCCGACCGCGAAATCGACGGCGGATCGCACCACCGGCCAGAGACGGCGTAAAAACACCGCATCCCCGCTGACCAGATAATAGTGAAACATCCCCACCGCCATATAGGCGGACTGGTTGGAATCCTGGGTTCTGTCTTCGGGGTCTCCCCCGCGATAGGCCGCATACCAACTGCCGTTTTCCAGTTGGGTTTCGGCCAGCCATTCAAAGGCCCGGCGGGCTTCGGGAAACAAGCCGCCGATGACCAGGCCCATGGCCGATTCCACATGATCCCAGGGATCGGTTTTGTCGGTGGGACTCCAGGGGATTTCACCGCTAGGCAACTGCGTATCGGCAATCAAACCGGCAATGGCATGGATATCTACGGGCAGCCGTTCGACGGCGCTGGAATGCGGATGTTCGATCACGGAAAAGCCTCGATAACTCATCCCATAAACACCGACAGAACGTCTTTTCGGGCATTCACGTGCTGGATGGTGACCTGTATCTGATTTTCGGGCCTGAGCTCGATGCGGCTGGTGGTGGCCAGATCGCATTCCAGCATGTACTCGGTCATCAGAATCTGGTAGGCATTACGCCTGCGGCCGAGAACGATGGCTTCTTCTTTCTGGCCGATGCGGGATTCAAGATATTTCAATATCCAGTACCGATTGCGCTGATACTGCATGCGGGTGACTTTGGACATCGGCTCTTGCAGCATCTGAATGATCCGTTCGATTTCCTGGGCCGAATACGGCGCCTCGAATCCGAACACCGAGCGGATCTGGCGCTGGGTGACGAGATCGTAATACTTGCGGATGGGCGATGTAGCGGTGAGGTATGCATCGAGACCCAGCCCCGAGTGACGCTCGGCCTTGTCGAAAAGCATAAACCGGCTGAGAAGTCTGCGCTGCATGTAGTTCTGGAAAAGTGTTCCTTCACAACCCTTATAGAGACGATCCCGCGGCCCGGCCTGGGATCGGAACACAGCGGGAACCCCCCGGTCGGACAAAAACCGGGCCATGAGCCAATTGGCCATGATCATGATTTCGGCCACCATCATCCGCCCCGGACTTTCCCGGTTGATCCGATTGACGCTGATCTCGCCGGTATCGGTCAGCCAGACATTGATATCCGGAAGGGTGATCTGCACCGCACCATCGGCAATGCGTTTCTGCCGGAATTTCATGGCAATGTCACACAAGGCAGCGATTTCCCGGCTGCTGTCGGAAGCCAGATTGACATCGTAATATGTCAGTTGGCGCTGAACCCGAATGAGACTGGGAAAGATTTCACAGTCCATAATTTCCGAGTTGCGATTCAACTGAATCATGATACTGACGGCCGGGCGGAGTTCTCCGGCTTTGAGGCTGCAATGCTCTTCGGCCAGCCGGGTCGGTATCATGGGAATTTTTCGATCGGGCATGTAGATGGAACTGGCCCTCAGACGTGCTTCCTGATCGATGGGGTCGTCTTTTTTGACATAATGCCCCACATCCACGATGTGCACCCCCAGACAGCAGGAATCGCCATAATCCTCGAAACTGATGGCATCGTCGTAGTCGAGCGTGGACTGGCCATCGATGGTCATCAGGGACAGATGGGTAAGGTCTTTACGGGGATGGGAATCCGACAGCGGGGTGAAAACAGCGGCGATGTGTTCGGCATGCTGGATGACGTCGGGGGGAAACTCCAAAGGAATTTCCTGCCGGTACAATTCGATATTCTCGTTCGGATCGAAAATGCCGCACGCAACGAAAATGGGGAAAAGCCGCTCTTTGTCGTCGATGCCCGCTTTGGCCAGAATCTCGCGGCCTTCGGCGGACCAGGGGCTTCCCTTGTCGAGAATATAATAGGATTTCAGCATGTCGAGACAGGCGGATTCGTCTTCGGAAAGAGGCGGCGGTGCGGCGGCCGGCCGGTTTTCGGGATGGGGCCTGCTGCGCAGCCACAGGATACCGGATTCGACCTGCCGGGCCTTGCGGGCGGCTTCCCGCTCATGGGCGATGTTTCGTTCGACCTGTTCTTCGGAAATCGGATAAAATCGGTTCTGATCGAATTTGAAATACAGACGGTTCTGAAAAAAAGCGCGCACGATAGCCGATTCATGATCGCAGGTAGCCTGTTTGGAAAAACAGAACTCGGTCATGGTCGTCAGGTCGATCCATTCCTGCTCGGAATTGAGAACCTCCCACAGCTCACGGATATTGACCATCCGGGTTAACTGCTTTCGGCGATAGGCAATTCCCCTGAGCGCATCGATCGTTTTGATCCGTCCCATGGACAGATCCAGAACCATGGCGCTTTTATGGGAAAGCCGGTTCGAAGAGAGATTGATTTCCCGGTCGTTTTCTGTCAGGAGCTTGAGCCGCTGATTCTTGACTTCCTGCACCACCGCGCAGAGAATTTTCTGCCGGTCTATAAATTCAACGATATTTCCTTCTTCCATAGACCGACTATCATAGCAATCGGTCTCCTGAAAGTCAACGCAGGGATTACTGATTATCGATGGCCGCATCACCGATATACACCGGACTGCTCCAGGCCTGAACCACCCGATCCTGCTCTGTCTGTCTGGCCCGGACATAAATGAAATGCCTGCCGGGTGTGAGCGGGATAACATGGTCGATCCGGCTGCCTGTCACCGTTTCCGTGAGACACCCGTCCAGAATGATATCGATCCGATCCAC
>CAZBUL010000053.1:2881-6856 GCA_964495045.1 uncultured Desulfobacterales bacterium | reverse complement strand
TCCAGCGCACTGCCGGGATGTCCTTGATGATTGTCCGTGCCGCCGATAATGGCCAGTCGATATCGGGCATCGCCGGCAACGACCCATTTCTGGTAAAGAATTTGCCGTAATGTATTGGCATTCAATGTTTGATCGGTTTCGACATCGAGGGGATCATCGGCCTGAGGGCACCCGGCCGCTTCCGGCTGCGGCCCTTCGGAACTGCCCCACTTGGAAATGATTTCCACATGCCGGGTAAAATCGGCGTCCATGACATTCCAGTCGGTGATATGGTTGGTGGGGGTGGTGCCGTTATCGGGGCCGATATGGGCCGGTGTGTGGATCAATGTGAAGGCTCCGGGTTCGGTCGAACCGGCCGGTGGTCTGTAATCGGAAAGCTTGTTCCACAGTTTTTCGGCATTGTCTGCTTTACGGCCTATGGGCATCATGCAGGCGCCGATTCGGTCGTCGAGAACTTCCGTCAGGCTCTTGAACACGACATTTTTGTGACCATACCCCGCACTGTCCGTACAGACGGACATCCCCTTCGTGTTGGTGTACTCCCATCCCGGAAAGACAATGAATACTTTTCCTTTGCTCGGGTCTTCGTTGTTGAATTCACCCGATATCCGCAGCACACTGTGCCAGAGATCGGCATCTTCAGCCGGCACGGCATCCGGATTCGGAAATTCAGCATGATCGTTCAGTGCCACGAAATCCAGATCGGCCTGGGCCGGATTGCGGGCGAAGTTGAAAGCCCCGACCGGATTTTCGGCACCGCAGGCCGCCGCATCTGCGGAATAGCTCGTGTGGGCATGGAAGTCCCCCCAATAGATAGTATCCAGGGTCAGACCGAATTGACTGAAAAAATGATAGGCAACGTCGTTTTCCGCAGCATCGAGCCAATCTTCGAATGCACCCAGCGGATAGACGGTCATAAGAGCGTCCAGATAATAAACACCTTTCTGATAGATAACCAGGTAAGAAACCGTATCGGCATAATAGCGATAGATCATCCCGTCTTCAGTCTGCATCGTTGTCGGACCGGACGGAGACAGGTAATCCGGAAAGGAAAACTCGAACCAGCCGAAAACCATATCCGTCTGTTGGTCCCCCCGGCTGTCCGTAACCGCCCCCATCATCACACCGATCACAACCACAAAAACAAAACACGTCATCTGGCACTTCGCTTTGAATTCTCTCATTTCTATCCTCTCTTTGCGTCCTTGGCGCCTTTGCGGTGCAATAATCATTCACGCCCTGCCGGCAATATCACCGAAAACCGGCTGCCTCTGTCCGGTTCACTCGCCACCCGAATCTCTCCGCCATGCTCTTTGACAATGCCGTAACTGACCGACAGCCCCAGGCCCGTTCCCTGGCCGGTGGGTTTGGTGGTGAAAAAGGGATCGAAAATGCGGGTAAGCACGTGGGGCGGAATCCCCGAACCTGTATCGGCCACGTGAATTGCAATCTGACGGCCGGCAACATCATAGCGGGTGGACACCGTGATCTGTCCGGTTGCGGCAATGGCCTGCCGGGCATTCATGACAAGGTTCATCACCACCTGCTTGAGTTTTTCCGTATCGCCCAGCACCTCCGGCAGCCCCGGATCATAGTGCGCTTCCACAACCACCCCGGCCAGTTCGAACTGATGACGGATCACCGTCAGCACCTGTTCGATGGCGCCGTTGATATCTACCAGGACTTTTTTGGTTTCGGTTTTCCGGGCGAAATTCAACAGTGCCTCGACGATGGTTTTACAATTACGGGTATGTTTTTCGATGGTTTTCAGGTCATCGAATTTCTGGGAGGATTCAGGCTCTTCCCGCAGCATGAGCTGGGTGTATCCCAGAATCAATCCCAGCGGATTGTTGATTTCATGGGCCACCCCGGCGGAAAGCTGGCCGAGAGACGCCAGTTTGTCGGCTTGAAGGAGCTGCTGCTCCATGTTCCGCCGCTGGGTGATGTCTTTGATGATACCTTCACACCCCACACCATCCGATGCGGCATCCATCTGGCAGGAACTGCTGAGCAGCGCCGGCAGTTCGTTTCCGAAAAGCGTTTTCAGCGTAAACTCCCGATCCTTCACGAAACCCTTTTGCGTCATCTCCCGCTGGGTGTCTATGAATTCCCCGGAAGACGCAAAAATATCGGCCAGGGTCATGCCGTCCGGATGACCGGCCGCGGGATCGATCCCCAGCAATCGCTTGCCTGTCTGATTGATATCCATGAACCGCCCATCCCCGTCCGCCACAAACACCATGTCCATGGAGCCTTCGAACACCCGGCGATATTTTCGCTCCGACAATTCGATGGTCTTTCGGGATGCTTCCAGCTCGGATATGGTGTGTTTCAACGATTGGGTCATGGCATCGAACGACTCGGCCAGCGCCTGAATCTCGTCTCCGGATATCGTTCGATAAATGCGGCAGGCATTACAGGCATCGCTTTTGGCGGCCGGCTGGCCTTCCCGGCAGGCGGGGCAGAGCGTTCCCTCGACATTCCAGCACCGCTGGTGGACTTCATGATATGCCGGGCAGGCGGCATTGCAGCAGTCCATCAAATGCCAGCAGGCGGTTTTCAATGGCGGTGCGGCAAACACATTCAGATTGCCCTTCAGCACCTGTTCCGACGCCTGATGGAGTTTCTGAACCCGCTGAATGATCTGATTGGCGAAGGCGGCACCGGTCAACGACGCGATAAAAACGGCACACCCGATCAACAATCCCATGGCCCAGAGCAAACTGTTTATTGTCAGATTGATCCGGGTTTTCGACAGGCCGATGTGGACCGTTCCCAGCCGCATGTTTCCGACCAGAACAGGAACCGCAATATCGTAGATCAGTTCTGTGCTGGTATCCAGAAACAGGATACTGGACGGTTGTCCTTCCGGAATACTGTTGATGGAGCGGAGCGCAACCGGAAACCCGTCCAGAAATGTGTGGGAAAGAACCTGCCCCTGCCGGTTCAAAATGAAGCTGTAGGAGACATCGCTGCTGGACTGCATGGCCTTGTCCATCATCTCTTTGAGGTAGAGAAAATCCATGCCCAGGATAAAATCCTGACTGCGGGCTGCCAATGTCAGCGCCATGGTCATGCCCTTGTTCAGGGATTCACGGGTCAGCGCCCGTTCCACCATGATGCGGACCGGCACGGCGATCATCAGTCCCGTCAGCAAAACGATGGAAATCAGACCGCAATAGATTTTTCCCCGAATTCCCAATTTCATGGCCGTCATTTATCCAGATCGATGCCCACCACCATCATCAATTCCCGAATCGACTCGAGCTCGGTGTCATCCGACGGCACGACCTGGACGAAATCGGCGTTTTCAAGAATCTTTCGATGTTCGGGATTGTCGGGAGACAGGGTGAACAGGGCCGCCTGAATCTTTTCGAGAACTTCCGGCGCCAAATCCTTTCTGGCCGAATAGACCCATCCGGGATAAAACTTGCTGTGAGCGATCACCCGAATCTGACGGATGTCGATGCGATCGGCCACCACATTCAAGGCTCCCTCTCGAATCAGACCGATGTCGTACTGGCCGGCATAGACGGCCAGAATCACCTTTTCCTGTTTGCCGCCGGGACCGGGTGAAAAATTGACCTCCGCAAAATCCTCCCGCCGGATGCCATGATCATAAAAATGCCCCATGGGATAAAGATACCCGCCGGCAGATGCCAGATCCACGGCGATCAAACGCTTTCCCTTGCAATCCTGAATCGTCCGAATGGCGGTATTGTCGGCCCGGCAGATAATCTGGCCCCGGAAGCTCTTCTGACCGGAATCTTCGATGACCTGAGCGAAGGCTTTTTCGCCATAGCGGTGGGCGGTCTTGACATAAACATAAGGATTGGTGAAGGAGATATCCACTTTGCCCTGACCAACCATGCGCATGTGTTCATCGAAGGTGTCGGGAAATATCTGTTTGATGGGATAGCCGGTTTCCTTTTTCAGATATTCCACCAGCAGATGGTGCCGCTGAAAAGAAACCGA
>CAZBUL010000053.1:0-2781 GCA_964495045.1 uncultured Desulfobacterales bacterium | reverse complement strand
GCCACGAGCGAAAACCAGGCGATGCTGCGCTGACCGTGCGGGATGACGATCAACGCGGCCAACAGCGGCCCCGTCGCACTGCCGGCATTGCCGCCCACCTGGAAAATGGACTGCGCCAGTCCGTACCGGCCGCCGGATGCCATACGCGCCACCCGCGACGATTCCGGATGAAAAATGGAGGATCCGGTTCCCACCATGGCCGCAGCCGTTAGCAGAATGGCGTACGTGGGCGCCACGGACAGAAGCATCAGCCCCGCCAGGGTGCATCCCATGCCGATGGCCAGGGAGTAGGGTTTCGGATGGTAATCGGTGTAAAGCCCCACCACCGGTTGCAAGAGGGATGCCGTTATCTGAAACGTCAACGTGATCAGGCCAATCTGGGTGAAACTGAGGGAAAAAGAGCTTTTCAGCAGCGGATAAATGGCCGGCAGCAGAGACTGGATCATGTCGTTCAGCAGATGCGAAAAGCCGATGGCTGCCAGCACCTTGAATTGGGTGATATCGTTATGCACAGTTCCAACACCGGACACTGCGGCAGAAGGGGTTTTCATGATGCGTTCCTTTATCTCCCTTTTCCATCGGGAGAGGGCTGAGGGTCGAAAAAAATTCGGATTTCAAGCGTTCGAAGTACAAGTGCCATTATGAAGATCAAGAGACCAATTTGCAATCAAAACAAGTTGATTGTGCATCAATCAGCACTGATCTGGGAGATCGATCCGATGGAAAAATTCCCAACCCGTTTTAGTTGGGATCAATTCATTGTTTGGAATCAGAAACCATCTTGACTCATTGAATGACCCATGGTACGAAAAATGACAGTCACTGGAAGGGAAGATACCGAATCCGAAAATTCAGGCATCCAAATCCCCCTTCCTGCCAGCAATCTTGCCGTAAATTCCTTTTCTCTCAGCCATAAACGATTCATGTGATTTTGTTCACCTCCTGAAGCCGGGGTGCTTCCGCCCGGTGCCCCATCATCGGACGGCATGCCGAAATGCTTCAGGTACAATCCGCGAAAACGATACAACTTGCATTAAAACAGCATCGCGAGGTGATAATTTTGCAGTGGACACCGATTCAAAAACAACGCTCATCGTGGACAGTTACGCCGAACCTTCTCAATTATGAAGACACCCGATCCCATTTCTCGTGGGACGATACCCGCCGCTGCCTCGATGGCCTTCCCGACGACCAGGGTCTCAATATCGCTTATGAAACCGTCGATCGCCACGCCGACGGAAAGCTTCACGACCATGCGGCACTCAGATGGCTTGGCATCGAAGGGGAAACCCGTGAATTCACTTACGGAGACCTCAAAGCCCAAACCAACCACCTGGCAAACATTCTCAAGGGATTGGGAATCGGAAAAGGGGATACGGTATCTGTCCTGGCCGGACGGATTCCCGAACTATATATCGCCGCCCTGGGAATACTGAAAAACACGAGCGTGTTCTGCCCGCTTTTTTCGGCATTCGGTCCGGAACCCATCTTCCAGCGTCTGAGCCGGGGAGATGCCAGGGTCCTGATAACGACCGAAAATTTTTATCGAAAGAAAATCAGCCAGTTGATAGATAAATTACCCGCTCTCCGATATGTGCTCCTTGTCGACGCCAAAGCACATTCGGGAAACATGCTGCTCTCCCTTCCCCTGCTGATGGCGGCGTCATCCGACGCATTCACCATCCCCCCCACCGACCCGGAAGATGTGGCGGTGCTGCACTTTACCAGCGGCACCACCGGCATGCCCAAGGGAGCCATTCATGTCCACCGCGCCGTACTCACCCATTATTTGACCGGAAAATACGTCATGGATTTTCATCCGGACGATGTCTTCTGGTGTACGGCCGACCCCGGATGGATTACCGGAACGTCTTACGGCATCATCGCACCGCTGCTGCACGGCGTCACCAACGTGGTGGATGAAGCCGATTTCGATGCCGTGCGCTGGTGCCAGATCCTGGCCGCCCAGAAGGTCACGGTCTGGTACACGGCGCCGACAGCCATCCGCCGATTCATGCGGCTGGGGATCGAGCCCAACCGCCAGTACGATTTACGTCATCTGCGGCTCATCCACAGCGTCGGGGAGCCGCTGAATCCCGAGGCGGTGCTCTGGGGGGTGAAAGCACTGGGGCTTCCGATCCACGATAACTGGTGGCAGACGGAAACCGGCGGCATCCTGATCGCCAATTATCCGGTCATGGATATTCGGCCCGGTTCCATGGGGCGGCCGCTTCCCGGCATCGAAGCGGCCATTGTCCATCGCGATAAAGACACCGTCCGCGTCATCGAGGAACCGAATATTCAGGGAGAACTGGCGATCCGGCCGGGCTGGCCGTCCATGTTCCGGGGATATCTGCACGACGAGGAGCGCTATCACAAGTGTTTCGTCGGCGGCTGGTATCTGACGGGCGATCTGGCGATGCGGGATGCAGACGGCTATTTCTGGTTTGTCGGACGGGCGGACGACATCATCAAAACCTCCGGCCACAGGGTCGGCCCCTTCGAAGTCGAAAGTGCGCTCATGGAGCATCCGGCCGTCGCCGAAGCCGGTGTCATCGGAAAACCGGACCCCCTGATCGGTGAAATGGTGAAGGCCTTCGTCACCCTCAAGCCATCGGTAGAACCCAGCGAGGCTTTGCGATTGGACATTATCGGTTTTGCCCGCACCCGGCTCGGCTCTGCCGTGGCCCCCAAAGAAATCGATTTCAAGCCAGACCTTCCCAAAAACAAGGCCGGCAAGATCATGCGGCGGCTGCTCAAAGCCCGTGAAATGGGCCTGCC
>CAZBUL010000052.1:9934-17114 GCA_964495045.1 uncultured Desulfobacterales bacterium | reverse complement strand
CATTGATAAGTTGTCATGGGGTTTATCCTGAAAATGGTGAATATCAAAAATTTGATTTATGCCAAAACCAAAAGACATCATTTCATTTTGGAGCGATTGTTTTGTCTTTGCTTTTCAGGGCATCGATGGATTTTTGGGCTTCCTTGGACATAGGAGAAGAGTTTGGCACCAGCTCTATCACCTTGGAATATGCCGAGGCAGCAGCCGCATATTTTTTGGCCGCCGTATAGGCGCCTCCCAGTTCGCTGTAAAGTTCGGGGGATTTCGGCAGGGCTTTGACACCATCTTCCAGCAACGCAATGGCTTCTGTCGTTTTTCCCTGTGCCAGATACACGCGGCTGAGCCCCCGAAGCGCCGGTGGATATTTGGGATCTAGTTTCAAGGCATCCCCATAATATTTGGCGGACAGGTCATATTTTTTCAGGTTGTAATAGACAAGTCCCAAATTGGATAGCGGAAAATGGGGCGTCGCATAGAGCAAATCCCCGCTAATCGACTTGAAACAGCCAATGGCCGCATCCCAGTTCTGTTGAGCGATATAGGCCGTGCCGAGATTGTTCATGGCCGGTGCATAGCTGGGCTTCAAAGCGAGGGCTTTTTTAAAGTGCTGAATCGACAGGTCCAGCCGTTCCCTGGCCATATAGACAAGACCCAGGTCGTTTTGCAGATAGGGGTCATCGGGAATCTGCTTTTCCGCATTCAGAAATTCTTTCAGGGCGGACGTATAATTTCCCTGGGCCATATAGGCCTCCCCCAGATTGCGGGCGGATTCCCCCTGTTTTTTGACATTTTCGTTCGGCGCACAGCCCACCAGAAAGCCAATCATCAACCATCCCACAATCCATGGTCTGTTCCGTCGATTCAGCATATCTCACCCTTTTTTTTGCTTTTCGGAGATTACGATAATATTCTTTTCCTGAAAGGAGCGGATCACTGCCCGATCCAGAACCGCATCGGTCAGAAAAACTGGGGGAAGAGTCTCTCTGGGGATCCATATCCCGGATATTCCATTACCGGGCAGGTTGGTCTCCTGGATTTCCGAACGCATTGAATACGAGACACCGACCGCAGTCAACAACCGCGAAATGGTCAGAACCATATTGTCTGAATCCAGAATTTGAACAACCACGAATCCTGTTTTTTCGATGGACTGTGCGGCATCCCCATAAAAAGAACCAAAATCGACTAAAACCGGTTTTCCCTGGCCGGTTTCTATCCAGTTGGCATGGGATGATATTTGAATGTCTGCATAAGGAAAGCTCATCTCCACATTCTGGGTATAGGAAATTCCCAATATCCGCATCAGCGTTTCAACGAGCTGCCGCCTGCCGGAAACGGCGAAATACCATTCGGTATCCGCACCTGCAGAACGAACTCGATGGCCGGCCGTCACGCCCTGTTTCAGCCGCCCACCCAAGGAAGGTTCGTTATCGATAATCCGTTGCAACATCTCATCGGCGGATGGATCACCGACCATATCGACAATCCTGATTTCAGGCCAAAAACGCGTCACGACATATTTCTCATCGTCTGTCAGCCCCTCGTTGAAATTGATCAGAATCCGCAGACCATCCGACAGCTCCAGCAACGGAAACCGCTCCAAATTCAGCCTGAAATCGGCCTTTCCCGGCGTGGGGAAATAGTAGATTCCTTTCTGTGTCAGTTTGGCATTCAGCCGCGCAGCCACCGTTTCCACGTGGCTTGGGAAAGCCTGGACACCCGTTTCCACGGTTGAATCGTCGAATACCGGCATCCGAATGGTCTGACCGATATGAATCCGATCGAAGTTGGCAATGCCGGGATTGTATTTCTGAAACAGCCGCAATTTCTCGCCCAGCAGGGCCACATCCGATATGCCGAAATATTGTTTGAATATCCGGGACAGGGTGTCTCCCGGCTTGATTTTATACTCTGTGTAACCGGAACTTGCCTGCGGCGTCTTGGGTTCGGCAACCGGCTGCGGGGGCCTGTTGGCCGATATGGTCACCATCGGAAGGGTAAAGATACGGGTGGAAACTTCCCGCTCCGGCCCCAGTTTTTTCAAAGGGATCAATACCTGCAACCCCGGTTTGACGTTTTCAAAATCGGTGACATCCGGGTTGATGCGCTTGAATATCTCAAGAAACTCGTTCGGATTGTCGTCGATGATCCCCCCTTTTTCCTGAAAAATCCGGGTGAGAGAATCATTTTTCTGTACGATGTACATTTCGCACAAAATACGATCCGACCGATCCTGCCTGACGACATAGTCTTTTTGAACCATCACCCCAGCCACTGCGGAAAACGGCAAAAAAGCACACCATATCCAGACCAGACAGGCAGCCTTCATGCAGAATCCACGAGGGTTCATAGGCATCAGACCCTTTTCAGACCGAGTTTATCCGCAATTTCCTGGGAGACGGCGTTCACGAAACGATTGAAATCTTCTCCGTTCAAAGGCATTCCCGGCGCCGGAAATTTATCGAGATGATCCGGACGCACCAACTCCGGAAGATTGATCAGCGACCCATCCGGACACACGTCGAATTCATCGGGAAAACGATTTTCAAAATACATTTCCTGAAAACCGGAAAACTTGATGGCATGGGCCGTTGAATCCAGAATCGCCGTGTCGTCTTTGGACACATAGCCGAGCTTGCGGGCGGCAACCAGCCCTGCCAGCGATTCTCCACCATGCGTGCAGGCCACATGGCCGTTGCGGTTGGCAACAAGCTGCCAGTCCATAATGGACTGTTCGGTCACTTCAACAAAGAACACTCGCTGACAACCGGCTTGTTGATCGTATTGATTCACAAGATGGATGACCCGCGGCATGGAAACGGGGTTGCCGATCATGGCCGCCTGCGCCACACTGGGTTGAACGGTTACCGGAATGAATTGCCGACGGGCGGGATCGGGCTCCTGATAATACCGGCACACCGGATTGGCATGAACCGACTGCACACCGATGATTTTTGGCAGGGCATCGATAATGCCGGTGTGATAAAATTTCAGAAATCCGCTCATGACTGCCGTGATATTGCCGGCATTGCCGATGGGAACCACTACCACCTTATCGGCCATGTTGTACTCGAAATCCTGAGCGATTTCATAAGAATAGGATTCCTGCCCCAGTATCCGCCAGGCATTTTTGGAGTTCAGAAGCGCCACGGCATACTTTTCCGACAGGGCTTCCACCACTTTCATACAATCGTCGAACACACCGGGTATTTCAAACACCCGCGCCCCGCTGCCCAAGGGCTGAGCCAGTTGCTGAGGCGTCACTTTCTTGTGCGGCAGAAGCACAGCAGACTTGATATGGGGTTGAAGATATGAGGCATACAGCGCTGCCGAAGCCGATGTGTCTCCGGTCGAGGCACATACGGCCAGAACGTCTTCGACCAGCCCTTGGTGGAGCAGGTAGTTTATATAACTGAGCGCACTGGCCATGCCCCGATCTTTGAACGACGCGCTGGGATTTTGCCCGTCATTCTTGAAATAGAATTTTCCACCGGTTTTCTCCTGCATCGCCGCATTGGCTTCGATGACCGGGGTGTGGCCCTCTCCGAGATAAACGATGGATTCCAACGGCAACACCGGCCCGATAAACTCGTGATAGCGATAAATCCCCTTCAGTGCCGGAAGCGTCAGGAGTTTTCGATAATCAAAAATCCGCCGCCAGAGCTTGCCGGGAATTTCTTTCAATTTATCGAAATGACGGTCGTAGAGCAGCAATACCTGTCCGCAGTCCGGGCAGGTATATAACAGGGTTGTGATGCCGTGCTCCCGGCCGCATCCCAGACAACGATAAATCAGATCATTTCTGGTTTCAGGAAGAATATACGGCTGAATGTCTTGTGGAAAATCGCTGAGAATCATATCGATATGGACGTTGCCCCTCCCATGTAAGGACGCAATGCATCCGGAATGATGACCGAGCCATCGGCCTGCTGACCATTTTCGAGAATGGCGGCCACCGTTCGCCCCACAGCAAGCCCCGAACCATTCAGGGTATGAACCAGTTCCGTTCCCTTCTGCCCTTTTCGTTTGAATCGGATGTTGGCGCGACGGGCCTGAAAATCTTCGAAATTACTGCATGAAGATATTTCGCGATAGACCCCCTGCGCCGGCATCCAGACTTCAATGTCATACGTCTTTGCCGAGGAAAACCCCATATCGCCGGTGCACAAAGTCATCACCCGATAGGGAAGTTCCACTGTTTTCAGGATGGATTCGGCGTCATCGAGAAGAGATTCCAGCGCATTATATGAGGATTCCGGCGTGGTGAACTGGACGAGTTCGACTTTGTTGAACTGGTGCTGCCGAATCAGGCCGCGGGTGTCTTTTCCATAGGATCCGGCTTCGGATCGGAAACAAGGCGTATAGGCCGTATAACGGATGGGAAGCCGGGATTCCTCCAGAATTTCATCGGCATGGATATTGGTTACCGGCACTTCAGCCGTTGGGATCAGAAAATAATCCCATCCTTCCAGTTTGAACAAATCCGCCTCGAATTTGGGGAGCTGGCCCGTATGGGTCATACTGCTGCGATTGACCATAAACGGCGGCAGCACTTCCAGATACCCGTTTATCGTTGTATGTCTGTCGAGCATGAAATTGATGAGCGCTCTCTCCAGCCTGGCACCTGCTCCGAAATACAGGGGAAACCGGGCACCGGTAATCTGTGTGGCCTTTTCGAAATCGAAAATATGAAGCTTTTCGCCGATAGTCCAGTGGGGCAAGGGTTCGAAATCGAAGGATCGCGGTGTTTTCCAGGTTTTATACAGGGTATTGTCATCACTGTCTTTTCCAACCGGAACCGACGCATGGGGAATATTGGGAATCTCCATGATCATTTCCTGAACACGCTGTTCGGAATCGGTGAGCTTTTTCTCGAGGTCTTTGATCCGTAGAGAAACTTCCCGCATTTCGAGCACCTGGGTATCGGCATTTTCTCCGGATTTTTTCATGACGGCTATCCGGTCCGACACACTGTTTCTCTGGGAGCGTAACTGTTCCAGCTCCAGAAGCACCTCTTTTCTTTGGATATCGCACTGGGAAAGCATCTCCAGATCTATGGACTTCCCCCGATCAGACAAAGCTTTTTGAACGATCGACAAATTTTGTCGGACAAACTTGATTTCCAGCATAACAATACCTATTATAAAAAATTATTAACTTTGGACCGGCCATTCACGGATTCTGTGATTTTGGACGACTTGCACATCTGTGTAACAACTGCAACTCATTTAGTCAATGATATTGCTATCGTTTTTTCTGAGGAGAAACATCAATGGATGATTTAAAGCAAACCAAAGGTAAAATTCGTAAAGATATGATCTCTGCTTTAGCATCTCTTTCGGAAAATGAAATCGCCCTAAAGACTCAAAAAATCGAAAATCGACTTTTCGACTTCGCCAATTTTGTCGAAGCCAATATCGCCATGCTGTACATCAGCAGTTCCGGAGAAATTTCCACCCGGAATATTATCACTTATTGTCAGGATTTCCGGAAGATAATCGTTCTGCCGGCATTTGAACCCCATAAATTCCGGATCAAATTATTCAAAGTCACTCATGCTGAAAAAGACTTGAAAATCGGCCCCCGCGGCATTCTTGAGCCAAATCCCGCCCGTTGCAAGCCGGTGCCGGTCGAATGCCTCGATATCGCCATCATCCCCGGAATCATATTTGATGAGAAAGGCGGCCGGCTCGGCTCGGGTGAAGGGTATTACGACAGGTTCATTCCCAAACTGCCCATCACCACCCGAAAAGTGGCTATCGCTTTCGAAGAGCAGATCGTCTCTCAGGTTCCGATGGAATCCCATGACAAGCATGTGGATATCATTATCACCAATGAACGAACGATCTATAAAATCTGATTCATTGGCCTCAAAACGGAGACTGTGTCGGGCTCAAGTCATCCGGACGATGATGGGTAGATGATTAGCAGCATGTCGATTGTGCTGTTAATCTATACATTCAGGATACCCGGTGATTTCCCGGCCCCCAATAACACAAATCCGCCTGTCAATCATTGCCTCTTGAACAGTAAAGGCGATTGCACACCTTTTTTATCCGTGAATATGCCTTCCAGTGTTGATCCAGATATTCCCACGGAAAGGCTGATGCTGTCTAAAATCCATCCCGATGAAATCCCATGCTCGAGCAGGCGATACCGTGTTCCGATCAGTTTCACACCATTTTCTGTGCGCTCGACATCCAATTCTTCTTCAACGAGGGTCAGCACGCCCGATTTCTGATAACGGATAATCATTCTCGAAGGAATTTGCGGCCATGAAGACAGATTCATCTCCGCATGGCGCTGTCTGCCGCACCATACCCAATCCCCCTGCCAAATCCCGGCAAGATCGGGGGGCAAAAGCGGCCCGTTGCCGCTGGTTCCGAGGCCGAGAAATGCCATGACTTTTTTCAGCATGATGGGGAAACCTTCAGGATTTCGAAAATCCGCCATCCGTTTTCCCGCCATGAAAGTCGGAATCGCACAGTCTTGAATCAGCATCGGCAATACCGTTATCGTAAATCCGGACGTCTGCTGCTTCAGTAAAAATGCCAATTTATGTTTGAGCGACTCCGACCCGGAAGAATTTGGAGACAATATTACCGCCAGATAGACATGATCGGCAATCGCCTTGAAAACATCTTCGATGAGAGAATTCCGAGAGTCTCCGATCTCACCTTCATCGAGCCACACCGTCGCACCAGCCAATGAAAAGGATACAGCCAACTGTCGGGCAAAGGGTTTATCTTTTTGATCATGAATCAAAAATACGGTTTGTGCCATAGGTTCTCCCCGATTGAATATGCGCCCCATTACATGGTTCTCGTTATGCCTGCAGATGACAGGTACCGGCAACCCGCCGGCCATTCCTGAAAATTACCGTTCTGAACAGTAAAAAAATGAACGATGGCAGCGTGCAGCATTCTTTGAACGGTTTATGATTGCGTATTGCCGGGATCGTCCCCTCTGAAAGTCGGAAAAACCAAACCTGTCACCATCGCCCCCGATACGGATTCCAACTCAAGCCGGATGTGCATCGCAACCGGTGTCTGATGGTTATAGTCGGGTGAATCTGAAACCCAGTCATGAGATTCATTTCCTTTAATATCATAAAACGAATATTGCAGAGACCGCAATCCCCTGCAAAGAACCGGATCGGCCGGATTTTCTTTGAACACCC
>CAZBUL010000052.1:0-9834 GCA_964495045.1 uncultured Desulfobacterales bacterium | reverse complement strand
CCGATTTTGTGCCAGCAGGGGTGCCTGTGTCAGAAATCGGGCAGCCATATTGACGTCAACCAGTTGGCTCTGGAGCTTATGAACACCGACCAGCAATACGGCCAGGATTGAAACAGCCATCAGCACCTCGATGAATGTGAAACCAGACCGATCGACCGCATCGTTCCGTTCACATCCTGTGACAATGGTGTGAACGACACACCGGAAACAAATTCCGATAGGCTCGATAAGTTTTTCATACAAACCCATCCGGCCTATCCATCCTGAAATGTCATCCGTCGGGCGAAATAACGGACATCCGGCAGAAAAGTTTCTATCAGCAGCGATACCGTTCCGGCACCGGCGCCCCTTAAATGAATCATCGCTTTGCTGGAATACCCCCGCCGGTTGAAAATGATGTCGGCCGTTCTCGACGGCTTCCCGACAGTGCCCGCAATTTCCACATGCTCGATGCGGACATCGGCAGGCAGATAGAAACCGTTCTTTCTGGCCGCCTCTGTTTCGGCATCCGTCATGAGCTCGTGAGAAATCCACATCAACCGATGATCCGCATCCAGATGAAGAATATACTCCCGGCCATCCCGAAGCGAAACATTTTTCAGTTCGGTTACGGTAGAAATGATCCGACGCACTGTGGCATTCAGGGGATCCATCGGGGTCAACGCCTGCAATCGGGGAATGGAGAACATCAGAAACAGACTGATCAGACAGGTGACGGCGATCAATTCCATCAGCGTGAAGCCGGTGGATACTATGGATACGAACCGTCTGACCATGCTGTCAATCGATATCCCAACTGTGGATATCCCGGTTGTTGTCTGCGCCTCCGGGAACCCCATCCGCCCCATAAGAGATGATGTCATACTCCCCCTTGGTACCAGGACATAGATAAACGAAAGCATTACCCCATGGATCTTTGGGAACTTTCCCCTTTTCCAGGTATCCCCCCTTTTTCCAGTTTCGGGGAATGGGTTCGGTCTGGGGGGGCGTGACCAGGGCCTGAAGCCCCTGCTCTGTGGTTGGATAGATGCCGCTGTCCAGTTTATACAACTTCAACGCCGTTTCCAGGCTCGCAATATCCACTTTGGCTTTCACCTGGCGGGCTTCATCCGGCCGGCCCATGATTTTGGGAGCGATATACATGGCCAATATGCCCAGAATAACGATAACCACCATCAGTTCGATCAGGGTGAAACCCCGATGCAGCAGTCTGTTCGACAAACAATTGATACGCATTGTTACGAGACCCTCTTTCATACCTCATACGATCGTTATGGAAATGATGCCGGTGAATTTCATGAAAAACCTGATCCTATGCTTCATGGCAACATAACACCGATGTTAGCCTTTATTCTATAGATATTTCGTCGGAAGTCACGATTTTTTCCAGAATAAAAAGCAGCTTGAAATTATTACTTACACATTGTGTGAAAAAGCATCGGCGATGCATTGACAGACTGATGATCCTCGTTTATTGATATTGATTATGACACCAGATGATCCTTCACTCGTTGAAGCGTATATCGGCTTGCAAGGAATTCTGCGGAAAATCGGCCGGATCGCCATTGCTTTTTCAGGCGGGATTGACAGCTCACTTTTGCTTCGAGCAGCCGTCGATGTCCTCAAAGATTCCGTGATCGCCATTACCGCCAAATCCGAAACCACACCCCGGCAGGAATTGGCCGATGCTGTAGCCTTTGCCCAGGAATTCGGCATTCGGCATATCGTAGCCGAAACCCACGAACTGATGATTCCGGATTTTGTAAAAAATCCTGCCAACCGATGTTATATCTGCAAGAAACACCGATATGAGACATTGAAAGCCATCGCCGGCCAGCATGGGTTCATGACCCTGGCGGATGGAGAAAACGCGGAAGATGCCAAAGATTACCGACCCGGCAGCCTTGCCGCCAGAGAGCTGGGCGTGCGCAGTCCTCTTCGGGAGGCTGGATTGATTAAAAGTGATATCCGGTCCCTGTCCCGTCAGTACGGACTTGCTTTTTGGAACAAACCCGCGCTGGCCTGCCTGGCTTCCCGAATCCCCCATCAGAGCCCCATCACCCCCGAAAAACTCAGACAGATCGATGATGCCGAAACCTTTATCCGCGGATTGGGAGGGTTTGAACTGGTCCGGGTCAGGCATTTCGGCGATACAGCCCACATCGAAATGGATCCGGACGATATATCCCGAATGACCGATACGGCCATCCGTAATCAGTTGATTTCTTTTTTCAAGCAAATCGGATTCACCCATATTTTTCTGGATTTGGAAGGATATCGCATGGGAAATTTGAACCCGCCTGAAACGAATGATCGAAATCCTTTTTTTACAGAGCAAGGAAGTGTTTTCAAGGAAAAAATTTATTCTTGACAGAATAAATTCATTCGTATATCAAATTTATCGAAACATTGTTTCGATTTTTAAGTTGTTATTGATATTTATTTAATTTTATTATTTATTTTTGACATAATATAACAAACATAATGATTCCGATCACGACCTGTATTAATTCACGCAGAATCGGATAAACAGCATAATATCAGTATCTTTCATCATGTTTTAAATATTTATTTTTTATTATTCAACAATCGATCATATTATGCAGTAACAAAGTTTTTTTGTTATTTCGATGCTCAGGTGCTTATCGTCATGATGCAAACGCTTTTATGTTGTAATTCTAATTCCCATTAACCTGGAGGTGAAGATGAACTGGTTTATCAACATGTTGGGGTCATCCATCGGAAGAAAACTGATGATGGCCATTACGGGGCTGTGTTTTTGCGGGTTTCTGGTGGCACACCTTGCCGGAAATCTCTTTATCTACGGAGGAAGAGATGCATTCAACGCTTATGCCATGCACCTGCATTCCCTGGGCCCTCTGGTCAACGCAGCGGAAATCTGTCTGTTGACATTCGCTCTGATCCATATCCTGACAGGCGCCACCCTGTTCTTCGACAATCTGAAAGCAAGACCCACCCGTTATAGTGTCAACAAATCCGCGGGCGGCAGATCCATCGGCTCCGCCACCATGCCATATACAGGTTTTTTTCTTTTGCTTTTCGTGGTTTTTCACCTGATGAATTTTCATTTCGTCGATAAAACGCACACCACCATTTTTGACATTGTATCCAAAGCCTTTTCCAACCCTTATTACGTCGCTTTTTATATCCTGGCCATGATCATTGCCGGTTTGCATGTCAGCCACGGATTGTGGAGCGCTTTTCAAACTCTGGGCGCCAATCATCCGAAATACATGCCAATCATCATGACGGTCGGCCTGGCTTTCAGTCTTGTCGTCGGCATCGGTTTTGGATTTCTACCCGTTTACATTTCGCTGATTGCTTAAACAAGGAGATCAACCATGCATCTGGATGCAAAAATTCCCGGGGGGCCGCTCGCTGATAAATGGGACAGGCACAAGTTCGAGCTGAAACTCATCAACCCCGCCAATAAACGCAAATTTGAAATCATCGTTGTCGGAACAGGTCTCGCCGGCGGCTCAGCCGCAGCGTCTCTGGCGGAACTGGGATACAACGTCAAAAGCTTCTGTATTCAAGACACCCCCCGCCGTGCTCACAGTATTGCGGCTCAGGGCGGCATCAACGCCTCCAAAAACTATCAGAATGACGGCGACAGTGACTGGCGGCTTTTTTACGACACCATCAAGGGGGGAGACTTCCGGGCACGGGAAGGCAATGTCTATCGTCTGGCGCAGGTCAGCGGCAACATCATCGATCAGTGTGTGGCACAGGGCGTTCCCTTTGCCCGGGAATACGGCGGGCTTCTGGCCAACCGCAGTTTCGGCGGCGCCCAGGTTTCGCGGACATTTTATGCCAGAGGTCAGACCGGTCAGCAACTGCTGCTGGGCGCCTACAGTGCGCTCAACCGTCAGATAGCCACCGGAAAAGTGCAGATGTTCACCCGCCGGGAAATGGTGGAACTGGTTCTGGTCAATGGACAGGCCAGAGGGATCATCGTTCGGAATCTGGTGACGGGTGACATCGAAAGCCATACAGCCGATGCCGTTGTTCTCTGCACCGGAGGATACGGCAATGTATTTTTCCTTTCTACCAATGCCATGGCGTGTAACGTCACCGCCACATACCGGGCTTATCTGAAGGGGGCGCTGTTCGCCAACCCGTGTTTCACACAGATTCATCCAACCTGCATTCCTGTTCATGGCACCTATCAATCCAAACTGACCCTGATGAGCGAAAGCCTTCGAAATGACGGCCGTGTATGGGTTCCCCAAAATGCCGGAGACAAGCGCTCGCCCGACCAGATTCCGGATGCAGAACGCGATTATTTTCTGGAACGAAAATATCCAAGTTTCGGCAATCTCGTTCCCCGGGATGTCGCCTCCCGAAACGCCAAAGAACAATGCGATCAAGGAAAAGGGGTCGGGGAAACCGGGCTGGCCGTTTATCTGGATTTCCGGGATGCCATCCTTCGCGACGGCAAGGATGTGATCGCCCAGAAATATGGTAATCTCTTCCAGATGTATGAAAAAATTACGGCGGACAACCCCTATGAAAAGCCCATGATGATCTATCCGGCCGTACATTATACGATGGGCGGGCTCTGGGTCGATTACAATTTGATGAGCAACATTCCCGGACTTTTCGTATTGGGTGAGGCCAATTTTTCGGATCACGGCGCCAACCGCCTCGGGGCCAGTGCACTCATGCAGGGCCTGGCCGATGGTTATTTCGTCATCCCTTATACCATCGGCGGCTATTTTGCCGGGACCCAACTGCCCAAAATCACGACGAGCCAGCCGGAATTCACCGCCGCCGCCCGTTTGGCCGGCGAACGCACCCAGCGGTTGCTGTCCATCAACGGCAAACGCACGGTCGATGACTTTCACCGTGAACTGGGCGGCATCATGTGGGAATACTGCGGCATGGCCCGAAACGATGCCGGCCTGACCAAAGCCAGAACCTTGATCCAGTCACTGCGCAGTGAATTCTGGGAAAATGTCAAAGTTCCCGGTGTGGAAAAAGATCTCAACCAGAGTCTTGAACGGGCCGGACGGGTGGCCGATTTTCTGGAATTTTCAGAGCTGATGATCATCGATGCACTGGCCCGGCGGGAATCCTGCGGTGGTCACTTCAACGAGGCCTTTCAGACCGAAGAAAGCGAGGCGCTGAGGGATGACGAGAATTTCTGTCATGTTGCGGCATGGGAATATTCCGGTGAAGGCAAGGATCCCCAGTTCCATAAAGAACAACTGGTTTTTGAAAACGTCAAATTAACACAAAGGAGTTACAAGTGACAAAAACCATTAATTTAACGCTGAAGGTATGGCGTCAATCGTCCACCGAGATCAAAGGGGGATTTGAAACCTACCATGCCAGCAATATATCGACGGATATGTCGTTTCTGGAAATGCTGGATGTCGTGAATGAACAACTGACGATTGACAGCCGGGAACCCATCGCTTTTGATCATGACTGCCGGGAAGGCATCTGCGGCCAGTGCGGTTCCGTCGTCAATGGCAGACCCCATGGCCCGGAAAAAGGAACGACCCTGTGCCAACTGCACATGCGGCATTTCAAGGACGGCGACACGATTGCCATCGAGCCGTTCCGTGCCAGAGCATTCAAGGTTCTCAAAGATCTGATGGTGGATCGAAGTGCTTTGGATAAAGTCATTCAGGCAGGCGGATATGTTTCCATCAACACCGGCGGCACACCCGATGCCAATGCCATCCCCATCCCCAAGGAAATTGCGGACAAGGCCATGGATGCTGCGGCCTGTATCGGCTGTGGCGCCTGTGTCGCGGCTTGCCCCAATGCATCGGCCATGCTTTTTGTCGGCGCCAAGGTGTCTCAGCTCGCCCTGCTACCTCAGGGCAAGCCAGAGGCCGCCAGACGGGTGACTTATATGGTCCGAACCATGGATCAACTTGGGTTTGGAAACTGCTCCAACGAACGGGAATGCGAAGCCGAATGCCCCAAAGAAATTTCCATCACCAACATTGCCCGTATGAATCGGGAATTCTTGAAGGCAGGCTTTTTTTCATCGGTCAAATAGGCGGGAAGTCCGTCATTATAGTTCTGGATACTTTTCAATGAATCGGCAGGGGGGCGGATGATGATCCGCCCCTACCCGAAACCCCACAATATGGAATTTCAGGCTCAGATCACCTTGTTCAAAGGATATTCAATGATCCCTTCCGCCCCATTTTTCATCAGGACAGGGATCAACTCCCTTACAACATGGGTGTTCACCACGGTTTCAACCGAATACCACGATGATTTGTAAAGAGAGGCAACGGTCGGGGCATTCAGGCTCGGCAGCAAAGCCACCACTTTTTCGAGGCATGTATCCGGTACATTCATCTTGAGGCCCACCAGTTTCTCACCGAGCAGCGCGCCCTGCAGCAGCAATGCAATCTGTTCGATTTTCTCGCGTTTTTCCGGATGTTTCCATGATTCATGGTTGGCAATGAGCTGCGTATTGGTCTGCATCATTTCATGAATGATTCGAAGGCCATGCGCCTTGATAGTGCTGCCGGTTTCCGTCACTTCCACAATGGCATCCGCCAGCCCTGAAACCACTTTGGCTTCCGTCGCTCCCCATGAAAACTCGACAGTGACGGGAATGGATCTTTCAGCAAAATAACGTTTCGTAAATTCGACCAATTCAGTGGCTATTTTTTTTCCGGCAAGGTCTTCGGGTTTTCTGGCCGGCGAATCGAATGGAACGGCCAGCACCCACCGGGCCGGTCTGGCACTCACTTTGGAGTAAACAAGGTCTGCCGCGATATGGACATCCGATTTGTTCTCGGCGATCCAGTCCTTTCCGGTCAGGCCGGCATCGAGTGTTCCATGTTCTACATAACGCGACATTTCCTGGGCGCGGCACAAGGCACATTCGATATTTTTATCATTGATTTCAGGAAAATAACTTCTTCCGTTGACATCGATCTTCCAGCCGGATCGTCTGAACAATTCAACAGTTGCGTTTTGAAGACTTCCTTTGGGAATCCCCAGTTTTAAAACTGTGTCCATTTATTTATAAACCTCCTTTGGATTAAATACCGGTTCTCCGCAGATCACGACAGAACCGTTCTCCACTTTTTGAAAAAAACAACTTTTATGGCCGGTATGGCAGGCAGCACCGCCAATCTGATCGACTTTCAGCAGCACCGTATCGTTGTCGCAATCGATATGAATTTCTTTGACAAGTTGAATATGCCCGGATGTTTCGCCTTTCACCCAGAGTTTTTTTCGGGATCGGCTGTAATAAGTGGCTTTTCCGGTTGAGAGGGTAACACGCCAGGCTTCGGCATTCATGAATGCCAGCATCAGAACCTGGCCGGTATCATAGTCCTGAACAATCGCCGGCACCAATCCATCCAGTTTGCTGAAATCAAGATCAATTTTGTCCATAACCTTTCCTGCTGAACTCCTATCATGAAAATTCTTGTCTTTCCATCATCGTGGGTTATAATATAAAATTTTCCAATATGGGTGGTAGAGTAACAAGTCGCTGAATGTTTGTAAAGAAATATGCTGATTTCTGTTTCTATAGACGCCATCCCAACAACGATCCGATATCTTGCTTATGCCTGAATCCAGAAAGACATCACAGATTTTGAAAAAGAGAGCCCGCCAAAAGCCTCCTCAAAGTTTGTCGAAACTCATCATCAAAACAGTATTATGGACTGGCTCAATTGCCATGACAGCCGGCACCATTGCCACATTCCTTTTATATTTCTACATCAACGAAGATCTACCGAAAATATCGAAGCTATCCGATTATCATCCCCCGGTGATCACAACGGTTTATTCGGACGATAACCGGAAAATCGGTGAATTTTACAAAGAGCGCCGGATAGTCATCCCCATATCCAGAATTCCGCAAACGCTCAAAGAAGCGTTTATCGCCGCCGAAGATTCCCGATTCTACAGTCATCCGGGAATCGATATCATCGGCATCTTTCGCGCCTTGTTGAAAAACATCGAAGCAGGCGGCGTGGTTCAGGGCGGCAGCACGATCACCCAGCAGGTTACCAAATCCTTTCTCCTCACGCCGGAGCGCAGTTATACCCGAAAAATCAAGGAAGCCATTCTGGCCTATCGAATCAGCCAGGCTTTTTCCAAGGATGAAATCCTTTTTTTATACCTCAACCAGATTTATCTGGGCCATGGCGCTTACGGGATCGAAGCGGCCTCAGAAAATTATTTCGGGAAAAAAGTCTCGGAGTTGAACATCGCCGAATGCGCCCTGCTGGCCGGCCTGCCCCAGGCCCCGACCAAATATTCCCCTTTCCGCTATCCGGAAAAGGCCAAGCAGCGCCAAATATATGTTTTGAACCGTATGGCGGCTGAGGGCTACATTACCGAATCCCAGGCTTCAGCAGCCATTCAGCAGCCCCTGGATATCAAACCCCGAAAAAATTGGTACATCGATGAAGTTCCATTTTATACCGAGCATATCCGGCGGTATGTTGAAACCAAATACGGTCAGGACGCCTTATATAGCAGCGGCCTCAGCATTTATACCGCCGTCAATATCGATTTGCAAAAGATCGCACAGGAAGAACTCGGAATTGGATTGAGTGCAATCGACAAACGTCAGGGATATCGTGGACCGATCAAACATATCAAGCCGGATGAAATGGACGCTTTTTCAAAAACCATTCACGAAGATATCCGGGAAACCGTGATCAAACCTGGCATCGTGCTGACAGGCGTCGTGGTTTCCGTCAGCGAGTCCGATCAGACAACCAGTGTGCGGATTGGGAAAAACCATGGGATTATCCGTCTTGCCGACATGCGATGGGCGAAAAAAAATATTGCGAATCGATCTCCGCAGGAATCTGTCACCAAAAGACCGCCCGGCATCCTGGCTGTTGGAGATGTCATTCTGGTCAAAGTGATGGAGAAAGCCAAGGAAGGGGATAAATGGTACCTTTCTTTGGAACAGACACCCAAAGTACAGGGCGCTCTGCTTTGCCTGGAAGCCGGAACCGGACAGGTCAAGGTGATGGTCGGCGGCCGGGATTTCAGAGACAGTCAGTTCAATCGGGCCACTCAGTCGAGAAGACAACCGGGTTCATCGTTTAAACCTATCATCTATGCCGCCGCCATAGACAAGGGATATACCCCCGCAACGGTCATGATCGACTCGCCGATCGCTTTCATGGATGACGAGGGAGATTCGGTCTGGAAGCCTCAAAATTATGACAGAAAATATTCCGGCCAGATTCTTCTGCGACATGCCCTCGAAAAATCCGTCAATGTCGTAACCATCAAAATCCTTCAGGATATCGGCATCGACTATGCCATTGGGTATGCCAAAAAGCTTGGTATCACCTCCAGTATCGATCGCAATCTTTCAATAGCACTGGGTTCATCGGGAGTTTCCCTGCTGGAAATGGTCCGAGCGTACTCTGTCTTTGACAATGCCGGGGAATTGATTCAACCGGTATTTATTACAAAAATCATCGAACAAAATGGCAGCGTCCTCGAAGTATCCGAACCGGACAAAAGTCATGCCATTGAAAAAAGTACGGCTTTCATCATGACCAGTCTTCTCGAAAGTGTCGTGAAAAATGGAACCGGTCGAAAAGCCAGAGAATTGAACCGGCCAGCCGCCGGGAAAACCGGTACGACCAACAATATGAATGATGCCTGGTTTATCGGCTATACACCGGAATATGTAGCCGGTGTATGGGTTGGATTTGACGAAGAAGGCACTCTCGGAAAAGGAGAGACTGGCGGATCGGCAGCGTGTCCGGTGTGGGTGGGATTCATGAAGCGATTGATGGCCGACAAACCGGTTCAGGCTTTTTCGGTGCCGGAAGGTATCACGTATGCCAA
>CAZBUL010000051.1:9316-17266 GCA_964495045.1 uncultured Desulfobacterales bacterium | reverse complement strand
CCGACGAATAGTACCACCGCTGCTGTTATCTGTGTCGTTTTTTCAAGATACGAAAAAACGGCGCAGGGCGCACCGGTACACACCATCATAAAGACAAACATCCCCTTATCTCAGGAGTACAAGTTGGAACGAATACCCATGACCAAGGAGGGCTATGCTGCCCTGAAAGTTGAATTGGAACGTCTCAAAAAAGTTGAAAGACCGCAGAACATCAAGGCGATCGAGGAAGCGCGGGCCCATGGCGACTTGTCGGAAAATGCCGAATTCGAGGCCGCAAAAGATCGCCAGAGCTTTCTCGAAGGCCGCATTCGGGACCTGGAATACAAGCTGTCCAGTTCGGATATCATCGATCCGAGCAAAATGCCCAAAGATCGGGCTGCATTCGGCTGTCGCGTGCTTTTGGAAAATGTCGATACCGGCGAAACCGTTGAGTACCAGTTGGTCGGACCGGAAGAATCGAATATCGAAGAAGGGCGGATTTCCATTGCATCCCCCCTCGGCCAGGCTATCCTTGGGAAAAAGCCCTCTGATGAGCTCGTTCTGACCGCTCCCGGCGGCAAACGGTGTTACGAATTGGTCGATATCCTTTAATCAGTAGTGTGGAGGTGTTGTTGTGGCAAGAGTAACCATCGATGATTGTCTAAAACGGGTTCCCAACCGGTTCCTTCTGGCCAATATGGTTTCCAGGCGGGTCCGTCAGATTCGGGAAGGTTCCGAATATCTGGTCAGTTCCCCCAAGAATGAAGATATTGTCATTTCCCTGAGAGAAGTTGCCGCGGGGAGAATCCGGCTGGTAATGGATAATAAAGACGGAGACTAACGTCCATCAAAGAATCCAAACTGTTCCGGCTGTTGAACAGAGGGGTCGGCAAAGCCATTCATGATTACAACATGATCGCCAATGGCGATCGGATTGCCGTTGGATTGTCCGGCGGGCAAGACAGCCTGACCCTTCTGTGGATACTTCGGGAAAGGCTTCGCCGGATCCCCGTTCAGTATGAACTGTTTCCGATTTATATCGATCCGGGATTTGAAAACAGCTTTGCCGACCAATTGAAGGATACGTGCAGTCAGTGGGGCATCGATCTTCGGGTGGAAAAAACCCAACATGGCATTCTGGCTCACAGTTCGGAAAATAGGGAAAATCCCTGTTTTTTATGTTCGCATCTCAGACGCAAACGCCTGTTTGAAATAGCGGATGAACTGGGCTGCCGGAAGCTGGCTCTCGGTCATAACCGGGATGATCTTATCGAAACCCTTTTTCTGAATATCTGTTACGCAGGAGAAATCTGCACCATGGTGCCATCCCAAAGCTTTTTTCAAGGAAGATTCACCGTGATCCGCCCCTTGGCATTTGTGGATGAGACAACCATTCGAAAATTCGCCGGAGAGGCCCGGTTTCCGGTCTTCGTCAATGCATGTCCGACATCTGGAACGTCCAAACGCCGAGAAATCAAAGAGATGATCGATCGTCTCCAACACGGCAATCCAAATGTAAAAGGAAATATTTTCAGGGCATTGAGTCATGTGCGTCCGGATTATCTGTTGACAGACCACGCCAAACACCGTAAGAAACGGGGCAGTCGAGATGAATCCATAACAGATACGAGAATCCGGACATGACACCCCATCCGCTCTGCAGCACATCCATGAAAGACGTCCAGAATCAGCGGGATCACCGCAACATCCGCATCGACAAAGTCGGCATCAAAAATATCCGATACCCCATTACTGTTCTAGACCGAAGAAACAGCCGACAACATACGGTCGCCACCATCAACATGTATGTCGATCTGCCCCATAAATACAAGGGCACGCACATGAGCCGTTTTGTCGAGCTGCTTCATCTGTTCCGGCCCGAAATTTCCCTCAAACGCATCTCTGAAGTGCTGGAGCGGATGAAAAAACATCTCAATGCAGAATCCGCGCATATCGAAGTCTCTTTTCCGTATTTTATCGAAAAGAAAGCCCCGGTCAGCGGTGCACCGGGATTGATGGACTATACCTGCCGGATTCTGGGTTCCAGTGATCCCGCGGGCCGCGTCGATCTGGTTTCTGAAGTGATTGTACCCATTTCATCGGTCTGCCCCTGCTCGAAGGAAATCAGCGATGTGGGCGCCCACAATCAGCGGGGTGAGGTTCGCCTGAGCACCCGCTTCAAGAAATTCATCTGGATGGAAGACATGATCGAGCTGGTGGAAACCTGTTCATCCTGCGAAGTATATTCCATCCTGAAGCGGGTGGATGAGAAATTCGTTACGGAAAAAGGATTCACCAACCCCAAATTTGTGGAAGACATCGTCCGGGATGTGGCCGAAAAAATTCAGGCCGACAGCAACATCACCTGGTTTTCCGTCAGTGCCGAAAATTTTGAATCCATCCATAATCACAGTGCCTATGCTCACATTACGGGCGGTGAGATTCATCCCGAAGGCTGCCTGGAAATCAAAAAGGCAAAAAACTAAATTCCGGCGATCTGCCGGATGATTTCCATGACCGGATCCGCCGTTTTGCCGGGGGTGTTGATCATGACCACAAACCGGTAAGTGCCGCCATTTTTATCTTCGATATACCCCGCACGGGTGCGGACACCGTCCAAAGTTCCCGTCTTATACAATTCATTTCCCTGTCTGCGCATCAGCTCCCGATACGGATAAAACTTCACCAGAAGTCGATCCATCTGGATGGCCGATATTTTATTCTCCCGTGAAATGCCCGATCCTTCGGCAATTTGGACAGTTTCCATTTTCATTTCACGGCGAAGAAATTCCTGCGACGCCCGAATTCCCTTGTCGATCGTTCCCGGCAGCCCATACGCATGAATGCCGGCGGCAATGAACAACTGATTGGCGATATAATTGTTCGAATAGGCCATCAGTTTGGTGATGACATCCGTCAGTTGGTACGGGGAAACATAGCCCAGCAGCAGACGGTCATCCGCTTCGACCCGGCCGATGCGAATCTCTCCGGACGATTGGATTCCCTGCTGCGTTAAAAACTCGGCCACCAGATGTCCGGCATAGAGAACGTTCTCTCCTTGGGCATGCGAAAAAACGATTCGGCCGGAACCCATTCCTGAAGCGCGGATTTTCGAGACGGCAAAGGGAGTCAGCGGCGTCTGAGGCTCGGCACTGATATATTTGCCACTGGCTGTTTTCTGGAAATTGATGGTGTTGAAATTGGCGCAAAATGCCGCATTGGGCGCATCATAAGGTTCGCTGGTCTGGGAAACACCAGGAATCCGAAGGGGCTGTTGAAAAGCCGAATCATCCAGAACCATATCCTTGTAATCATGCAGGTGGGGCTGAAGCTGCCGGGTGAAGTCGGGCATAATATCCGAAAGAAACATGGGATCGCCGAATCCCTTGATTTTCAGATTCCTGTTTTTGTCGAGATAGCATTCTGTCACGAAACGATAATTTTCGCCCAGACAGTGAATGGCAACCAGGGATGTGAGAATTTTGAAAGTCGAAGCCGGCACCAGAAGCTTGTCGGCATGTTGGGATGCCAGAACCGCTCCGTGGGAATCGGTCAGCAAAACGGCATCCTTTTCCTGAATGAGAGAAAGCATCCGGGATATCATGATATTCCGATCCGCCGGCGCCGTTGCGAGCGTATCGGTGATCAGACAAAGAAGGACGATACCTGTAAGTAGCAGTTTTTTCAATTTCGATATCTTCAATTATGGGAGTGACCGTGCAGAAAAATATGGCTACCAGTAATCAAATCTCGGAAATCAGCAAATGCAGATGAAAGCCATTTTTATATTTGGGTGACATCCAGAAAGATTCAATCAGACTTGCTGTCTAAAATAAGTGTCACAGGGCCGTTGTTGATCAGCGAGACATCCATCATGGCCCGAAATTGACCGGTTTGGACCGGAATCCCTTTTTCACGAACCTTTTCGACGAAGACCTCGTACAACGGCTCGGCCTTTTCCGGTGCGGCCGCATGGATGTAGGAAGGACGCCTCCCCTTGCGGCAGTCTCCCAGAAGGGTGAACTGGGAGACCACAAGCATTTCGCCCTGTGTATCTATCAAAGACCGGTTCATTTTTCCGTTGTCATCCTCAAAGATTCGTAAATGGACGATTTTTTCAGACAGGAACTCCACATCCGCCCTTTCATCCGTTTCGGATACCCCCAACAGCACCAGTATGCCCGGACCAATCCGGCTGATCACCCGGCCATCGACAGTCACCGAACTTTCCTTGACCCGCTGCACAACCGCCCGCATCAGAAACGCCTCATTTCAAACGAATCCACAGATATCCTCCCTGGCCGCATTTCTCGGTTTTTTGGGACATCGCCAGCAGCAGCCTTTTATCAGACACCCAATACGGCTCATACCATTCACGATCCACATCCATGACCAGCACCCGGCGGGTGAATTTATCGTAAGCACCTATCGGTGAAACATGCGGATAAGGGCCGCCCGGTGATTCCGTTACCACATCCTGCACAAAATGGATCAGGATAAAGTCATGGCGATTTCTTTCATTGGCAGTCAATGCCCGGCGGAATGCCGTCAATACCGAAGGATTCATTTGCGTGACTTCCATCCGATCGATCTCGTAATTCGTCACGCCATATTGACGCAAGGACGCTTTCAGAACTTCTTCAAGCTGGCTCAAGCTAAGCCCGACCTTTCCGTTGTATCCACCCGGCATGACCCGCGCTTCCCAATTTTCGGTGTGGATTTTTTGGATCAATTTGCTCTGTGTGATATTGGTATCCACTGCCTGAAGGGTATGTCTGGCCCGCATCATTCCGTTAAGAATCATGGCCACCGATGCCACGGAGCAGGCGAGTTCATTGAACTGGGCATCATAGAATGACGCAAGATTCCAGTAATCGACAGCAGGATGGGCCGGATTCTGCATGTACCGATGATCATGGGACAAAGGAATGGCATACGGCGCTTCTTTCGGGCCATACTTGGGGATGTTGTCTGCGGCCAGTGCCTCTTCCCAGAACAAAACCATGCCGCAGAACAACATTACAAAATTTTTATTTTTGAAAACATTCTGCAAAGACATCTCCCGTTTCGAAAACCAGTTTCATTGGCTTATTGGAAATGATGTCATGGATCAAATATTTGCTCTGGTTTCAATTATTTTGGCACATCTATGGCTGTCCGGCAAATAAAATATGATGCCAATCAAACGGAAAATAACGTCTTGTTCGCCTCACGACAAACACAAGCATCAACCACAACCGATGATGCGGTGATCGTGTTGAAAATCACGATGGATCATGTTACTTTTCGGCAATGAAACAACATGAAAAGATCGTAAAACGAAAGCGGCTCCGAAAACGTCCTGCGAATTCAGCCCTAAAAACAGGACTAAACCTGCTGACTGCTCTGGTAGCCGATACACAGGGTGAAATCTTCGAGCTCGAAGGATATGCCTCCGTGGGAATGGATGGGCAGCGGCTCGTTCCCCTGACTGCCGAACAAACGCATCCCATGCCCTATGGAAGCGAGCTCATGTTTCTGCCCGATCGGGTGCCCATCCTTTACAATCTTTCTACCCGCAATCTTGAAACAGTTGCGGAGAACCCATACAACGCAGGCAACCCTCTTTATCCGGTTGCCGCTTTCAATTCTCCGGGATATGTGCTGACACACTGCTGTGCCTATCGGGAATTACCCGGCGCCAATTTGCTTCCCTTGTTTTCGTACGGTGCCGTCGGCTGGCATCCGGAAGGATTCCGCGCTGCGGTCCTTCAAGTGGACGATGAACCCCGCCAGGATTTACGGTTCATGAAGGTCGAAGATGTAATAAGGGGTGTCAATCTCTTGCGAAAGTACATGCCGAACAATCGGCTTCGGGCGCATCTGGAACATTGCGCCATGACGTATGGATGCCCGGCAGGCAAAAATTTTTTTTTAGGACGCTATGAGGCCCCGCTTCCCACCTCTCAACACTGCAATGCCAGATGTCTGGGATGCCTGTCTCTTCAGCAGCAGGGTATCATTTCCAACAGCCAGGAGCGCATTGCCTTCACCCCCACACCGGATGAAATCGCCGAAATTGCCCTCTTCCATATTCGCCGGGTGAAATCCGCCGTGGTCAGCTTCGGCCAGGGATGCGAGGGGGATCCCTTGCTGGCAGCCGATGTCATCGAGCCCGCTATCCGGCTGATCCGCTCTCAAACCAACGATGGAACCATCAACATGAACACCAATGCCAGCCGCCCCGAAATCCTGGAGAAACTTTTCCATGCAGGGCTGGACAGCATGCGCGTCAGTATGAACAGCATGCGAAGCCGATACTATGAAGCCTACTTCAGACCGAAAGGCTATACCTTTACAGATGTTGCAGCCAGTATCGATCTGGCACGACAGCATAAACGGCATGTGGCCATCAATTACCTCAACTGCCCGGGATTTACGGATGTTCCGGAGGAAGTCGATGCCTTGATGGATTTTTTGAGCAGACACCCCATCGACTTTATCCAGTGGCGAAATCTGAATTACGATCCCCTGCGGTATCTGGAAGCCATGGCCACGGCGGCGGATCACAGTCCGCCCATCGGGATGGAAAATATCTTGAAAATGATTCGTGAACGATTCCCATTGGTTTGTCACGGATATTTCAACCCGCCCAAGGAACGCTTTCACCATCCAAGGAGAATATGATGAAATGGATTGCAGCGGTGGTCATTGTGGACACCGAACCCGCCGAACAGGCAGTGGAGCTGATTTCGAATTTGTTCGACGATCTCGGGTTGTCCGGGGTTGTGGTGGAAGATCCACATCTGGAGCCCACAGAAGGATGGGGCGATGATGCGCTGCCAAAACCCGAACATCACACCGTTACCGGATATTTTCCCCAAAACGCATCGCTGGCATCCAACCGCCGAAAACTCGAACAAGGGCTGGCAGATCTCAAGCTGCATTGGGATATCGCTTCACGCATCTTCTACCGGGAGGTGGATGAAGAGGATTGGGCCGAATCCTGGAAAGCCTATTTCTGGCCCGAAAAGCTAACCGATATCCTGGTGGTCAAACCTACCTGGCGGGAATATACGGCGGCGGAAGGCGAGATTGTCATCGAGATCGATCCGGGCATGGCCTTCGGTACGGGAACCCATCCCACCACGGCCTTGTGTATCGGAATGATCCAAAAATATATCCAGCCCGAAGATACCTTTCTGGATGTCGGAACCGGCTCCGGCATTCTGATGATCGCAGCGGCGAAACTGGGAGCCTCCCGGCTGGTCGGCATCGACACCGACACCGTTGCCTGTGACATTGCGACCCAAAACCTTCTGTTGAATCGGATCGATGCGAACCGATTCAACATTCGTATCGGCAGTCTGGTGAATGCCGTCACCGAAAAATTTCAGCGCATCTCCGCCAATATTTTATCGGAAGTCATTCTGGAGCTTCTGGACGATGTGCGCCGGGTGATGGCACCCGGCGGCATCATGATATGTTCCGGGATCATCGAGGCCAATCGAAACAAGGTGGTGGAGAAAATGCAATCCACCGGATTTGAAATCATGGATGTTCAATCCAAAGAGGGCTGGGTGGCCATTGCAGGCAAGCTCACAGAACTGGATGGATAATTGATACCCTTGTGGATATGAATTACCCATCTTGAATTCATATCTTTTTTGCCGATCCAGAAAAGATGTTTACGAGAAAGCAGCCTTTTTCAGCCTTTCATACCAGGGGTTTTCTCTTTTTTTCATAATGGCATTAGAATTGCTTTACGTTCTGCCATCGTGAAAAACGGTTATCGTTATCCATCATTCATACAAAAAGGAGCATATTATGCAAAGAATCGGAAAAGTGATCATTACGGCGTGTTTTGTTTCGGGTTTGATCGTCGCAGTTGCCGGAGCCCAAATGCCGGGCGGCATGGGGCCAGGAATGGGCAAAGGAGGCAAATGCGGGATGGGCATGACGGGAATGGGCCCCGGATGCGGAATGGGTATG
>CAZBUL010000051.1:0-9216 GCA_964495045.1 uncultured Desulfobacterales bacterium | reverse complement strand
TGTCGATTTCAGCAAAAACACCTCCCCATTTTTTCACCAATTCCCCCTTTGCACTCTTTGCGTCTTTACGGTGAATTTTTTCTCGATCATCAGGCGGCATTGTCTTCCAATCCAATGTGTGATACCAATACCCCAATCATAAACGTGGATGCGGCTGTTTAAGGGGATGAAAAGCATCCAGCCGGGATGTCACTGTCAATAAAAAATATCAACAAATGTATTCGGGAGTCATGCTTCTTATGCGGAAAGCATCCAATTTGAAAAAAGGCAATGTCGTATCGATCAATCAACAGATTTATGTGGTCAAACACATCGATGTAAAAACACCGTCTGCACGGGGAGCGTTAACACTTTACAAAGTTCGGATGACGAATGTGCAGAATGGTCAGAAACTCGACCAGACATTTAAAGGCAACGATGCGCTCGACGATGTCGAACTCAGCCGAAGACCGGTTCAGTATATCTTTAAAGAAGGTGATCTCTACACGTTCATGGACAGTGAAGATTTCAACCAATACACACTGGCCGGAGAATCCATCGAAGAGCAGACCATTTGGCTATTGGACAATCTGGAAGGAATAACGGCGCTGCTGAATGATGGGAAAATCATCGGCATCGAACTGCCGCAATCCATCGAACTGGATATTACGGATACAGCTCCGGCCATCAAGGGGGCGACAGCCACCGGCAGAAACAAACCTGCCACACTCTCGAACGGGGTTGTCGTTCAGGTTCCCGAGTATATGGAAGCGGGAGAACGCGTGAAAGTCAATACAGAAACCGGAAAATTCATGTCCCGCGCATAGGGTTTGACACCGCTGATTCGATTTAGGGTTGACAAAACCCGCTATTTTTTTTTATGTTACCCTAAAAAATGAAGCAGAGAATATCTGTAAAGGAGGTGGGCTTATCTTTTCACTCATAGCCAAATTAGCCAGTACGCCGGAAATCAATGCTGCACAAATGGATCGAAGAGGCTTTTTGAAGCTGGGCGCCATGGCTGCAATTCTCGGAGCAGTTCCATCAACGGCTTTTTCTGCGATCCATCGAAAAGATAAAAAAGCAAAGATCAATCCATCCAGGTCCTTGCATTTTTACAATCCCCATACCGGCGAAAAAATGGATGTATCCTATTTTACCAAAGGCCGATACTCCCCGGCGGCTCTGAAAGACATCAATCGAATTTTCAGAGATTTCCGGACGGGTGCCGTCAAACCCATCGATCCACATCTTCTCGACTATCTTTACGGCGTTTCCCTCAAACTGGAAACCCGTTCATCTCCCTTCCACATCATATCGGGATACCGAAGCCCCGAAACCAATGCCATGCTCAGCCGGGAAAGCGGCAATGTCGCCAAAAACAGCCTGCATATTCAAGGGAAAGCGGTGGATATCCGCCTGCCGGATCGAAAGATATCAGCCGTGAGGCGGGTTGCTGTTTCCCTCAAACAGGGTGGTGTTGGATATTATCCATCTGAAAATTTTGTCCATTTGGATGTAGGAGATATCCGGTACTGGTAAGCAGAACGCATGTCAGATCAAGTCAGGTCTATTCCGATCCGGAAGTGACCTGACTTTTCAATTTTCAGCTTTGAGCACGGGTGTATTTTCCGCCGAAACAATGCTTTCCTTCAATTTTGCCTTCAACGCCTTCGAAAGGGGTGGATCCCTGTCATAGATATCATTGACGAAGTGAACGATGCCATCCTCTGTTACCCAGGCCGTCCAGTAAAGCAGATGCACCGGAATGGGATCTTTGATATAAACAACCGTTGTCACACCACTTTTCAGGGTATCCGTGATCCGCTGGCGCGGCCACTGCGGATCGTTTCGAAGCAGGTACGTCGCCAGTTCCACCGGTTTTTCGATACGGATACATCCGGAACTGAAATCCCGGATGGTTCTTTTAAACAAAGACCGCTGCGGCGTATCATGAAGATAAATGGCAAATTTATTGGGAAACATAAATTTGATTCGGCCCAATGCATTCGACGGTCCGGGATCCTGACGCAGGCGATAGGGGAAATTACCGGCATTCACCCGAAACCAGTCGATGAGTACCGGATTGATCTCCGGCGCGTTTTCGCTGCCATTCTCAAACACCTTGATATGCTGCTGCGATAAATATATCGGATTTTTCCGGATGATGGGCAGTTTGTCCTCGACGGCAATCTTGAAGGGAACATTCCAATAAGGATTCAACACCAGATACTTCATCTTTTCGCTGAATACCGGCGTTCGGCGATAGGTCTTGCCGACAACCACCCGCATCTCCAAGACCGTTGCGTGATCTTCCACCACCGCCAGACTGTAATCGGCAATGTTGACCAGGATATACCGGGCACCCAAATCGTGGGGTATCCAGCGCCACCGCTCCAGATTCAACTCGATTTGCTGCATCCGTTCTTCGACCGGCACGTTCATGGCCGCCAGGGTGGATGGCCCAGCCACGCCGTTCGGTTCGATTCCATGCCGCTTCTGAAAATGCTGAACCCCTTTCATCAGGGATTCATCGAATAGGGAAGTTTTGACATGGCGTGAAGGCGATGAGATGTCTTCCGTAACGGTCAAGCGTTTTCGCAGTTTTTCCACCCGATCATTGGTATCACCCATTTTCAGGGGGGGGCCGGGAGGAATCGAAGGCCATCCCCCTTTTTTCTGGATACCGGCATAATGCTGCAGTGCATCCCGCAACCGATAATAGGCGGTGTTGGCCGGACGCAAACCGTCGAAAAAGGTTTCCATCTGGCTGGCATAGGCATTGGAGTTCAGAATCCCTTCCATGTCGGATACCGGATCGAAAAACAACCAGGTGGAATCCACATCGTTCGGCGTCACTCTGCCAGACAGCAGATGAGAGCTGAACAGCAGAAACGCATCCGTCAGCAGCACATCCAAATCCGCCTGTTTTCCCGGATCGATCGGCTGCTTCTGCACCAGAGATTGCGTGATTTCTGAATTCAATGACTTCAGCAGGCCCACATGATAGTCTTCGGATGTCAGGCCATCCAATTCGGCGTTTTCAACAATGCGAATCAACTGATCCGCCTGGGATGTCAACAAACCATTATCCTGGGACCATACCGGTGCATAATGACGTTTTTCATAGAAATTCGACAGGATGTTTTGGTAATAAACCGGGGGGAAAAACAAGGGGGATCCCGTCTCTGCAAGTTCCGGATGAAGTCTTTTGAGAAAATAATGCTTGAGCCTTGGCTGAGAGGCATCGGAGGGGGCGCTTTCACTTGAATCTGCACCCGGAAACAACATTCCACACACCGCAAGCAGAAATATCACCAGGGCAAGGGGTTTATTTTTCATGATCCGCTGCCATGCGGTGTTTTCAGGAAACCAAAAAAGATTTGACAGTGGAGACAATTTCATCGGTATGATCCGCATCCATCCATTCAACTTGTAAGTCGGCATTAAACCACGTCATCTGACGCTTGGCATAACGCCGGGTATCCCGTTTCAATGTTTGAAGGGTGTCATCCCAGCTCAGGCGCCCCTCGAGAAAATCCAGTATATGCCGGTATCCGATGGATCGAAAAGGTTTCAACCCGGATGCGTATCCTCTGTCGATCAGTGATTTCACTTCATCCACCAACCCATCTTCAATCATGATATCCACGCGGCGGTTGATTCGTTCATACAATAATTCTCTGGGTCTGGAAAGTCCAATCTTCAATACATCGAACAGCGGCGGTGATTCCCGGTGCGCCTTATGCCAGGTTGAAATAGGCTGCCCCGTTACGGCATAAACTTCAAGAGCCCGAATGATGCGGAATGTGTCGCTGGGATGAATTTTTGCCGCCGATACGGGGTCACACTGACATAACTGCTGGTAGAGTGAATCCGTGCCATGGATGGATGCTTCCGCTTTCAACTTCATCCGCAGCCCGGGATCGCTGGAACCGGCCTGAAACAATCCGTGAAGCAATGCACGAATGTAGAGCCCTGTTCCGCCGGCAACCACCACAGGAATCCCCGCATCGGCCAGCTCGTAAATGACCTTTCGGCCCATCTCCGCATACAATTGCGCATCGAACAGCGCATCCGGATCAACGATATCAATCATGTGATGCGAGACTCGTGCCTGTTCCAGCAAAGAGGGTTTGGCTGTTCCGATATCCATATATCGGTAAATCTGCATGGAATCTGCACTAATAATTTCCGCATCCAGTGCAGATGCAGCTTCGATAGCAACTGTTGTTTTTCCGACACAGGTCGGGCCGCATATCACGGGGATACGGAGACGGCAATCATTTTTCATATAACCCCAACCGATAACACCACGATATAATTTCTGAAAGTCAATATATGTGTCAAGACAAAGAGCGATCCTTAAAAAAATGCCCAGGTTTCGCGATCAGGTGTAGCGGCTGGTCATGCCCTGCTTGCGTCAATTGGCAGGAGTTGCCTGCCATGGCAGACAGCTGGGGTTTAATTCATTACCATCTCATCAGTACGGAGCCATACGTCAGGCCGGCGCCGAAAGCATCCAGCAACACGATCTGGCCTGATTGAATCCGGCCGTCCCGAACCGCTTCGTCGAGCATGGTCGGCACCGTCGCAGACGACGTGTTGCCATAGCGATCCACATTGACCAGCACTTTTTCCATGGGCAGATTCAACCGTTTGGCCACCGCCTCGATGATGCGGAAATTAGCCTGGTGGGGGATGAACCAGTCGAGCATATCGATGGTCATCTGATTTTTTTTAAGCGCCTGTTGGGCAAAACTGGTGAGAGTTCGAACCGCGACTTTGAACAATTCCCGGCCGTTCATCTGGATTTTATCGAGATATTGCAATGTCAGTTCCGGGGTTGCCGGCTGGGCAGATCCCCCGGCTGGAATATGCAGCATTTCCCAGAGGGTGCCGTCGGACAGCAGATGGGTGGACAGAATGCGGTGCGGAGACGTATCCGGAGCCCGCTCGACAATGGCGGCCCCAGCCCCGTCTCCAAAAAGAATGCAGGAGGAGCGGTCGCTCCAGTTGATGATCGAGCTCAGCACTTCGGCACCAACCACCAGCGTGGTATTGGCCTTTCCGGAGCCAATGAACTGGTCGGCGATGCTCAGCCCGTAAATAAAACCCGAGCAGGCCGCATTCAGATCCATTCCCCAGGCCTTGACAGCCCCCAGCTTTTGCTGAAGCCAGCAGGCCGTGGATGGCAGAATGGTGTCTGGCGTGCAGGTGGAATAGATGATCTGATCGATGTCGAGAGGGGTTTTGCCAGCCATTTCCAGGGCCTGCCATGCAGCGGCAAGTCCAAGAGATGAATTGTGTTCTTCCGAATTTCCGGGAACGGCCATCCGCCTTTCAGAGATGCCGGTTCGCTCCCGTATCCACGTATCATTTGTTTCGATCCCGGACACTGCCAGTTTCTGAGAAATGTCTTCATTGGTGACCCGTTTCTGAGGAAAGGCCGATCCTGTTCCGGTGATTCTCGCTGCATATTCCAAAGGAATTCTATTATCTCCTGTTATCTATGGCATATAATTTACAGTCAAAAAAAGGACACAGGGATGCCCCCAATGTCCATATAAAGACTTTCAGGAAATTCATTTCGCAAGGCAGCAGGGAGGGGGATCATCCTGTCGTATATCTCCGACCGATAACGCCGCAAAATTATTTTTCTGAAAGTCTATAGTAGGCCAAATGGATTATCGTGTCAATTCCGATCCCATTGCATCGGGCATTCTTCCAAAAGCTGCACATCCGTTCCCGTACGCCGCAAATGGCTCCGTGACGCAGAAACACATCGGGAAGACTTCCACGCCTGTTTTCCTGTTTGACAACGAGCCGTTTATCGTAATATCTTAACTTTATGATAAAAATGAATGATGTTACAGATATTGTACAGGCTTGGCGCAGGAGAACGAATTTTGCCGCATGCGGAACCAACTCATGGGGATGAAATCAGCCGCCGGTGGATGGCGCTTTGAAAATTGGATCATTCCGGGCATTCTCTATGTAAATATCGGTATGTTCATCGTGACGCTGCTCATCCATCCTCTGAAAACAAGTTTTTCCCTGAATCCGCTGACATTCCTGGCGCCGGATAACGGCAGCATCATGCTTTTAGGAGCCACCGGCTCGCTTCCATTCTATCGCCTCGGCCGATGGTGGACGCTCATTTCGGCCAATTATCTTCACGGCAGTCTGCTCCACCTGGTTTTCAACATGCTGGCTTTCCGTCAGATCGCGCCGTCCATCGTGAATTTATTCGGCGGATCCCGGATGATCATCATTTACACCGTCAGCGGGATGTTCGGTTTCTGGGTGTCTTGCATCGCCCGCATTCCGCTGACGATCGGAGCCTCCGCCGCCCTCTGCGGATTGATGGGAGCAGCCTTGTATTACGGGAAAAGCCGGGGCGGCACATTCGGTCAGGCGATATTTCAGCAGATCAAAAGCTGGATTGTGGGGCTTGTCATCTTTGGGCTGGTGGTTCCCGGAATCAACAACTGGGGGCACGGCGGCGGGCTGATCTGCGGTATCGTCTGTGGTGCATTGCTGGGATATCGGGAAAAATCCGAAGAGAACGGGTTTCATCATTTGATGGCCGTTCTGCTGGTAACCGTCACCATCGGCATTTTGATACGGGCTGTGGGGGTGGGTTTTTTCGCACGTTTCAGATAAGACGGTTTTTACTCAACAGTCCGCTGATTTCAGCGGTCAGCTCCTGATCCGTAAACTGACCGGCGGCAATGGCGCCGGACGGGCAGGTGGAAACACAGGTTCCGCATCCTTTGCACAGGGTTTTCTGGATCACGGCAAGCGATGCTGACAAAGATATGGCCCCGTAAGAGCACACATTCACACAGATACCACATCCCGCACACCGCTCGGAATCGACCTGGGATACACTGGCCGGCAGGCGGATGGTTCGGCCGGGAACAAGGCAAGACAGCATCTGTCCGGATGCCGCCACTCCCTGACCGGCGGCATCCGCCGCACTGCACGGACTTTTCGCACACCCGGCCACCCACACCCCTCCCCGCAAGGTCGAAACCGGTGCCGTTATCGGATGATCCTCAAGAAAAAAGCCATGCTCATCCACTGGAATTTCCAGGCATGTTGAGAGAAAATCGGCACTTTCCGATCCGGTCAATGGGGGCGCCAGAACCACCATCTCGCAGATATCTTCCTCTATCCGCTCATGAACATTTTGCCAGCGGATGCCGATGCCATCGTCTTGAGAATGGATGTCGATGCGGCCCGGTGCGGCCATGCGATAAAATTGAACGCGTTCCGTCGGTAAGGCCCCTGCGCTCATTCCCGGCAGACACCAGTCCGAAAAAAACACATGAATGGAAACATCCGGCAATTGATGTATCGCCAGTTCGGCCAATTTCAGCATGTAACGGCAGCATACCACCGAGCAGTAAGATTTGAAGACAGCGCTCCGGGACCCTGCACAAAGAACCAGCCCGATCCGTTTTGGGATAGCCCCGTTTTTCAGAATCAGCTTTCCTTCGGTGGGCCCGGTCGTGCTGATCAGCCGCTCGAATTCCATACTGGTATAAACATCAGGAATCGCACCATAACCGTAATTGGACAAATGCCCGATATCCGCCATACTGCATCCGGTTGCCAGCAGAATACCGCCTACCGGAATCTCTTCGACAACATCGGTCTGTTCAAAATCGATGGCACCGAACGGGCAGACATCTTTGCACGCAGTACAGGTTCCCCCGGTGAAATGAAGACAGACCGCCGGATCGATATCGGCAACATGCGGCAGCGCTCCGGGATAAGGAATATGGATGGCTTTTCGGTTGTTCAGCCCTTCATTGTAAGCATTGAGCGCATCCGCCGGACAAACGTCGATACATGCTCCGCATCCCAGGCAAGATATTTTGGACACGATTTCCGCCTGTCGGTGGATTTGCACCTGAAAATTACCCACATCTCCCCGAACCGCGGTGATCCGGCTCGATGTCATAACCGTAATGCGGTCGTGGTGCAGGATCTCATCCATCAGCGGGTCCAGCAGACAGGCGGCACATTCTCCGCCGGGAAAAACCGTCTCGAATCGAACGACGTTTCCCCCAATGCAGGGAAGTCTCTCGACCAGATATATCCGGCGGTCGTCACCCGCGGCTGTCAGGGCAGCACTGATGCCACAGATACCGGCGCCGACGATCAGGATATCGGTGCAGACAGGAATTTCGTCTTCAGTCAAAGGAACTCTGAAGACCACTCGTGTTACGGCGGCACAGATCAAGGTTTTGGCTTTTTCGGTGGCAGCAGTTCGATCCAGAGTGACCCAGGCGCATTGTTCCCGGATAGATGCCATCTGCAGAAGGAATGGATTGAGCCCGGCGCTTTCAAGAACAGATTGAAACGTATGCTCATGCTCTTTGGGCGAGCACCCGGCGATCACAACATGGGTGAGTTTTTTTAAGGCGATTTCGCCGGCGATCTGCACCCGGCTTTCAGCGGAACAGAGGGTTTCTCCAAGACGGGAGAAAACGACTCCTGGCAGCGTCCGGGAGTACGCCAACAGGTCATCGATGTTTACGGCATTTCGGATGTTGGGACCGCATGCGCAAATGTAAACACCGATTCGATCCATCATCGTCCATCCGGAACCCGTGCATTATGCATAAGGCATTATTTAGACACCGAGAAAATCAATGCCGGATCCAGTTGGTACGTCCAGGGTGCCGAGGAATTCTTCCAGCCATTTTTCGCCCGTTTGCCTTTGTAGTAGCTGTCTTCATCCGCCACCACATCGCCCTCATACCCATCGACGATATTATACACGTTCGTGAATCCCGCCTTTGCCAGCCGGTTGACCGAGGCAGAGCTGCGATGTCCGGACCGGCACATGATCATGATCATATCGTCGAGAGCGGCTTTTTGTTTCACCAACGCCTCGAACTCGGGGTTGATTTCCAGAACATAATCATTTTTTTCGGCATTCCACCTGCCGGTCCAGAGCATGGAAGGAATGTTGATGGCCATGGGGGCATGGCCCACATAAGCGTATTCTTCAGGAATCCGGCAATCGATGATTTTGATTTTTCCCGGATTGGCCTTCCACATTTCATAAGCTTCGATGGCCGTTACATATTTTGCGAGAGTGGTATGTTTTCTTTCATCCTTGGGTGGCGGTGTTTCCGACCAGACAGAGGAACAAAAACCGGCTATCATCAATACAGCAACCGACACGATCAAACATTTTCGAATCACTTCAATCTCCTT
>CAZBUL010000050.1:0-17342 GCA_964495045.1 uncultured Desulfobacterales bacterium | reverse complement strand
TCTTTTCCCGGCCATTCGAAAAGCCTTTTGAGACGCGCCCAGAACTCCGCACCCAACACAAAAAGGCTGACAATAAAAAACAATTCACCTGTCAGCAGCATGAAAAGGAGATTCTGGAGGTTGATCCCGGCAGGAGACATAAAAATGAGCTCACCAATGGTTATATAATAGGGTAGGATACTGAGAAACAGAAGGGTGATGCCGATCCAATGCTGCGTCCGGCTGATCATTTTCGGTGGGGACGGTTCCCGACGTTTGAATAAAAATGATTTGACCTTTTCCTTGACGGCCTGAAAGAACGGTTTGCCCAACAGCGCCACGGCCAGCAGCATGGCGATTTCACCGGATGCCAGATACACCACGCCGAAGGCGACCGCCTGCGTCGATGAGACCGGCATGAAGGCAATTAGTTCGACGGTACAGATGGGTATCAGACTGTAAATGAACAGACCCATGCCAAGACGGTATTTCCAGTTGTTTTTATTCATTGTTGACGGCGGCTGTTCCGAAGTCATTGCACCTCCTTTGCTGTAGGAAATCATCCGGACAGGGGTATCTATGCAGAATTTCCAATTGCTCATTTTTCGTGAAAGCGACTGAGAGGTACCCTTATCATTCAAATTCAACTGAAGTAAAGTAGTATTTCGAATATCATGAACCCTTGTCAATCCTACCGGTTTTATTTAGAATGAATGAAAATTTCGAGATATGGACGTGTATCGGGTGCCGGTTTTATTGGGGAGAATGAACCATGATTTCAGAAGCCGAAGTGCGGCAGGGCATTTCTATGGGAGAGGGACAGCAACGGGAGTTCAAACAGCGAATTGACAATCTGGAGAGTATTGCCGGTGAGATCGTCGCCTTTGCCAACAGTGACGGGGGAAGTCTTTTCGTCGGTGTCGAAGACAGCGGGGGGATTGTCGGTCTTTCCGATCCGGATGCCGTGTTTCAGACATTGTCGCAACTCTGTCGGGACAGATGCATTCCACCGGTCAGCCCTGTCATGGAAATTTTTTCGGTCGATGAGAAATCCATCATCGTTTTGACGGTCGATCCTGCGTTTAACGGGCAGAAACCCTATCGGACAGCCGGCGGACGGTTTTATCTCCGCGTCGGCAGAGATAAACGGGATGCAACGGGCCGCGAACTGATCCGGATCGCCCAGGCTTCAGGAGAGCTCCACTATGATGAAAGTCCGGTGCTGGGAACCGAACTGGAGGATATTTCCCGGAAATCGTTCGATGCCTACCATCAGGTGCAATTCGGGCTTACCCTCGAAGAGCAGTTGAACCAGAGCGGTATGGCGTGGCCGAGGCTGCTTCAGAACATGCGGCTGCTGCACGATCTGGATGGCCGATATGTTCCCAGTGTTGCGGCATTGCTGATTTTTGGACATTCGCCGCAGCGATGGATGCCCCAAAGCAGGTTGTCGGCGGTTGCTTTTTCGGGTGAAGACGAGGATTCGGATATTCTGGACCGACGGGAAATCATGGGCCGACTGCCGGAAATCATCGAAGATACACGGGCATTTTTGGAAAGAAACATTCGGATGCCGGCCATCGAGCATGGATTTGGCCGGGAGGATATATTGTTATATGACCGGAAGGCACTGGGAGAGGCCGTGGTCAATGCCATTGCCCATCGGGATTACAGTTTGAGCGGATCACAGATACGGATTTTTCTTTTCCGCAATCGCATCGAGGTGCGCAGTCCGGGCCGGCTGCCCAATTCCATCACCCTCGACAACATCCGTTTGGGGGTTCATGCCGAAAGAAACCGTGCCATCGCAACGTTGTTGACCCAGTTGGGATACATGAGTGCCATTGGCACAGGCGTGCCTCGGCTGATTGTCCGACTCTCCCGGCAGGTGTCGGGACGAATGCCGGAATTCGAACTCATCGGCGAGGAGCTGCGGGTGAGAATTTGGGCCAAACCCGTGTGATCAGTGAATTTTTTCCATAAGGTTCAACATAAGGTAAAACCCTTTCTGTGCCATCAAGGTTTCATGCGTGCCGGATTCGATGATCCGGCCGTTTTTCATGACCAGAATGCGGTCGGCCAAGCGGGCGGTGGAGAGCCGATGGGCGATGATGATGGCGGTTCGGCCGGTCATCAGATTGGTGAGGGCCTGCTGAATTTTCTGCTCGGTTTGGGAATCGATATAGGATGTGGCTTCATCGAGGATGATCAGTTCCGGATTTCTTGCCAGCGCCCGGGCGATAGAGATGAGCTGCCGCTCACCGCTCGATATGGAGGCCCCGCCTTCGGAGAGAAGGGTATCCAGTCCGAGGGGAAGCTTTTCGATGAGTTCCGTGCAGCGGGCCGCCTCCAGAACCGCTGACAAATCGGTGTCGGAAAGCGCCTGAATGCCATGCAGAATGTTTTCGCGGATGGTTTCCGAAAAGAGAAAAGGATCCTGGGTGACCAGCGCGATGCGGGATCTCAAATCGGCGGCATCGATGGTTCGGATATCCCTGCCGTTGATCCGGATTTCTCCGGAATCCGGGGTATAAAACCGGGTGATCAGATTCATCAGGGTCGTTTTTCCGGAGCCGGTCGGGCCGACAACAGCCAGGGTATCCCCGGCATGCATGGAAAAAGAGATGTTTTTAAGCACCGGCTCGCCGGGGATGTATGAAAATCCGATATCCTGTGCTTCCAGAGAGGCAATGGCCGTCAGGGGCGAGGCGATGCTTTCGCCTATGGCTTCGGTTTCCGGAAGCATCCGGGGGGCGTCTTTTTCCATGTCTTCCAGAATTTGAAACAGCCGTTCCGCCGATGACATGGCATTCTGCAGGATGTTGTATTTTTCGGAAATGTCTCGAATGGGCCGAAAAAACAACTTGATGTAGGAAATAAAGGCCGTCAGTTCTCCGATGGTGATCTGACCCGACAACACGCGCACGCCGCCGAAATAGACGATAACCGCTACCGCCGTGATACCCAGAATTTCGATGACCGGCATGAAAATGGCAAATACATGAACCTGTTGCACACCGGCCAGATAATATTCATGGTTTGTCTTCTCGAATCGGCGATAGTTGTTCATTTCCTGGCGAAACAGTTGAACGACTTTCATGCCGGTGATGGTTTCGGAAAAATGGGTGTTGATCTCAGCGGTTTTGGTTCGGATGATGCGAAAGGCCTCCCGTGCCTGTCGGGAATAGTGCCGTGAAAAGAAATAGACGGCCGGCAGCACCCAAAATGCGATCATCGCCAGCATCGGATTCATATTCAACAGAATCACCATGATTCCGGTCAGCAGAAAAAAATCCTTGAAGACAAAGGCAATGACAGAAGTGAACATTTCCTGCATGTTCTGCACGTCGTTGGTGATCCGGGTAACCAGCCGGGCCACCGGATTCCGGTTGAAATAGGTAACCGGCATATCCTGAACGTGGGTGAAAAGCTTCATCCGAAAATCGTGCATGATTTTCTGACCCGTGATCTCCATGATGATCTGCTGGAAATAATTGAGCAGAAAATCCAGAATGATGATTCCCAAAAAGACGGCCGACAGCCAGGTGATCCCGGAAATATCCCGTTTTCGCAGGATAGCCAGGTCGGTTTCCGTCAGTTTCGTCAACTGTCTGTATTCAATCCGGGCCGACGTTCCGTTCACGGTGAAGAGATCGGGATATCGCCGCACCACATCCGCGGCTGCCGGCGCAGCGATGTCCACATCCAGAGAACGGGTTTCGGTGCCATGGCCGGCTGCGATTCCCGATGTGGGAACGATGTACCGGTCGATGGCGATTTTGGTGGCGTAGGGCAGCGCCAGATCGAGAAAGGTGATGCCGACGGCCATGACGATGGACAGCAGCAGCATCGACCGGTACGGGCGAACAAAGGGAACAAGCCGCCACAACAGCTTGATATCCCGGGACGCGCCCAGATTTTTTTCTTCAAAAAATTCAGCGTTCGTTGGCATCGAGTATCTCTTCGATTTCCTGAAGGCGGAGGATTCCCGCATAATAACCATCTTGGGCTGTCAGTTCCGCATGCGTGCCGGATTCCCGAATGCGCCCTTCATCGAGAACGATTATCCGATCGGCATTCCGGATGGCCGACAGCCGGTGAGAGACGATGATCAGCGAACACGAGCCAGTTCGTTCCCGGAGTGCTCTGAGAATGGTGTTGCCGGTGGCGGTATCCACCTGACTGATGGGATCGTCCAGAAGCAGAAAAGCCGGCTGCCGGATCAAACACCGGGCCAGTGCGATCCGCTGTTTCTGACCGCCAGACAGAATCACCCCTTTTTCTCCCACAACCGTATCCAGCCCATGCGGAAAAGACTGGATCGTATCAGACAGACATGCGGCTTCGGCGGCTTTCAGAATGTCTGCATCCAAAAACTGCGGATCACCGAATGCGATGTTATCCCGAATGGTGCCGGCAAAAAGAAAGGGCTCCTGGGGCATGAATGCGATCCGCTCCCGCAAGGCATCGAGTGGATAGTCTCGAATATCGATTCCGTTCATCCGAATCTCTCCGGATGAAACGTCATAAATCCGGGGAATCATTTGGAGCAGTGTCGTCTTTCCGCTTCCCGGCGGGCCGGCGATGCCGAGAACTTTTCCGGGCGCCAAGGTAAAATGAATGTCCTCCAGCACCGGCATCAAATCCGCCCCATACGAAAAATTCACCCCATCGAACTGCAACACTCCCGGAAGTTCATCCCGCTCGGTTGCCGACGGATTGATCATGGATATACCGCCAGTGGGAACAATCTGCTCTTTTGGAACCCCCACCCCGACCCTCCCCCGCTGGGAGAGGGAGCTTGATGAAAATGCAGATTGTAACGATTGATAGTATATCTGATGTTCCGCTTTAAACTCACCTCCTGCCCCCTGCCCCCTGCCCCCTGACACCTTATCTCTAACATCCGGCCATGTCTCCATGATCCGCTCGATCCGGTCGAGCGAAGCCTTGCCGCGCTGAATCAGGTTGGCCACCCACCCCGTGGCCATCATGGGCCAGGTCAACAATCCCAGATAGCTGAAGAAGGCCACGAAATCGCCAGGGGTGATCTGTCCCAGGATGGTATGACGGCCTCCGAAAAAGAGAACGAGCACCATGCTGACATTGGTCAGAAAGATCATCATGGAAGTCAGGGAACTGGTGATCTGCACCAACCGGACGTTTTGCCGGATGGCTGCCTGAGAGATCGCATCGATTCGCGATGTTTCGATGGCTTCGGAATGATGGGCCTTGACGATGCGGATACCGGCGAACCGTTCCCGGACCGCTTCGGTCAGATTCGAAAATGCGGCCTGAACGTCCTGATACCGCTGATGCATGCGTTTGCTGATGAATCGGGTGCCGAAGGCGATGAGGGGCATGGGAATCAGCACGTAGAGGGTCAGTTTCAGATGAATGTAGGCCATGAATCCGATGGCTGCGGTTCCCATGATGATTGAATCGGTGAGTGCCACCATTCCCATGCCGACGGCCATGCGAATGTGTTGAATGTCGTTGGTGGCATGGGCCATGAGATCACCGGTTTTGACATGATCGAAGTACGCGGCTGAAAGTGTCTGCAAATGGAAGAACAGCCGGTTTCGGAGTCCTTCTTCCACTTCTCTGGCCATGCCGATCAGACAGCGGCGCCAGATATAACGAAACGCCCCCATGGTCAGGGCGATGCCCAGTATTTCACACCCGTAAACAAGAAGACCGGCCGGGGTGATGGACAGCGCCGTGAGATCATCGACCACCCGTTTGATGATTCGGGGGATGACAAGCTGAAGAAAATCCACGAATATCAGGCTGAAAATTCCTGTGGCGATGATGCGGCGATTTTTCCGAAAATATGGCAGAATCAGGTGGAATGATTTCATGTTTCCACTATAATTCAATTCGAATGGTCTCCGCAACCGCTTTCAGCCGCTTCCTTTTTGAAGTTGACTTCACCGGACAATTTGATTAGGTTCATGATAAACCAGCAGGTTGGGGAAATCTGTCGCATCGGGTGACGGTGGATCATCAACGAAAATTGAGCCGTTTTCTTTTGTATATTTCGTGGTTGATATATTTTCTCGGTAAAAGGATTCCTTCATGACCCTTTCCCAAGATGACCTCCTGAAGGTTTTTGTCGAAGAGGCCCTGGAACATCTGCCTTCCATTGAAAACGGATTTCTGGAGTTGGAGAAATCCGGTGCCGCCTTCGATCCGGAGCTTGTGAACCGGGTTTTTCGGGCCGCCCATTCCATCAAGGGGGGCGCTGGTTTTATCGGTTTGCGAAACATCCGTGAAATCTCCCACCGCATGGAAACGGTTCTTTCCCGATTTCGAAAAGAGAAAACCGTTCCCCCGCCGGAAACCATCCATATACTCCTGACTGCGGTCGATACCCTCAAACATCTTGTCTCCCATGTCGAAACCAGCGATAAAATGGACATCTCGTCCGCTTTGAAAATCCTGAACGATATCGATGCCGATGGAGCGGCATTGTCGGCTGCCGACACAAAGACGGCACCGGAAACCGCCCTGCCGGAGCCATCCATACAACGCGTTCGGGATATTTTTTCGCAGATGGCCATTCCCGAAAAGGTGATCGATCAGGCCCGAAGTGATGAAAAAATTATTTATGTTTTGAAAATGGATTGCATCCTCGATCCGGCCGCCGCCAAAACCCCCGAACAGGTTGTGGATTACATCCAGGAATATACGACATTTTTGGCCAGCCGCTCGGTGAATGTTCCGGATGCAGATGTGGATGCTCCGGACACGGCACCGCAACCGGCTCTTTATGTGGCGTTTGCATCCGTTCTGAAAGCCGATGATGTGGCGCTGCTGCTCGATATCGAAAGGGAAAATCTCTTTTCGGAAACCGATTTCCTGCCCTCGTCTTCCGGCATAGAGATGCCGGAAAATCGAAATTTCACCGCAGACATCGAGCATGTCGTTCCCCTGCGATCCGACACCGAATCCTCCGCAGAGAACCTGCCATCCACCATTCGGGTCAGTATCGACCTTCTCGATTCGCTGATGAATCTGGCCGGTGAACTGGTACTCGGCAGAAATCAGTTGCTGAAATCCGTTGCGATTAAAGACCAGAAAAACATCGAAACCGTCAGCAAACGGGTCGATGCCATCACCTCCGATCTTCAGAAAGTGATTCTTCAAACGCGCATGCAGCCCGTCGGCAGACTGTTCAACCGTTTTCCGAGAATGGTCCGGGACCTGTCGCGGGAGCTGGGAAAGCAGTGCACCCTAGATGTCGAAGGGGTGGATGTAGAGCTGGATCGGACGCTGATCGAAGCGATCAGTGATCCGCTGAATCATCTCATCCGAAATGCCGTGGATCATGGGATCGAAACGCCAGACGTCCGAAAACGAATTGGCAAGCCCGAAACGGGCACCATCCGGATGAAAGCATACAACCAGGCCGGTCAGGTCGTGATCGAGATTTCCGATGACGGGGCGGGGATCGATCCGGAAAAAGTGGCAGCCGCTGCGGTATCCAGAGGGTTTGCCGCCGAAGAGAATATCCGGATCATGGCACCGAAAGACAAGATGAATCTGATATTTTTGCCCGGATTCTCGACCGCCGGCAACATTACGGATTTGTCCGGCCGGGGGGTGGGCATGGATGTGGTCAAGACCAATCTCGACCAGCTTGGCGGATTGATCGATCTGACGTCTGTTGCCGGATTGGGCACCCGGTTCATCATCAAACTGCCGCTGACCCTGGTCATCATACCCAGCCAGATCGTTTTGACAGAAGGCGAACGGTTCGCCATTCCGCAGATGAACCTGGCGGAATTGATCCGCATCCCGGCCGCGCGGGTTAAAGACCGCATCGAGCGGATCGGCGATGCCGAAGTCGTTCGTCTGCGGGAAAAGCTCCTGCCGCTGGTGCGTCTGTCGGATATTCTGCGGATGCCCCGCACCTTTATCGATCCGGTTACCCGACAGCAAATGATCGATCGCCGCGATGCCCTGAGTGATCGGCGCTCCAAAAAATCAGGCCTGTCCGGAGACGACACCGAGTCGCATCCTCTCATGCCCGGGCCGGCATATCCCCCATCCGTTCAACCGGCAGCCTCCGAGCTTTCCAGCTTGGAGGCCGTCAATCGTCGGGACACGTCCGACCGCAGGCACCGGGCGGCCAGTGCCGTTCATATCGCCGTGGTTTCCACCGGTCAACTGGCCTACGGTCTGGTTGTGGATGGATTTCACGACGCTGAGGAAATCGTCGTCAAACCTTTGGGAAGACATCTCAAATCGTGTCGTGCGTATGCCGGTGCCACCCTCATGGGTGATGGGAAAGTGGTGCTGATTCTGGATGTGAACAATCTGTCGGAAGTGGCCGGACTCTTCTCGGTGGATGGCACCCGCCGTGCCGCCGAAGTGGCCGGCACTTCGGAAAAAACACCGGACCACCATACGGACACCCGGAATTTTCTGGTTTTTAGAAGTGCCGAAACGGAGCAATTTGCACTGCCCCTCGATCAGGTGGTCCGCATCGAGAAAATCAGAGCCTGTAACATTCAGTCTTTCGGTTCGTTGCGAGCGATTCCTTACAGCGGGGGAAATCTGCCGGTATTCACCATCGATGAAGTCGCCCGCGTTCACCCGCTGGCCGAATGCGATCGGTTGATCGTCATTGTCTTCAGCATGGCTGGCAGAGACGTCGGATTGCTCGGCATCGGGCCGGTGAATTCCGTGATGACCCATGCCGGGATAGACAACGTGAGTCTCCGGCAGCCCGGTATTCAAGGGTCTATTGTTTTGGCAGGGAAGATCACACTGGTGGTGGATATGGGGGAGGTTATCGGCCGGCTTCATCCGGAGTGGCTTGTCGGAAGCGCCGGTTCAGATACCACATTTAAATAGCGACAGTGAAGGAGGCCGGACAACCATGTTGGGAACAATGAAACTGAGAGCCAAGTTCATGACGACTTTTCTGGCAGTGGGAATCATTCCCTTTGCCACCATCGGACTCATTTCGAAACTCTTTACCGCCCATGAGGTGGAGCAGCAGGCATATCGGCAATTGGTGACCGTCCGGGAGACGATGAAAAAACAGGTGCGGCATTATTTCGAGGGGGCGTTTCAGGAAATGATGATTTTTGCCCGCAGCAAAGATGTCTCGGATTTTTTAGCCCGCCTGGTGGACTATCATCAATCGGCTCAAAATGGAATAGACAGAGCTATTGATGTTTCGACACCGGAATTCCGGCAGATTTATGATCAGGAAGGCAAAAACGTGAATTATTTTTGTAAGGACAGTGATTATACCGATCTCTATATCATCTGCGCCGAACACGGCCATGTTTTATATTCCTGCACACGCGGCAAGGAGCTGGGCACCAATCTGAATCAGGGCCCTTACCAGGACACCAATCTGGCAAAATTATGGAAAAAAGTCGTTACCACCCGAAAGGCGGCCGTCGTTGATTTTGAACCCTACGCACCGCTCAACAACAGCCCGGCCGCTTTTTCCGGTTATCCCATCGTGAATCAACATGAAAAAGTTGTGGGGGTCATTGCCTTTCAGCTCTCCGTTAAAATGCTCAACAACATCATGAATCAGCGGGAAGGCATGGGAAAGACTGAAATGACCTATCTTGTCGGCCCCGACAAATTGATGCGGTCGGATGCTTTTTTCAACCCGGATCGGTTTTCCGTCAACGCATCGTTTCTGCATCCCGACACCGGAAAAATGGATTCCGAAGCTGTCCAGGACGCGTTGGCCGGGCAAACCGGAGAAAAAATGATACGTGATTCCCAGGGCCGCTGGCTGCTGACCGCCTATTCCCCGCTCAAAATCGATGAGCTCAACTGGGCCATTGTCTCTGAAATTGAAAAAGATGAAGCCTTCGGGTCGGTGCAGTCCTTGCAATGGATCATGGGAACCATCGCCCTGGTTGGTGCCTGTATCATCGTCATCGTGGCATTTATGGTCACCCGATCCATCGTTTATCCCATCAAAAAAAGCACCCGGTTTGCCAAACGCATTTCCGAAGGTGATTTCACCGAAACGCTGGTGTTGGTACAGGAGGATGAAATCGGTATTTTATCCCAGGCTCTGAATACCATGGTGAGCAATCTCAGAAACATGATCGGTCAGATCGTTGCCGGGATCGATACCCTTTCCGCATCATCGACCGAACTTTCCGCCATCTCCCGGCAGATGGCGGCCAATGCCGGACAGACTTATCAACTGTCGGGAAATGTGGCGGCCGCATCCCAGGAAATGAGTGCCAATATGTCATCCGTTGCCGCTGCGGCCGAGCAGGCATCCAACAATGTCAACATGGTGGCCACCGCATCGGAGGAGATGACATCGACAATCCACGAAATTTCCCGGAATGCTGAACGCGCCCGCGGCATTACCAACCGGGCGGTTTCCGATGCACAAAATGCGTCCCAGTCCGTTGACGAACTTGGCAAAGCCGCCCGGGAGATCGGAAAAGTGACCGACGTGATAGCCGATATTTCGGATCAGACCAATCTGTTGGCGCTCAATGCCACCATCGAAGCCGCCCGTGCCGGAGATGCCGGCCGCGGTTTTGCCGTGGTGGCCAACGAGATCAAGGAGCTGGCCCGGCAGACGGCCGATGCGACGGATGAAATCAATATCCGTGTCGAAAGCATTCAGGATTCGATGGCCGGCACTGTCGTCAAGATTCAGCAGATCTTGAAAATCATTTATGACATCGATGAAATCGTCTCATCCATCGCCACCGCCGTCGAACAACAGTCCATCACGACCAATGAAATTTCCCGCAACGTCTCCCAGGCGGCGCATGGGATATTCGAAGTGACAAAGAACGTGTCTCAAAGTTCGGTCGTGTCTCTCAGTATCGCCCAGGAAATATCCGGTGTGAATCAGGCCGGCGAGGAAATATCCGTGAACAGCTCACAGGTCAGTCTCAGCGCAGACGAGCTGAAGAAATTGGCAAAAAAATTGAAAGAAATGGTTGAAATCTTCAAAATGTAACCGGTGGAAACGGTAGGAGCATGTCGATCGAAATCCAGAAAATTCACCAGCCGATGCTGGATATCACCACATTCATGGTGGGAGACGCGTGGTGCGGCATCGATATCCTGACGGTTCAGGAAATCAACAAACCGACAGCGGTCACTCCCGTTCCCCTGGCGCCGGCGTATGTCAAAGGCATCCTGAACCTGCGCGGTCAGATCATCACGGTCCTGGATGTTTCAACCCTGCTGGGGCAGCCATTCCGGATTGCCACGAAACGGCAGAGAAACATCATCGTGCAGTTCGATAATGAATCCATTGCGTTGCAGGTGGACAGCATCGGGGATGTCCTGCGGTGCCGGCGGGAAGATATCGAAAAAACCCCTGCCAATATCGCCGGTATTCAGGGCCGATATTTCGCCGGCGTCATCACCACCGAAAAACAACTGATCTGCATGCTGAATCTGGATGCATTGCTGGGATAATGGATAATTTATGTCTGAGCGTCTGACATTGAAAGTGCTGGTGGTCGATGACAGTATCATGTACCGCCGGATCGTTCAGGATGTATTGGAATCGTTTTCGGGTGTGGAAGTTGTCGGCACGGCTGGCAACGGAAAAATCGCGATGTCCAAAGCAGCGGTTCTCAAACCGGATTTGATGATACTCGATATCGAAATGCCGGAAATGGACGGTCTCGAAGTTCTCGAACATATCAAAAATGGTTTGTCGCATACGGCAGCCATCGTTTTCAGCACCTTTACGACTGAAGGTGCCCGCATCACGCTGCGGGCCCTGGAGCTCGGCGCTTTCGATTTCATTCCAAAGCCGAGTTTGGGCACCCTGGAAGAGAATCGGGATCGACTCAAAACGCTGGTCGGTCCCATGCTGGAAACCCTGTGTCGTCAGAAAACAAAAAAAACGGAGATCGTATCCTTGCCGGAGCCCCAGATCGTTCAACGTATCCCGATGCCGCCGGCAATTTCACGGAGGGGGAAGCACGCCTCCCGCGCCGTGGGCATCGGTATTTCTACCGGCGGGCCGGTGGCACTGACAAAGTTGATTCCAAAAATTCCGGAAGATATCGGGGTGCCCATTTTCATCGTTCAGCACATGCCTCCCATGTTCACCCATGCCATGGCCGGCAAACTCGATGCCATCAGCCGGATTGCCGTCAAGGAAGCCGTGGACGGCGAAACGGTTTGTGTCAATACCGCCTACATCGCTCCGGGAGGAAAACAGATGAAGATTGCCCGGCTGGGTCCGGGCGGCCATCTGGTAATTCGGGTAACCGATGATTCGCCCGAAAACAATTGCAAGCCATCTGTGGATTATCTGTTCCGATCCATTTCCCATCATTATGGGAGACATGCCACCGGTGTGATCATGACGGGAATGGGATATGATGGCACCGAAGGTCTCCGGCAGATGAAACAGGCGGGTGCGTGGGTCATTGCGCAGAGCGAATCGACGTGCGCCGTTTATGGCATGCCCCGAAAGCCCGTGGAGATGGGGATTGTGGATGTCATCGCGCCGTTGGACCTCATGGCCGATGAAATCTGCCGAACCATTCTGCATCGGTCTCCGGCTTCACCGTGGACGCATGTCGGGAGCGATCCGTCTCCGCTGAGGAATCCACCGCATCACGCATAAGGAGAGATAATTATGACAGATGATTCCAAACGGATACTCGTTGTGGATGACAGCCACTTGATACGCATGCAGATTCGGGAGGAACTCGAACAGGCAGGATATGATGTCATCGAAGCCAAGAACGGGCTCGAAGGCCTCATCAGCGCCGCTTCGCTGACCCCGCCGGATTTGATCACACTCGATATCGAAATGCCCAAGATGAATGGATTCGAAACCTGCCGCAAGCTTCGGGATTCGCATTATGCCCGGTTTTTCAAAAAATGCGAAGATCATCGGGTGCCCATCATTTTTATCACCGGCAACGATACAATCGAGGATCGCAACAAAGGCTTCGAACTGGGTGCGGTGGACTTTATCAGCAAACCGTTTCAAAAAGGAGAAATTCTGGAGGCAGTCAACAAGATTCTCCAACTTCAGCCTGCCCAAAACGGCATCCGGGCGCTGGTCGCAGACGACAACATCGTCGCCAGAAAAATCGCATCCCTGTGCCTGACCCGTGAGGGTATCGAAGTGTTCGAAGCGGAAAACGGCGAGCAGGCCTTCGATATCATCCGTCAGTCCGGCCAGCAGATGGATATCGTTATCACCGATTTGATCATGCCGAATATGGACGGGATGCAACTGTGTCGAAAAATCCGCAAAGATCTCGGCAAGCAGGATATCCCCATCATCGTTTTAACCGCCATGTCGGACCTTTCCGGGATTCTGGAAGTCTTCAAGGCCGGCGCATCGGATTATCTGGTCAAGCCGTTTTCCAAGGAAGAGCTGCTGGCGCGTATCAATGTTCACATCGAAAGAAGCAAGGCGAACCGGGAACTGCGGGCCACCATCAAACTCCTGAAAGAAGCCAATGAAAAAATCGAGAAACTGTCCATTCTGGATCCGCTGACTGGCTGCTATAACCGGGGATATCTCAACCGGCAGATTCTGATGGAGATCAAGCGATCGGTTCGATACGCAAAACCATGTTCCATCATCCTGACGGATATCGATCATTTCAAACAGGTCAACGATACTTATGGTCATCAGGCAGGAGATTCGGTGCTGATTCACTTCGTGAAAAACCTTCAGCATGTTATTCGAAGTGGCTGCGATTGGATCGCCCGATATGGCGGAGAGGAATTCTTGATCGTCCTTCCGGAAACCACGGTTGCCGATGCTGAAATCGTGGCGGAAAAACTGAGGATAACCGTTTCGAGTCAACCGATTCAGCACGATGATGTTCAGGTGCGCATAACAGCCAGTTTCGGGGTGACCGGTTTCGGACCGGCCCAGTCGGAGTCCATCTCTTTGGAGGCCCTGTTGAAAACGACCGATGAGAACTTGTATCGGGCCAAGCGGGAAGGCCGCAATCGGGTCATTTGCCGCCCGATGGGTGAGGGAGATTCTTCATTGCGCGGTGGGCCTCCCCATCCATGAAAACCATGCGATTTTATTTCGTGTTTTTTGTCTATTTCGTGGTTCATATCTTTTCACGGTAAAGGAAATCATATTTATGTTTGATCTGACAGTGGACTATATTCAACACCGGATTGCCGATTCCGCCGTCATTTTTGAGCGCGGCAGCCGCCTGTATCAACAAGGGCTTTATAACTGCACCGAAGCCGATCCGAAGCAAGGATCGTTCATTTATGAAATTGACGGGAATTTCGGGGATTACACCACGCGTGTAAAATTATCGGAAACCGGTGTCGAAACCGACTGCGATTGCCCGTATCCGGGAAAGGGATGCAAACACACCGTCGGTGTTCTGCTCGATGTGATAAACCGGCAGACGGTTTTTGTCAAAACGACAGACCGCCATCCCCCGGAACAGATCCCCCTGGTGGATGACTGGCTCACGCCCGATGAAATCCGGTCTCAGGCATTGGCGGACCGGCAGCAGAAGGCCCGCAAGGAAGTTTTTGAAGTTCAGTGGGGGGATATGCTCAAAGGGGAACACACCATTCAGACCCCCAAAGGCCGGCGATATCGGGTAACGCTGCATGATCCGCTGACCGGTTCCGGCCATTGTTCCTGCCCGGATTTTCTCACCAACAGGCTGGGAATCTGCAAGCATTTGATTCATATTTCGGAATCGCTTCGCAAAGACAAAAAAAGCCAGGCCCGATTGCCCATCGAGCGGTTTCCGTTTGTGGATATCTTCTGGGATTCGGTGACCGGTCTGCCGAAAATGTTCTGCGAGCGGCCGCCCTCGGAAATTGCCGGCATCTACCCGCTGATCACGCGCTGCTTCAACGACAGGGGAGAGTTTGCGGCCGCCGATATCGCCGAGATGATGCCGCTCATTTCCGAAGCGGCGGAACACAAACGGGTCCGGGTACAGGATGCCGTCTTGAACCATATCGACCGCCTGTTGATGGGCCGGGAATTGGACAGATTGTCCCAATCCGCCCTGCCGGAAATGCCGTTTTTAAAAACACGGCTCTATCCTTATCAAGAAGCCGGTGTCCGTTTTGCACTCTATAAACCGGCCGCTCTCATCGGTGATCAGATGGGTCTGGGCAAAACCCTTCAGGCCATCGCCGCCGCCATATTGAAAAAGGAAATATTCGGATTCAGTAAAATTCTGGTGGTGACCCTGGCATCCCTCAAGGAACAGTGGAAACGGGAAATCGAGCGGTTTTCGACCGAAAAGGCGGTGGTGATTTCCGGTTCGGTGATTCAGCGCCGGACGATTTACACCCGTGATTCAAGCCTGTTCAAAATCACCAATTACGAATCCGTGCTGCGGGACATTGACGTGATTCATGCCTTCGCGCCGGATATCGTTATCCTGGATGAAGCCCAGCGCATCAAGAATTTCGAGACCAAGACCGCCGAAACCATCAAATCCGTTCCCCGGCGTCATGCCCTGGTGCTGACCGGAACGCCCCTCGAAAACAAGCTGGAGGATGTCTATTCCATCGTTCAGTTCTTGGATCCGACAATCCTGTCGCCCCTGTGGCGGTTTGCGGCCGATCATTTCATGCTGAGCCGATCCAAAAAAGGAAAAATCCTGGGATACCGAAATCTTGATCAACTGCACAACAAGCTGATTCCGATAGTCATTCGCAGGCGGCGGGAAGAAGTGCTGGATGATCTTCCCGAAGAAGTCATCAACACGTATTTTGTGGAGCTGGATCCCCGGCAGCGAGATATGCATGCCGGATTTGCCCAGAAACTCCAGCCTTATATCCACAAGAAATTTCTGACGCCCATGGATATCCAGCGCATTCAGGAACTGCTGCTTTGTATGCGCCGTGTCTGTGATTCCACCTATCTGATCGACCGGGAAACGCATATTTCCCCCAAGCTGAAAGAACTCGAATCCATCCTCGACGAGCTGGTGGTGGCCAATGGCCGAAAAGTCGTCATTTTCAGTGAATGGACGACCATGACGTTTCTCATCGCCAAAACGCTGTCTGCCGCCGGCATTTCCTTTGTGGAGCTGACAGGCAAAGTACCGGTTCCCAAACGGCAGGCGCTGATCGATGCGTTTACCAACAATCCGGAATGCAAGGTGTTTCTTTCGACGGATGCCGGCGGGGTAGGGCTCAACCTTCAGGCGGGAGACTGTGTCATCAATTTCGACCTGCCGTGGAATCCGGCCAAACTCCATCAGCGGATCGGCCGGGTGAACCGTATCGGCCAGAAAAGCAGTCATGTTCATGTAGTCAATCTGGTGGCCAAAGACAGCATCGAAGAGAAGATTCTGGCGGGAATTCAGCTTAAAACGGATGTGTTCAAAGGTGTTTTCGACGGCGGCATGGATACGGTGGAGTTTTCTCACGAAAAACGTATGGCGCTGCTGGGCAGGCTGCGTGAAATGGTCGAAGAGCCCGCCCCGCCGCCGGTTGCTGCCGAAACCGTTGAAATTCCCGAAGACACCCCGCATTTCCTGAATCCGGAAATTCTTGGGCGCACCGAACCCGAACCGTTTCAGGAAGCCGTCCATATCCCGGCGATTCCTGCTGCAGAGACTGATGAAGCTGTATCAACTACAGCCGAAGAGACACCGCTGCCTTACGATGCCGAAGAAACCGAATCTCTTTCTGCGCCGACGGAGACGCCAACACCAAAAGACAGACCGCCGCGGGATGTCAATCCCTTGCTCAGCCAGCCTCCCGAAAAAATCGAGTCTGTGCTCAACGCCGGTATGCAGTTTATCGGCGGTCTTCTGGAAATGGCGACTGGCCAGCCCATCGGCCTGTCGATGAGCAATGAGCCGATGGTTCAGGTGGATCGGGAACGGGGGGAGATCACGTTGAAATTTCGGCTGCCGGGATTGTAAGTATTTCAAAAGCAATGGTGGAAGGTGGCACCATCTCCTGGCCGAACGGAGTTGATATCGTACCGGAAACCCTATACGAGAGGCTTTGGAATGCCAACGAATCAATGCAGCGGACGTCCAATAAAGCCGCGCACCGTTGATTTTTTCCGTTAAATGGCTTGAAAGATATGACAGTGTGCAGATTTTTAGAGAAATAAAGATTGGGTATTGCATCCGAATAAGAGGAGGGGAATATGTTATCTGTGAGAGGAATTTATGAAAACGAACAGATAAAATTATTGGAGCGGCTTCCATATAAAAAACGAAGGAAGGTGATTATCACAGTTTTGGAAGAAGACGCAACCAAAAAACCACGTCCCATAGGACTTGCCAAAGGGAGATTTGAACTCTCTCCACATTTTTTTGATGAACTCCCCGATGAACTGTTAAATGCCTTTGAAGGGAAAGATATTATATGAGAATCCTTTTGGATACTTGTACCTT
>CAZBUL010000049.1:0-17499 GCA_964495045.1 uncultured Desulfobacterales bacterium | reverse complement strand
GATTGTGGGCGGCATTCATCGATTTGTAATCTATTCTGAAAATGACAGGGGTTCCCTGTAGAAAAGATTGTTTGGAGATGAAACATATTTCGTTCCTGCTGTGATTCACGATATGGGCGGAAACGGAACGGCGGGTGTTAAAAATAGAAATATTTATGGGGATCGGATGCTTGCATGGCGTTTGTCCGCTGCATCCCGACTCGTCGTGTTTTGTCATAATCGACCTCGCAGGTATTGGATTGTAAAGGGGATAAAATACCCCTGGTGCGGTGCTCTGAATTTCGAACGGAATCATTGTCGGAGACAAGAGAATTCTCTTTCTTATTTTCGCGATGATCTTTTTGGGTTGGACTTTCGGGCGGTACCAAACAATAGCTGCGCCAATTGCAATCGAGGCGATCACAGTACTCACCGGCGGTGCCGAAGCAATCCGGATTCCCTTCGATCCGTTGGACGCTCTGAATGAGAAGGGATAATCTGGGGAACGTATTGTTGCACCATGAGGATATCTTATCCATTGTTATCTCCCATAATGTTCGATCTATCGAAGGAGCCTGTTATCGGATTACGAGAACCGAACAGGGTGCATAGGTGACAACCTTGGCCGCCACGCTGCCGATGAGCAGCCGTGTAAGGCCGGTTCGGCTTTTATGGCCGACAACGATCAGATCGAAATGGTGTTGTTCTGCGTAATTGATGATACTGTCTGCCGGAGAATATCCGGATTCCGTGACGGTATTGGCGGCAATCCCCTCTTTTTCGGCGGCAGCTTTTCCCCGAAGAACAATCTCTTCGGCTTGCTGTTTCAGAATTTCCAGTGTGTTTGTTGGAATCTCCTGCAATTGCCAAACGTTGGAATATGCCGAAAAAATCGTCAGCTCGGCATTTTCCCGTTTGGCGGTCGCCACCGCCTGGCTCAATGCCTTGAAAGCGAAATCCGAATTGTCCAATGCTGCCAGAATTTTCATGATGCACCTCCATCGAAGGAATTTCAGATAAAAAGCCAATTGTTCCTGACTATACCGTTTCGCTAAATTTTGTCCATAAAGGATGGGCTTCATAATGGATGAGAGAATTCACCAGTTGGGAATTTCTCCCATTCGGTCACGGGAAAATGGAGGTGGGGAAAATTAGGATTTCCAGAGGTCGATATCGATCAGTCCTAATCGGGCGGCATAACGGGCCAGATCGATGGCGTTGTGCAGTTCGAGTTTCCGCATGATGCTCGAGCGGTGATTTTCGGCGGTTTTGGCGCTGATGAAAAGTTTGTCGGCAACCTGTTTTGCCGTCAGCCCTTCGGCCAGCATGACCAGGACTTCCTGTTCCCGCAGGGTCAGGGCATCATAGCCGTGCGTGTTCACGGCCGTATTTTTGGCGGGCACGGCGGCCAGTTTTTTAACCACCTGGTGAGACACCGAAGGGTCCATGAAATAATCGCCCTTCAGCACATGCTCGATCCCCTGAAGCAGCATTTCCGAGGCCGAATCCTTGACCAGATAGCCGGTGGCGCCGGACTGGAACGCCTTGACGATATAGTCGATCTTGGAATGCATGCTGACAACCATGATCCGCACCTTCGGGAGAAAATGAAAGAGTTCGCGTATCAGTTCGATACCGCTTCTGTCTGGAAGGGACAGATCGACGATGATCATATCCGGCTTGATTTCGCGGGCCATTTGCAGCCCCTGTTCGGCCGTTCCGGCTTCTCCGGCGACTTGATACCGGACATTGCGCTCGATGATGGATTTGATGCCTTCCCGAAAAAGGGGATGATCATCGATCAGCAGAATGCATGTTTTGGAGGCCATTTTTCACCTTGTGCCGGAACTGTCTTCAATCATACAAAATATCACCGCAAAGGCGCAAAGATCGCAAAGATGGTACCGCAGACAAAAGGTATGTTCTTTGCGCCCTTTGCGGTGAATCATTATTCAGGAGATATCACGCAGATAACTGCGATTTTTCGGAAGCGTTGACATTGGCGGCTGCGGGGCCTTTGGCGCCATTGATGATTTCGAACGAGACGCGCTGCCCGATCGACAGGGTTTTAAAGCCTTTTCCCATGATGGCCGAATGATGGACGAACACGTCTTTTCCGTTTTCCTGTTCAATAAAACCAAAGCCTTTTTTTTCATTAAACCATTTTACTTTACCATTTACCATAACTTTTCTCCATTCAATTATCATTACATGGTGAAGACAGGGATGGGGAGTGAACGGGTACATTTGCAGGATTTTGACTGAATCGACCTGCTTTGTCCATAAAGGGAGAGCTTCATTTTTTCTGAGGAAATATACCGGCTGGGAGTTTTTCCTATGCAGTACCGTTCGGCAGCACCGGCAGCGGGAGTTTGATGAATATTTTGGTGCCCTGCATCGGTTCGGAGTAGATACTCATTTGCCCTTGAAGCATGCTGACCCGTTCCTGCATACTGCGGATACCCATGCGTTTGGAGGCGGCGGATAGAAATTCCTGCTTTTTGACATCGAAACCTTTGCCATTGTCTTCGATGCGAAGAATGACGTTGGGGTAGGCTCCGAGCAGTAATACGTTGGCTTCCTGTGCGTCGGCATGTTTCCGGATATTGGACAGGCCTTCCTGAATCAGCCGGTAAATGTGGATTTCCATGTTCGCATCCATCCGGATTTCAGACAGACCGGCCCAACTGAAGACCACATGGGTGTTTCCTTTTTCGGAAGTATCCGAGCAGTATATTTCCAGTGCTTTGACCAGTCCCATTTCTTCGAGACCGGGAAGCCGCAGATCATAAGCCAGATTGCGGACATCCTTGATCGTCTGGGTGAGGAGGTCGGAAAAACGGGCTATTTTCTCCTTCACTTCGGGAGTGGACACTGATGGTTCAAAGGGAATGGTACTGAAACTGATTTTCAGTGCGGAAAGATTCTGGGCGATGCTGTCATGCAGTTCGCAGGAGATCAGATGCCGTTCGTTTTCCTGAGCCGCGATCAAGAGTTGAGACAGTTGGTGGATTCGCTCTTCGTTTCTTTTGATGTGGCTGATATCCCGTACAAAAGAGACAAATCGACCGGCGTCGATGGGTTTGTATTGAACCATGATTTCGACATCGATCAGGCTGCCGTCTTTGCAGCGATGGCGGGTTTCGAAACGGTCTTCTCCCTTCTCTTGAACCTGTTTGATATGCTTGGCGGTGGTGGTCTTCGCTTCATTGGCCTCCATGTCTGTGACATGCATGGACAGCAGTTCCGGTTTGCCGTATCCCGTCATGCGGCAGTAAGCATCGTTGATTTCCACAATCCGGCCTTGCATGTCGATGACCACATATCCATCCATGGCCGTGTGCAGAATGGATGTGTACATCTCTTCATCCTGTTCTCGACGGATGCGCAGCTCATTGTTTTCTTTTTCGAGTGCCGCTTGCCGCAACAGCAGTTCCCGAAACCGCATCCGCAGCGCTTCGGAAGAAAGGGATTCCAGGTTTTCTGCTGTGGGTTCACCACGGTCGGCTGCCGGAATCGGCGATCGCTCAGTGGTGCCAATCGTTGTCATATTATCTGCCACCATCATCTTGTACTCAGGAGGGCATCCGGTTCAGTGTTTCACGCACTTTGGCCGCCAGGGTTTCGATGGTGAACGGCTTGTGAATGAATGGTATGCCCTCCTCCAGAACACCGTGACGGGCGATGGTGTTCCGGGCGTAGCCCGACATGAACAGCACCCGGATATCGGGATACGACCGGGTGATCTTTTCATACAGGGTCTTGCCGTCCATATCCGGCATGACCACATCCGTCAGGAGCAGATCCACGGCTTCCGGAGGGGTGTCGAGAAAGTTCAACGCCTCATTTCCGCTGGCGGCCGTAAAAACCGTATATCCGAGGTGCTTGAGAATGCTGGAGGCTACATCTCTGGTCATTTCGTTGTCTTCGACCACCAGGATCGTTTCCGATCCGCGCATACCGTTCCGGGGAGGAACCGGTGCTTTGGTTTCGGCCAGTTTCACCGGAAGCATCGGCAGATAAATCTTGAACGCGGTGCCTTTGTCCGGTTCACTGATCACCTGAATATACCCCTCATGCTGTTTGACGATACCATAGACGGTTGCTAGCCCCAGGCCGGTGCCCAGTTCGTTTTTGGTGGTGAAGAACGGCTCGAAAATGTGTTGCTGGGTTTCTTTGTCGATACCGCAGCCCGTGTCGGAGACAGACAGCAGCACATACGGCCCCGGCGCAGCCGGAACAACTTTTTCCGATCGGTCTTCACCGACCCGGACGTGATTCACCTGGATGGTCAGGATGCCGCCGTCCGGCATGGCGTCTTGGGCGTTGACGCACAGATTCATCAGTATCTGACCGATTCGGCCCGGATCGGCGGAAACCGGGCAGGGCTCGGCGCACAGAATCGTCTCCACGCGGATATTTTCCCGAATCGTGCGATGAATCAGTTTTTTGATGTCTTCGACGATCTGTCGCATATCCAGCGATTGCTTGACCAGCATCTGTTTGCGACCGAACGCCAGCAGTTGCGCGATCAAATCGCGCGATCGTTCCGCCGCATGAATGATGCCCTGGGCCCGTCGATGGATTTTGGATGACGGGTCCTGGTCGATCAGTATGAGTTCCGCATTTCCCAGAATGGGAGACAGCATGTTGTTGAGATCGTGGGCCACGCCGGCAGCCAGACGACCGACGGATTCAAGCCGTTCGGCCTGCCGGAACCGCTCTTCCATTTCCACATCCCGGGTGATATCCACCGTGGTCATCATCTGTTCGTGGTTGGAGAGGGCCACGGGGATGAAACTGGTCACTTTTTTTTCACCGTTCTTGCAGGTCACGGTAAATATTCTCGGGCGCTGTTCCCCCGCCTGGGCATGTTTTTCGTCATTGATCCAGGCGGCGATGACTTTTCGCCGGTATTCCGGCTCTGGAAAGGCCTTTTCGAACCATGCTCTGCCGTTGGGAATGTCGGATTCATCGTAACCGAACGTTTCCCTGAATTTGGGATTGATGATCACAAAGCTCGTGTCCCGGCCGATCAGCACCATGCCGAAGGGGGCATTGTTGACGAGCATCTTGAAGCGTTCCTTGGCGCGTTTCATGATTTTTCGGGAGCGTTCCCGTGCCTGCTGATCCGAAAGGATTTTACCGATCAGCACCGTGGCCAGGGGGTAGGTCAGTATGACCGGCAGACCGATCCGCTTCAGGGTAGGTAGGACCATCTGGGAAGGCAGCAGAGAGATGAGCGCCAGCATCATGACATGAACGATCATGCTGAAACCGAAAAGCTGCATAGCGGTGACTTCACCATCCCGGTGAATCCATCGGAAATGGAAATACACGCCGACAAGGGCCGAAGAGAGGATGACGCAGACCCCCATGGATGAACCCACTCCCCCCTGGAGAATTCTGCAGATGAGAGCCATGGTGCCAGCCACCGATGCGGCCGGTGTGCCGAAAAACAGCCCGCACAGGCTGATCATCACAGATCGGCCGTCAAAAATCAATCCGGGTGCCAGCACCAGCGGCCGCAGCATGCCGATCACTGCGGCGCTGCCGAAAATAAACCCTTGAAGCAGGTTTCCCTGAAGTTTGTGTTTCCACCGCTTTCCGATAAAACCGGAAATAACGCTGAGTGCCACCAGCAATGACAGGTTATATATCAAATCGATGAAAATCATGACCTGTCCTTTGTTTCCGCCAGGGGAGAAACGATGACGAACTCGGCCCCGCCGTCGATATTCCGGGCCGAAATGCTGCCGTACATGTTGCGTTCGATGATCATCTTCGACATATACAGGCCGATTCCGCTGCCTTTCTTCTTGGTGGTGAAATAAGGATCGAATATTCTGTACAGAACTTCCGCCGGGATGCCGCCGCCGTTGTCGCGTACCGAAACACTGCCCTTGCCGTCCTGCACCGACAATACGATATCCACCTTTCCTTCATGCGGGGGCCGCTTGTTTTCCAGAATCGCCTCTTTGGCATTGGAGAGAAGGTTCAGCAGCACCTGCGAGTATTCATTCGGAAAACCCGTCAGGATGAGATCGCCCGGTGCGTCGATGTGGATGGTGATGAGACTGTTCTCGAAACTTGCCGACACCAGCGATATCGCTTCCCGGATCTGATCGAGGGCGGAAAACGTCGTGATTTCCTTGTCTGGCCGGAAGAAATTCAGAAAATCGGTGATGGTGGTGGACATCTTCTGAATCATCCGGTTGCCGTCCGTGACCGCCTGATTCAGAAAAGCGGTATCTAAAGCGCCGAACTGATAGGCATCCTTGATGTTGAACAGCATCAGGCCCAGGGCATTCAACGGCTGCCGCCACTGGTGAGCGATGTTGCCGATCATCTCTCCCATGGCGGCAAGCCGGCTCTGCTGAATCAACAGAAGCTCTTTCTGGATGTTTTTGGCCACTTCCTGTGCCACCCGGAACTCGAGGGTTTCGTTGCTGTGCTGGAGCTCCTGCTCGGCATGTCTTCGTTCGAGCACGCCCCAGACCGCTTCCATCAGCAGCGATGTCTGGAGAATGTCGATGTCGTCGTAATCGGTTTCCTTGTTGGCCAGACCGACAACGCCGACGATCCGGGAATCCTTGAAAATCGGAACCGTCATGAACCTGATCAGGGGAACGTGCCCTTCCGGATATCCCTTTTTGAGGGCGTTTTCGGCGGAAAAATCATTGACGATGATGGGCCGATGCTGCCGCACCGCTTCCCCCCATATACCGGTCTTGTCCAATTCATAGCAGGTTGCCGGGTTGGCGATGCGGCACTCGGCCATGACGTCTTTGGACCATGTGTTCAGAACAAACTCCCGACGATCTTCATGATAATGGTAAATATAACCGATGCGGCTGTCTGTCAATCCAATGGCCTGATCCAGGGCGTAGTCCAGAAATTCCTGGATGGTGCCGGCTGGGTGCTTCAGAATATCGACAAGTCTTTTCAGCCGATGGATATTCTTCTCGTTGCTCCCTTCCAGAGCGGATTGGCGGGCGCGCAGCTCCCGAAGCATCCGGCGCAGATCTTCAGCAGACAAGGATTCCAGATCCTCCGGGCAGGCAGCTTCGTTTATCCGCTCCGGCGTTGCGGCTGTCATGCAGATGTCTGGATGGGTCTCTGTCATGAGTGCGTCCTCGAAGATCGATGCGCGTTCAAGGGAGGCGAATCGGCTGTCATGGGCAGAAAAACACGAAACACACTGCCCCGGCCCGGTTCGCTCTCAACGGTGATAACGCCGCCATGGGCATGAACGATGCCGAGGGTCACCGGCAGCCCCATACCGCGGCCGGTGAACTTGGTGGTGAAAAATGGATCGAATATCTTTTCGATATCCGCAGCCGGTATGCCGCAACCGGTATCCGAGACCTCGATACAGGCATATACCGGATTTTTGGGAGCCCAGCCGGCGGGAAATCGAAACGTGGCGGGAATGTTTTCCGCAGCCGCCTCCCGGATGGACAGATGAATGACTTTCTCATGGCTTTCCATGGCCTCCCGCGCATTGCTGATGAGATTGGTCAGCACCTGCCGGATTTGATTGTCGTTGGCCAAAACAGCCGGACAGGTTGGTGACAGATCGGTTTCCAGTCGGACCTCCTTGGGCAGGCCGGCAATGAACAGGGGAAGATTTTTTCGACAGATACTGGATATATCCTGCGGACTGCGTCTGGCCGGTGTCTGGCCCAGATAGGTCAGCATCAGGCCGCTCACTTCCGATGCGCGATGGGCGGCCGCCATGGCCTCGTTCAGGCAGTCGGTGACGGTGTCGGTATCTCCCGCCGTCATTTCGGAGAGAGCCAGTTCCAGGTTTCCCATCACGGCCTGCAGGTGGTTGTTGAAGTGATGGGCAATGGCGCCGGCCATGCGGCCCAGGCTTTCGGCTTTCTGCAGTTGCCGGTTCTGGGCTTCGAGTTCCGTTTTCTCGGCGACGATGCGGAGCCTGTACGCGCATTCCAGCAGCGCCTGATGCAGCCGGTCGGGATCGATGGGTTTGACGATGTATTTGTCGATACCAATGGCAATGGCGCGCATCAGGTAATCTGTCTGTTCGAACGCCGTGGTGACGATCACCGGAATGGCCGTATCGCTGTGTTGTTCGCTGCTTTTGATGGCCTGGGCCAGCGCCAGGCCATCCATTTCCGGCATCTGGATGTCGGTGACCACAATGGCCGGCCGATGGGCGTCAAAGGCGGCCAGCCCCTCGCTGCCATTGGCTGCGGTGACGAGGGTGCCGACGCGGTTACGCAGAAATCGCCCGAGCTGCTCGCGGGTGTCCGGGTCGTCTTCGACATGGAGCAGGGTGAGGGTTTTCAGAAAAGCAATGTCGTCATGGATGGGATGCATCGGTTTCGTCCTTTTCCAGAGCTCGCGGAGCGCTCACGATGAATTCTGTGCCGCCACAGATATTGCGGGCGGTAATGGTGCCGTTCATATTGCCTTCGATGATCATTTTCGACATGTACAGTCCGATGCCGGTTCCCGATTCCTTGGTGGAAAAATACGGATCGAATATTTTATCCAGTACGTCTTCGGGGATACCGCCGCCGGTGTCCTGAATGGAAACGAACCCCTGTCCGTTGGCGGCGCTCAAATGAATTTGGACCGTGCCGGCATCCGCTCCATCGACGGCCGGATGGGCCAAAATCGCTTCTTTGGCATTGGAGAGCAGATTGAGCAGCACCTGAGAATATTCATTGGGATATCCCACCAACTCCAGATCGGCGGATGCATCGAAAACAAGGGCGATGTTTTTGCTCTGGTAACTGGCGGCCACCAACTGAATGGCTGCCTCGACCTGTTTGCGTGCGGAGAAAGGAACCCGTTCCTTGTCTGGATGGAAAAAATGGGAGAAATCGGTGATGGTGGTGGACATTTTCTGGATGAGGCGGTTGCCGTCCACCATCGCCTGATTCAGATATTCCGTATCCAATGGGGTGAATTGACAGGCGTCCTTGATGTTGGCCAGAATGAGGCTGAGCGCGTTCAACGGCTGCCGCCACTGATGGGCGATGTTGGCGATCATCTCCCCCATGGCGGCCATCCGGTTCTGATTGATCAAAATCCGGTCTTTTCGACGGAGTTCGGCGACGGCTTCCCCAATGAGCTTTTCGAGGGTGCGGTTGAACTCTTCAAGCTGGAACTGCTTGGTTTTGAGGGCTTCCTCCACCCGTTTTTGTTCCGACTGGTCGCGAAACACCAGTACCGCACCCGTAGTGACACCTTTCCCGTTGTGAATGGGGGCGCCGCTGACCGCAATGGGGCGCTGCGTTCCATCCCGGGAAATCAGCAGGGTATGGTCGGCCAGCTCCACCACGCGATTTTCCTGAACCACCTGTTCTACAGGATTTTTCTCTTCGGCGCGGGTGTGGGCGTCGATGATCCGGAAAACATTATTTAGGGGAGTGCCCGCGGCTTCGGATTCCTGCCATCCGGTCAACTTTTCAGCCACCGGATTCATGCGGTTGATTCTTCCCGAGATGTTCGTGGAGATGATTCCTTCGCCGATGCTGTAAAAGGTGGCCCCCATTTCTTCCTGGATTTCACGCAGTTCCCGTTCGGTATGGAACATTTTCAGATACAGATTTCGTTCGCGGTAATGGTGAAAAAAGGCGGCCGCGGTGATCGTCAGAACGATCAGCAGAACAAAGAAAGAAATCATGTAATAGCGGTGGCTGTCGATGGCTGCCAGAATTTCTTTGGCATCCACTTTGTTTTCCATCACCCAGGGGGTCTCCGGAATGGGACTCAGATCCGCCAGGACATCCACGCCGCGGTAATCTTTACCTTCGAAATAACCGGTATGCCCCCGTATGCCTTGTACCATCGGGTTGGTTGTCTGTGACAGATGGATGCGACAGGTCAGGGCGGCATATTCCGGATGATGGCGGAGCAGGTTCAGAAGCAGGACCTGGTCGCCATCCCTGCGGCCGATGATGGTTTCTGAACTCCGGCTGGGTGTCGGCCAGGACTGGATCAGCGGAAAGAGATATTTTTCCGGATCGCTTCTGAGAATGAGCACGGCTGCCGGCCGATTGTCGGAATCATGGATTGGGGCCATGACATCGATATGCACTTGGCCGCAGATTGTGCAGCGGAACAGGTCTCCAAAAACGATGGTGTTGGTTGAAACGGTTTGATCGATCAATATTTTGGCATAATCGTCGAGCGTCGATGCCGTTGGGCTGACCGACATCAGCGTTCTGCCGTGAATGTCGGTCATGATCAGATCATCGTAGAACTCCATATCCTTGAAAGTCCGCATGCGTTCCAGGATGGCATCCTTGAAAGAAAGATCTTCCGGAGAATCCATCCACTGATTGAACAACGTACGGATGAGGCCCGTTGTATTCATCCGGGCATTGGCCAGTCTTTCCTGCCGCCAGTTCTGGATCTGGCTGACTTTGAGGGCGGCAATGGCCTTGAGTTCGTTGTAACGGGCTTCGCGCGTCATCTGGTCTTCATGCTGATACAGCCAGTATCCTCCGGCTGTCAGCAGAAATATCAGACAAATCGTGATGGTCACTAAAATCGGCAACTGATGGAAGCGCCATCGGATTTCTTTCATCGGGGGATATCCTTATACCGACAGGGAAGGGGGGGCAGGTCTGTCGAGCATTTTTCGGACACGATGCAGCAGATCGGATGCATTGATCGGTTTTCTGAGCAGCTCGAAATCTTCATCGAATTTTCCCCGGCTGCGCACGATATCGGCCGAATATCCGCTGACAAAGATGATCTTGATATCGGGCTGAAGCCGTCTGATTTCATCGAAAGCCTGTTTGCCGTTTTTGTTGGGCATGATCATATCCATCAGAACAAGGTGAATTTTAGACTGATTTTCTGCGAACTTCAACACCGCGTCATTGCCGTCTTCCGCTTCGATCACAGAATATCCGAATCGGGTGAGTATGGAGACCTCGATATCTCGAACCGCGGGGTCGTCTTCCACAACGAGAATCGTTTCCGTCCCATTCCGGGGCGGTTTGTGGGCTTCCGCTCTTCTTTTGGGAGACGTTTCAAGGAGGATGATGGGAAGATAAATTTTGAACGTCGTTCCTTTGCCCGGCACGCTGTCAACATGGATAACCCCCTTGTGCTGCTGAACGATGCCATAAACGATGGCCATTCCCAGACCCGTTCCTTTTTCGGCGGATTTGGTGGTGAAAAACGGTTCGAAAATTTTCAGACGGGTTTCCTCGTCCATGCCCATCCCGGTGTCCGACACCGAAATCTCGGCATACGCACCCGAAGACCCATTGCCGTAAAGGTGCACAAACTGTTCATCCAGGTGTTGCAGCGACGTTTCGATCACCAGGGTGCCGCCTTTTTCCATGGCATCCCGTGCATTGGTGGCCAGATTCATCATCATCTGGGCGATCTGGCCGGGATCCACGAAAACGGGCAGGGGTTTGTTCTTGAACGTGGTGACGAAATGGATGTCTTCGCCGATAATCCGTCTGAGGAATTTTCCGGCGTCGGAGATGATCTGATTCAGATCGATCCGCTGCGGATTGATCGCCTGCTTGCGGCTGAAAGCCAACAGACCGCCGGTGAGCGCCGACGCCCGGATGGCGGCCTTGGATATCTGTTCGATTTCGGTTCGATGGGGGGCGTCTTCCGGGAGACTCATTTTCAGCATGTCGCAGTACCCGGTGATCACCATAAGAATATTGTTGAAATCATGGGCTACGCCGCCGGCCAACTGCCCGATGGCCTCCATTTTTTGAGACTGGCGCAACTGGTCTTCCATGAGTTTGCGCTCGGAAATATCGGAGAACATGCCGATGTAATGGGTGATGCGATCCTGCTCATCTGTGAGAGTGGTCATCGAGAGCCATTCGGGATATATCTGGCCGTTCTTGCGCCGGTTCCACACCTCGCCGCGCCAGTATCCACGGATGGCGATTTCCTCCCACATCTTCTCATAAAAGGCCGGGTTCTGTCTGCCCGATGAAAGCAGGTGAATCGAAGAGCTGCCGACGGCTTCTTCGGCAGTATAGCCGGTGACTTCGGTAAAGGCACGGTTGACGGAAATGATGTGCTGCCCGGCATCGGTGATGACGATGGCTTCCTGACTGCTGTCAAACACCCGGGCGGCCAGTCGGAGTTTATTTTCGTTATGCACCCGGTCGGCACAGGCATGGAGGGCTGCCGACAGCCGGTCGGGTTCGACAGGCTTGGAAACATATTTATCCATCCCGATGTCGATGGCCCGCATAAGATAATCGGTTTGTTCGAATGCCGTAACGATGATGATCGGTACGGTCGGATCTATGTTCCGGATTTTCCGGGCCATGCTCAACCCGTCCATCACCGGCATCTGGATGTCGGTGATGACGATCTGCGGGCGATGGGCAGCAAACGCTTCGAACCCGGCTGCACCGTTTTCCGCCGTGATCAGTCTGCCGATCCGTCTTTTGAGAAACATCCCGAGCTGTTCGCGGGTATCCGGATCGTCTTCGACGTACAGAACCGTGATGGTCTTCAAGAATTCACTGCTGTTTTCACTTTGCATCATGTCGATAATCCATCCTTCATCCTTATCCACATTGCCTCAGTATGGCCTGGGCGATGTCTTCGAGGGGCAATACTTTATGGATGGCTCCCTTTTTGATGGCTTCCTGCGGCATGCCGAAAACGACACAGGTGGCTTCATCCTGGGCGATGGTGTAGGCGCCAGCTTCTTTCAGTTCCAACATGCCGTTGGCCCCGTCATCGCCCATGCCGGTCAGGATGGCGGCAACGGCGTTGCGCCCGGCATAGCGGGCGGCGGAACGAAACAGCACATCGACGGAAGGCCGATGCCGGGAAACCAGAGGCCCCTGGCGGATTTCCACATAATACCGGGCGCCGCTTCGTTTCAACAGCGTGTGCATATTGCCCGGTGCAATCAATGCTCTGCCGCGCAGCACGGTGTCGCCGTCTTCGGCTTCCTTGACGGTGATGCGGCAAACTTCGTTGAGGCGTTTGGCGAAAGATGCCGTAAAATGCTCCGGCATGTGCTGAACGATGACGATACCGCTGGCATCCTGGGGCATGTCTTCCAGAAAAACGCGCAAGGCCTCCGTTCCGCCGGTGGAAGCCCCGACGACAACGACTTTTTCCGTTGTCTGGATCATGGCACTGGATGAGGGTTTGGCAATGACGGCATCGGCGCTGAGCTTGGGCTGGATTTTTTGCAGCTTGACCACGCGCCGCGGCTGAGAGATGGCGGCGGCTTTGACCACATCACATATTCGAATCCGGGATTCTTCCAGAAACGTCTTGGTTCCCAGTTTGGGTTTCTGGATGATTTCCACGGCCCCGTATTCCAGTGCTTTGAGGGCTGTGTCCGATCCACTTTCCGCCAGGCTCGAACAGATTACGACAGGAATCGGCCGCTGAGACATGATTTTCTGTAAAAACGTGATGCCGTCCATTCGCGGCATTTCCACATCGAGAGTGATGACATCCGGCATTTCCCGGCTGATCCGCTCCGCGGCGATAAAAGGATCGGCCGCGGTTCCCATGACTTCCAGATCCGGATCCGATCCGATGATGTCGCTAAGTGTCTGCCGGACCAGAGAAGAGTCATCTACAATCAGCACCCGTACCCGTTTTCCCAAAATCATGACAGCGGCTCCTTTTGATAAATGGTCGGTGCGGCGAATCGCAGCGCCACATCCATGTTGTTGATACTTTCGGCATGACCCATGAACAGATAACCGCCGGGTGTCAGCATGTCATGAAACCGGCGGATCAGATTTTCCTGGGTCTGGATGTCGAAATAGATCATGACATTTCGGCAAAAAATGACATCCATGGGTTCGGCAACGGGTTTGCGTTTGTCCATCAGGTTGAACCGACGGAAAGCGATGCGGTTGCGCAGTTCGGGAATGACGCGGACGATTCTTTTGCTTGGATCCCTGCTTTTCAACAGATATTTCTTTCGCAGAGGATAGGGGATCGGTACGATTTTTTCTTCATCGTAAATCGCTGTTTGAGCGATATCGAGCACTTTGGTCGAAATATCCGTCGCCAGAATGGAAAAGTCGAATCCCGTGTGATGCGATGCATATTCGCTCAGCACGATGGCCAACGTATAAGGTTCTTCGCCCGTGGAACAGGCGGCGCTCCAGGCGTTGATTTTTTTTCGATGCGTCAATTGATGGGCGGTCAATTCCGGAACGGCCTGCTGTGTCAGAAATTCGAAATGGTAGGGCTCGCGGAAAAAATCCGTTTTGTTGGTGGTGACCGCATCGATCATGAAAACCATCTCTTCTTTCATGCCCTGATCGGTAAACAGATAGTTGCAGTATTCGCTGAAAGAATCGATGTCGCATTGCTTCATCCGTTTCCGGAGGCGGCCTTCGAGAAGAGATTTTTTGGTTGGCGGCAAATGAATGCCGTACTGCTGATGAATGAATTGGCTCACCCGAATAAAATCATGATCGGAGAGCTTTTTTTCGGGTGAATACACTTTTTCCGGCATGAATTCCTCGTCATCCTTTACCGTGAAAAGACATCCATCAACCCCCTCCCCCAGCGGGGGAGGGTCGGGGTGGGGGAAAATCTTTCCATTTTCATGGCTGGGGTGGCATTACACCGATGCCATGAGGGTTTACCGTGAAAAGACAGTGATCGGTTTAGCCCCCACCCCAGCCCTCCCCCGCTGGGGGAGGGAGATTAAGGGTTGATTGCCGTTCACAGTATAAGCGTTTATCTCCTCCCCCCAGCGGAGGGAGGTCGGGAGGGGGGCGATTACGGTTGATAGTTTATTGAAATGAACAGGCTATCCTTTTTCAACGGTTTCCATGATGGCCCCGATCTCGCTGGAGGAAAATACCCGGTCGATATCCAGAATGATGATCAGATCATCGTTGCGTTTGCCGATGCCCTTGATGAATTCCGTCCGCCAGCGGGTTCCCATCCGGGGCGGTGGTTCGATGTGGGCGGCTTCGATTTCGAACACTTCCTGAACGGAATCCACCAGGGCGCCCAGTACGGTGGTATCGTCATCTACAACGATTTCCATCACCACGATACAGGTATCCACGGTTTTTTCCGTCATGGACAGGCCGAATTTCAACCGCATATCCACCACAGGCACCACGTTTCCCCGAACATTGATCACACCGCGCATGAATTCCGGCGTTCCCGGAACCTTGGTCGCCGGCGTGAAATCGAGGATTTCCCGCACTTTGGCCACATCCACGGCGAAAATTTCATCTTCAAGCTTGTATGTCAGATATTGAGTCGTTTCGGTGATACCGGTTGTACTCATGTTCATATCTCCTAATTATCAATATTTCTCGAAATCCGAATCCTGGGCGTCTTTTTTGCCTCGGCTTTCTCCCATGTCGATGGCGAATCCGCCGGACTGCACTTCATGGGGTTTGACGACCTTGGCTCCCGGAGCCAGCCCTTTAACGGGGTTTTGATGTGGCAGTTGTTTCAAAGGACCACGTTTGTCCGGAATGGCTTTGGTGCGGGACAGTTTTCGGGCTTTGGAGGCTGCTTCATCGGTTCTGAAGAACGCCGCGGAGGTCTGGAGCTCTTCGGCCTGATTGTCGAGTTCCGAAGCGGTGGCCGCCATTTCTTCGGCAGCGGCCGCATTCTGCTGGATGACCTGATCGAGCTGCTGGATGGCCTTGTTGATCTGATCGGCACCGGTTTTCTGTTCGTTGCTGGCGGAGTTGATTTCCTGAACCAGATCAGCCGTTTTCTGAATGGCCGGAACGATACTGGCCAGCAGTTCACCGGCATGCTCGGCAATCTGGACGCTGGAGGCGGAGAGCCGGTTGATTTCGCCGGCAGCGGTCTGGCTGCGTTCGGCCAGTCTGCGGACCTCTGCGGCTACGACCGCAAAGCCCTTGCCGTGTTCACCGGCACGGGCAGCTTCGATCGCCGCATTCAAGGCCAGCATGTTGGTCTGTCGGGCGATTTCCTCGATGATGGAAATCTTGTTGGCGATTTCCTTCATGGCCGAAACGGTTTCACCGACGGCATTGCCGCCTTCTCTTGCGTCTTCAGCGCATTTGACGGCGATCTTTTCCGTTTGCTGGGCGTTATCGGCATTCTGCATGATGTTGGACGTCATCTGCTCCATGGACGACGACACTTCTTCGGCAGAGGCCGCCTGTTCGGTGGCGCCCTGGGAAATCTGTTCGGTTTTGGAGCTCATTTCCTGGCTGCGGGAGGCCACACTGTCCGAAGCGGTCTGAACCTTCTTGACCACTTCCGTCAGTTTTTCGATCATGACGACCAGGGCCTGGATGAGTTTGTCTGTTTCAGAGCGTTCCCGGATATCGACCATCAAATTGCCATCGGCGATCTGTTCGGCCACACCCGTGATTTCGTTCATGGAATCGATCAACATGTTCAGGTTGTTTTTGATTTCATTGAAATCGCCGTTGTAATTGTCGGTGATTTTGGGCGGAACATCGCCCTTACTGATGCGATCGACATATTCAGCGGCCACATTGAGCGGACCGATGACGGCATCGAGGGTTTCATTGACCCCGGATACGACGCGGGCGAAATCCCCTTGATGCTTGGTTGCATCGGCGCGGGTCGCCAGCTTACCGGCAACCGCCGCATTGGAGAGCATCTTGGCATCGTTGACGAGGGCATTGACGGCATCGATACACTGGTTGAGGTTATTCTTGATGACGTTGTACTGGCCTTTGTAGTTGTCCGTGATTTTTTTCGGGATGGCGCCTCTGGAAATCTGTTCCACATAGTCTGCCGTGACCATGAGGGGGTTTACGATGTTGGTGATGGTATCGTTGACGCCAGCCACCAGTTTGTTCCATCCGCCCACAAACATCGCGGCATTGGCCCGCTGATCAAGCTCGCCGTCCGCAGCGGCCTTGATGATCTTGTCGGTTTCGGCCAGAAGTTCACTCATCATCTTGACGACCGCATTGAGGTTGTTCTTGATGATGTTGTACTGGCCTTTGTACGTGTCGGTGATCATCGGCGGAATGACGCCTTTGCTGACCTTATCGACATAATCGGCGGTGACCATGAGGGGGTTGACGATGTTGTTGACGATGTTGTTGATACCGACAACCAGTTCCTTCCAGCCGCCGATGAACAGATCCGCATTGGCCCGTTTATCCAGATCGCCGTCCGCGGCAGCGGTGACGACCTTGCCGGCTTCCGTCAACAGATTGCTCATGATTTCGATGCACTGGTTGAGGTTGTTCTTGATTTCGTTGAAATCGCCGTTGTAGGTATCGGTGATTTTTGGTGGGATATCGCCCTTGGAGATTCGGTCCACATATTCGGCCGTGACATTGATGGGTCCCACAAAGGCATCGCACAGATCATTGACGCCGGCGATCAGCTTACCCCATCCGCCAGCGAATCTGGTGGAATCACCGCGTGTTGCCAGCTTGCCTGCGACCGTTGCACCAACCAGCTTATCGGTTTCGGTCAGCAGTCCGCTCATGGTATCGATGCACTGGTTGAGGTTGTTCTTGATTTCGTTGAAATCGCCGTTGTAGGTATCGGTGATTTTTGGTGGGATATCGC
>CAZBUL010000048.1:8341-17735 GCA_964495045.1 uncultured Desulfobacterales bacterium | reverse complement strand
CGCTGAAGGGGAAATACAGGCCATTGCCCAGACCATAAGCAAAAAAGAGTTTGGCAGCGGAAAAACAGATATCGTTTTCTTTGACGCCCAGAACCTGCTTGCCATAGGTCTCCGCGGCATAGACCATGTCATGCTGAAGATGAACCGTGCCTTTGGACAGTCCGGTGGTGCCCGAACTGTAGAGCCAGAAGCAGGGATCATCCGGTGTGGTGGGCGCTGCGGTCAGCTCTGGAGACTGGCCGGCGACCCATTCGTCATAAGCGAGGGTGGATGCCGGCGCCGGGCCGTTGGCCACAATCACATGATGCAGATGCATCAGGCTGTTCCGAAACGGTGCCACCAGATCCCAGAGGGAGGCATCGACAACTAGAACCCGTGCTCGGCTGTCATTGAGAAAATATTCATAGTCTTTGGGCCGCATCAGGGTGTTGAGGCAGATGGGAACCGCACCCGCCTTGATGGCACCGAAAAAGACCTGGGGATAGACTTCCGTATCGTGCAGCAGAACGGCCACCCGCTCCTCCATCCGAACCCCCAGAGATTTCAACCCATTTCCAAACCGGTTCATACCGGCTTGAACATCGGCGTAAGTCAGAGAACGATCCCGGCACAGGATCGCGGTTCGCCCGCCCCGGCCTTCACGAATATGTCGATCCACAAAATAATCCGCAGCATTGAACGTACCTGGAAGATTCAAATTCACTGTCATCACCTGTCTCCTTTGTGCAGCCATTTCAATTGTTGTTATCCCAAAATACCGATGCCCTCAACCAGGGCGGTTGCCAGAATTACTTTATTGCTGGGTGGTCATAAGCAAATGGTGTGCCGGACTATATGCAATTAAAGCGACAGGATGCAACCGATAAAATTATTTTGGAATAAATCATAGCAACTTCTTGTAAATATATTGTTTCATCAATCGAATATTCATGAGTGCGATGATTAAAATATCAAATAACGACTGAATACGGTTTAGAGATGTGTCCGCGTACTGGTTGTGGGCTGAAAGATATTTTCAGAAACTGAAAAAAATTTGGTTCATCACTTCATTCCCTTGCTTGACTTGCCAGTTCAAAGTGAAAAGTACATCAACAAAATCATTGAAATGGAAACGGGTCCTATTCATCACAAAAAAGCGCGTCAGGGATATGCCCGATTTGCACAAGCCATTATCGACAACGATCCACGCCTGGTGAGATACAGCACTATCGGATCGCTTCGTGATATTCCTGAAGTGACCGAACCTGCGGCGGTCCTTCCCGGCGGGCGGCAATACCTTTGGCGGCAGCAACGGCTGCGGCCGTTGTCGTGATGTAGGGAGTCTTGTATTTGATGGCCGTTTTTCGGATGTAGCTGCTGTCTTCGGCACTTTGCCGGCCGCTCGGGGTGTTGATCACGAGTTGGATGTCACCGTTTTTGACAGCATCCACCAGATCCGGCCGGCCGTATCCCAGCTTTTTCACTTCTTCCGCATCGATACCGTTTCGTTTGAGGAAATCCTGTGTGCCGCGGGTGGCCAGTATCCGGAATCCCATATCGCGGAACAACCGCGCCGGTTCGAGGGCCGAGCTTTTGTCCTTGTCCGAAATGGTGAACAGTATCCCGCCGTCCAGGGGCAAGGATGTCTGGGTGGCTTCCTGGGCTTTATAGAAGGCGCGGCCGAAATTCAGGGAAAGCCCGAGTACTTCGCCTGTGGAGCGCATTTCCGGCCCCAGCACCGGGTCCACTTCCGGGAACATATTGAAGGGGAAGACCGACTCCTTGACACCGAAATGCGGAATGACCGCCGGTGACAGATTCAAGTCGGTGAGTTTTTTGCCCAGGATGATGTCCGTGGCAATGCGTGCCATGGAGATATTGCAGACCTTGGATACGAGAGGAACGGTGCGGGAGGCTCTGGGGTTGGCTTCCAGTACATAGACGGTATTGTCGTGAATGGCGTACTGGATGTTCATCAGCCCGACCACGCCCAGCTCCGAAGCGATTTTCCGGGTGTATTCCCGAATGGTCTCCACATGCTGGGGCGGAATGCCGATGGTAGGGATGACGCATGCCGAATCTCCGGAGTGAATCCCCGCCAGTTCGATATGCTCCATGACCGCCGGTACGAAGGCATCGCTGCCGTCCGCGATGGCATCGGCCTCGGCTTCGATGGCGTTATCGAGGAATTTGTCGATATAGATAGGCCGCTCGGGCGAGACCTCCACGGCAAATTTCATGTAATGCCGCAGCATTTCTTCATCATGGACGATTTCCATAGCCCGGCCGCCCAGCACGTAGGACGGTCGGACGATCAGCGGATACTGGATGGCCGCTGCGATGGCCAGGGCCTCATCGGCCGTTCGGGCCAGTCCGGATTCGGGCTGGGGAATGGCCATTTTGCGCATGATCCGGCTGAAACGTTCCCGGTCTTCGGCCAGGTCGATGGTTTCCGGCGTGGTTCCCAGGATGGTGACCCCTGCAGCCGCCAGCTCTCCGGCGATGTTCAACGGTGTCTGTCCGCCGAACTGGACGATGATCCCTTCGGGTTTTTCTTTTTCATAAATGCTGAGAACGTCTTCTACGGTCAATGGCTCGAAATAGAGCTTGTCGGAAGTGTCGTAATCGGTGGACACGGTTTCCGGGTTGCAGTTGACCATGATGGACTCATACCCGGCATCCCGAATGGCGAATGCGGCATGCACGCAGCAGTAGTCGAATTCGATCCCCTGTCCGATACGGTTGGGTCCGCCGCCCAGCACCATGATTTTCTTGCGGCTGCTGACGGGAACGGTATCCGGCGCATTGTAGGTGGAAAAATAATAGGCGGCATTCTCGACACCGCTGACGGGCACCGCTTCCCAGGCTTCGGACATGCCGGCGGCGATCCGCTGAGTGCGAATGGCCGATTCGGGGATGTCGAGGAGTTTGGCCAGATAGCGGTCGGCGAATCCGTCCTTTTTGGCCTGGACGAGGAGGGCATCCGGCAGCGGCTTGCCCTTGTAGGTCAGGATGTCGTTTTCGAGGGTGACCAGCGCCTTCATCTGCTCCAGGAACCAGGGCTTGATGTGGGTGATTTCATATAGGGTCTGAATGTCGGCGCCTTTGCGGATGGCTTCATACAGGATGAACTGCCGTTCGCTGGACGGGGTTCCGAGAAGCGCCATCAGATTGTCCAGAGACAGGTCGTTAAAATTCCTGGCGAATCCGAGCCCGTATCGTCCGATTTCCAGAGATCGGATGGCTTTTTGCAGGGCTTCCTTATAATTTTTCCCGATGCTCATCACTTCGCCGACGGCCCGCATCTGGGTGCCCAGCCGGTCTTCGACGCCGGGGAATTTCTCGAAGGCCCATCGGGCGAATTTGACCACCACATAGTCGCCGGAAGGGGTGTATTTCTCGAGTGTTCCATCCCGCCAGTAAGGAATTTCATCGAGGGTGAGACCGCCGGCCAGAAGAGAGGACACCTGGGCGATGGGAAATCCGGTGGCTTTGGAGGCCAGGGCCGATGAGCGCGACGTTCGGGGGTTGATTTCGATCACCACCACGCGGCCCGTTCTGGGATCATGGGCGAACTGCACATTGGTGCCGCCGATGACCTCGATGGCTTCGACGATCTTGTAGGAATAATCCTGAAGCCGCTTCTGCAATTCAGGGGAAATGGTCATCATGGGCGCCGTGCAGTAACTGTCTCCGGTATGAACGCCCATGGCATCCACATTTTCGATGAAACAGACCGTGATCATCTGATTTTTGGCATCCCGGACGACTTCGAGCTCCAGCTCTTCCCAGCCGAGAACCGATTCCTCCACCAGTATCTGATGCACTCGGCTGGCGGCCAGACCGCGGGCCGCAACGACCCGGAGTTCTTCAATATTATACACAAGGCCGCCGCCGGTGCCACCCATGGTGTAGGCCGGCCGGATGACCACCGGATATCCCAGTTTGTCGGCGATTCGTTCCGCATCCTCGACCGAATTCACCGCCTGGCTGCGGGGCATTTCAATGCCGAGCCGCTCCATGGTTTCTTTGAAAGCCGTCCGATCTTCCCCCCGTTCGATGGCGTCGATATTCACTCCAATTACCTGGACGCCATATTTTGCAAGGACCCCGGTGACATGGAGTTCGGATGACAGATTCAAGGCCGTTTGTCCGCCAAGGTTGGGCAGGAGGGCGTCGGGCCGTTCCTTGGCGATGATTTCGGTCAGCACGTTAACGTTGAGCGGCTCGATGTAAGTGACATCCGCCATGCCGGGATCGGTCATGATGGTGGCGGGATTGGAATTCACCAGAACGATCTCGTAACCGAGAGACCGCAGGGCTTTGCAGGCCTGGGTTCCGGAATAGTCGAACTCGCAGGCCTGCCCGATGATGATGGGGCCGGAACCGATAATCAGCACTTTGCGGATATCCTGACGTTTGGGCATGTACATCCTCCACTAAAGGGTTGTTATCGCAGATGCGGGCAATAAGATTGCGAACAGGACGGCGTTTAGTCATACTGACCGTCATGCGGGTGTCGGCCGATGTTGAAGCGGATACCGGCGCAATCGCCCTGCTGTGCGATAAACGTTGAAAGTTATCTATTGAATTGATTTATTTATAAAAACTTGTATGATTTATCCCGAATGCCGCAATTTTTCAAGAGAAATCCGCCGATACAGCGATATCCTGGAATTAGTAATGCTGATGGAAAGCCGATCCATGGCCGTATCTTGTCTTGACTTATTGCCAATACTCTCATAGAAATCTTTCAGGAAGCCTTCAGACAGGCGGTGAGCATCAGAACCACGTATTATCGAGGTGATATTATGAAATTCGAGGCTGTCACAAAAGAAACCATCATGTTGATTCCCCAAGAGAATATGGCCGAGCGCCGTATTTCCAGTGAAATCCGGTTCGATCCCCTGACCGGCCGAACGGCCCGGATCTGTCATTTCATGAAATTGCAGTGGGAAAAACCCGATTTACATGCCCTGGTTTCGGGAACCGAGGTATGGTGCCCGTTCTGCCCGGATAAAGTTCATGCCATAACGCCTTGTTTCCCGAAGGATTTGATTCCCGAAGGCCGGATGCAGAAAGGGGATATGGTCATTTTCCCGAATCTTGCTCCCTACGATACCATCGGGGCGGTGGCCATCTACGGCGCCCGGCACTACATCCCCATGCTGGAATTCACCCCCGATCTCATGGCTTCGGCGTTTGGCTTTGCGTTGGATTTTTTCCGAAGGGTGGAACAGTCCGGCCATCCGGAATCCGTGTATCACATCATCAACTGGAATTATATGCCGCCGGCCGGCAGCTCGCTGATTCATCCGCATCTGCAAGTGTTCTCTTCCTCCACGGCACCGAATCTGATGCGTCAAGAACTCGATGCCTCCCGCCGATATCTCGACACCCATGGCGCTTGTTATTGGGAAGATTTGACGGCATCCGAAATGAAAACCGGAGATCGTTATCTGGGAAAGATCGGGCGGACACACTGGATGAGCGCCTACGCGCCCTTGGGGGTTGCCGGCGATGTACTGGCCGTGGTTGAAGACGCCCGCTGCACGCTTGATCTCACAGACCAGGACATTCGAAGCATTGCTGCCGGTCTGGCAAAAGTCATGGCCGAATACGACAAGATGGGCATATACAGCTTCAACATGAATTTCTTTACCGGCACCCGAACCGATGACCATTTCCGGTTCCACCTGCTTTTCTCTCCCCGAACGTTTTTCAGCCAGAAACTGGGTACACCCGATGCCGGGGCCCTGCGGACGCTTTTCAACGAAACCGTTTGCATGGCCTTTCCCGAGGAGATCAACGGGTTGTTGAAGCAATGCTTTTAAAGCATGTTCGATGGGGTCTTCATACATGAGGGGTTACAATACGTTTGTCTCGGAACACGTGTCGGACACGGATGAAACCATGTTCGACGGAGAGATTCAGCGTCTTTCCCGCTATCCCGCTGCCTGTGCACGTCTTCCAGGCTGGTGCTTGCTGAATATGAAATGAATGGAAATGCTCGAGACAAAGGCAGAATTAGGTTGCGACACAGTCTGCTTCAGTGTAATATCCCCAAATACATGCCCATGACGATGGTTTCCGCTGCCGCTTAACGCTGCGCTATAGGCTTTCAGAAAAATAATTTCGCTGCGTTATCGGTCGGAGATATACTACAGTATAATCTCCTCCCTGCTGCCTTGCGAAATGAATTTTCTGAAAGTCTATAATTTTCCACTACCTCTTCATACAGCCGACATTCGAGATGATACCCTGATTTAATCCAGCAGCGCATAGACATTTTCTGCAAGATAAAGGGGGTATGAACACAGGCGGTATTTCACCGGCTGGCCGGTTGTTGTCTTGACGCTGATATCTTCAACGGACGGTGGATTCGCGTCAAGACGAACGGCAAGCACCAGTTTTTTTTCCGCCATGAATTGATGAAGGGATTTCATGCTCCCTGCAGCCCCGGATTTGACTTCGATAGGAACGATACGGTTTCCCTGGTGGATGATATAATCGATTTCTCCTAACCGGCCCCCCGTTCTTTGCCAGTAAAAAAGCTGCGGGTCTATTGTCGGTGCTTGCGCGGCCCGCAGTTGTTGCCCGACAAACTGTTCAGCGAGTCCGCCTTTATTCGAAAAAATCATTTTTTCCGTTTCCTGGCGTTTTACCGACGACAAGCCAAGCTGGGCGGAAATCAAGCCGACATCAACCAACAGTGTCTTAAAAAACTTTTCATTTGATTCCGCGCCCAAAGGCACACCATTGCCGCTCGTATGCGTAACCCGTGAACACACTTTCGCCTGAGATAGCAACATCAGTGCTTTTTTAACGACGGGTGCCTGGACGCCAGGATCGGCCATGCTATAAACAAATTTGTTCCCAAGCTGTTCAGCAACCGACAGTAAAATTCTGTTGAGCAGCCTGGCATCGATTTCTCCGCCGTATTTATGGAAATCGTCCCGATAGGTGGTCAGCAGGTCATGCTGAATTTTAATGCAACCCTGCGCGTCGTTGTTGTCCACCCATGCCTGGACTGCCTCAGGCATTCCCCCGACAAGGCAATATTGCCGAAAAATATCCATGCACCGGGCATGCAGCGATTGAGGCAATGCCTTTTCCGGCGTAACCGAAATCATTTTCCGATAAAGGGCCTCGTTTCCCGATGCAATCGTGAATTCAAAAAACGACATGGGTTCCAGATAAAAATAGGTTATTCGTCCAACCGGCATGCTGAACTGGGCTTTATTCAAGGCAAATTCAAGTAAAGATCCGGCAGCGACAACCGGCAGCTCGGGCATGTCTTCCTTGAACCACCTGAGTTTAGAAAAAAGTTCCGGCGCGGCTTGAATCTCGTCTATAAAAAGGCATGATGATTCGGGATTTATTTTTATGGCCAAATCCGCTTCGATGTTTTTCAGGATTTCCCGGGGATTGTTTTCTGAAAAGAGGTCTGCCAGATTTGGATATTTTTCCAGATTCAATTCGATCAATTCCAGTTGATGCCGCTTTGCGAAATCGCGTACCAGCCAGGTCTTGCCGACCTGACGAGCGCCTCTCAGCACCATCGGCTTGCGGTTAGGGCCTTTCAGCCATGCATTTAATTCATTGGCAGCAAATCGAATCATTTCGGTATCCTTCGAATCCTTTTGGGTATCTGAAAGGCTATAGATGCCATGATAATTTTGAAAATTTATATAACAACACGTTAAAATTGTCAAATACGATAATTTCAACGCCATGATCGGAAGGGATGTTCGTGTTGAATCAGATGCCGCCGAAGGAAGCATGACTATCAATCGATTTCGAAATAATTAAAATACAAAGGTTACGGTTACAGAACCGGAAGGTACCGATCTTGGGGCGCCATATACCATCAAAGGAGATTCTAATTTGACACGATACACCCGAACCATTCCTGCAAAGATTTTTCAGTTGTGGGGATATTTGCGCAAGGCTCCCATCGCGCAGCCGAGCGCCGGCGACGACGCGCCGTTACGCGCAGAGTTGTTCAGTTCTTCACAGATGGATGAACACGGCAAAACCCTGGCCGCTTTGCATATTCTGAGCACGGAGCACGCCCCGGAACGGCTGTTGTCTAGACTTGCCGAAAACGAAGACATCCTCTGTGATGTTCGCGATCTCATGATCGATGCCGTCAAGACAAACCGCAGGATTACACCGGCCGGGGAATGGCTGCTCGACAATTTTTATCTTATCGAGGAGCAGATCCGCGTTGCGAAGCGGCTGCTGCCCAAAGGCTACGCCAGGGGACTTCCCCGCCTGAAAGTCGGACCATCCAAAGGGCTTCCCCGAGTCTATGACATTGCGCTGGAAATGATTTCACACAGCGACGGCCGGTTGAATCCGGACGGCCTCGGCAGCTTTGTCGCCGCTTATCAGACCGTTGCGACATTACAACTCAGCGAATTATGGGCGATCCCCATTATGCTCCGCCTGGCGCTGATCGAGAATCTCAGACGGGTTGCCGCACGGATTGCCAGTGATCGGATCGACAGGAACCAGGCCGATCATTGGGCAGACAAAATGACAGCGATTGCGGAAAAAGACCCGAAGCGTCTGATTCTTACTGTTGCCGACATGGCGCGGTCAAACCCGCCCATGGTCAGCGCTTTTGTTGCGGAGTTCGCCCGCCGCCTTCAGGGACAGGGCGCTGCGCTGGCATTGCCCCTGACGTGGATCGAGCAGCAAATATCGGAGTCCTTTTTAACCATCGATCAACTGGTTCAATCCGAAAATCAGCAGCAGGCGGCGGATCAGCTTTCCATCAGTAACAGCATCGGCAGCCTGCGTTTTCTGAGTGCTATGGACTGGCGGAAATTCGTCGATACCATGAGTGCTGTTGAACAAACCCTGCGGGAGGACCCTGCCGGAATCTACGACAAGATGGATTTTGGCACCCGTGATCGATATCGTCACCGGGTGGAGGATATCGCCAAGAAGAGCCGTCTTCCCGAAAGGGAAGTGGCCCGTGAAGCGGTCGAGATAGCCAAACAAAGCGCGGTAAAACAAAAAAAAGAAGGTATCAGGGTACCGGCATCAGAAGATAGAAATATTCCCCTGCCCACTGATACCTGCCCTCTGCCCCCTGCGCATAGCGATAATCGGGCGACCCATGTAGGCTTCTACCTTATCGACAAGGGGGTTGCACAGCTCTATCAACGGATGAATATCCGGTCAACCCTTATGGACAGGGTTCAGAGCACCGGACGCCGATTCGCCCTGCCCTTGTATATCGGCGCGATTGCCCTCTTTTCAATGATTTTTGCCGCCGGCCTGATAGCAGAAATCCATCCCGCAGGCATCAACCGCCCGCTGATTTGGCTGATCGGGGTTCTCTCCCTGTTGGCGGTCAGTCAACTGGCCATCGCGTGGGTCGATCTTCTGGCAACACGCTTTG
>CAZBUL010000048.1:0-8241 GCA_964495045.1 uncultured Desulfobacterales bacterium | reverse complement strand
ATCTGGATGGGCTACGAAAGAAAGCGGGGAAAGCTGGCGGAGCTGAATCTGCTTCTGCGCGGCGGTTCCGGAAACGGCTTTTCACTGGTTGTCGGAAATATCGCGGTGTTATCCAGGGTAAAGTATGTCATCACGCTGGATACGGATACGGAACTGCCGCGAGATTCGGCATGGCAGCTTGTGGGGGCGATGGCTCATCCGTTGAATCGTCCGCTGTACGACCCGGACAAGGGGCGAATCGTGTCTGGATACGGCATCCTGCAGCCGCGGGTGTCCGTTAGCCTGACGGGTGCAAACCGGTCGCGGTACGCCCGTATGTGGGGCAGTGATGCCGGAATCGATCCCTACACCCGTGTTGTCTCCGATGTGTATCAGGACCTCTTCGGAGAAGGCTCGTACATCGGCAAGGGAATTTATGATGTTGACGCCTTCGAGAGCGTACTCAAGGATCGTTTTCCCGAAAATCTCATCCTCAGCCACGATCTGATCGAAGGATGCCATGCGCGCTCCGGGCTCATCAGCGATGTGCAGTTGTATGAGGCGTACCCATCGACCTACACTGCGGATGTGAGCCGCCGGCGACGCTGGATTCGCGGGGATTGGCAGATAGTGAGATGGCTTCTGCCGGGCGTTCCCGGTCCCAATGTGTTCTTCCGGAAGAATCCGATTTCTGCCTTGTCTCGTTGGAAAATCGTGGACAACCTCCGGCGCAGCCTGACGCCCCTGGCATTGTGCATCCTTCTTCTGTTCGGCTGGACAGTGCTGGCATCTCCCTGGCTCTGGACCCTGTCCGTTGCCGGTATCGTGTTGATCCCGTCTTTGATCAATTCCCTGATGGGTTTTCTCATCAAATCCGGTGATGCCCGGCTGGATCAACATATCGCCGGTGCGGCCCGCTCCACCGCCAGCAGTCTTGGGCAGGCCATGTTTATTCTCCTTTGTCTGCCGCATGAGGCCTACTACAGTACCACCGCCGTTTTGCACACCTTATGGCTCATGCTGGTTTCAGGCAAAGGACTTCTTGAATGGAACCCGCCGGGGGAAATCGAGCGGACGCGGCGGACAGACCTGATCGGGTACTGTCGGAGAATGTGGATGGCGCCGGTCCTGGCCCTGACCGTTGCGGGCGGCCTGCTTTATGCGGGGCCTGCCGCCCTGATGGCAGCGCTGCCGATCCTGGTTCTCTGGGTTGCCGCTCCTTTCGTTGCCTGGTGGATCAGCAAACCCATCGCTGTGCGGCGGGCACGGCTGACCGAGGATCAGGTGATGTTTTTGAGAAAACTTTCCCGAAAAACCTGGGCTTTTTTCGAGACATTCGTTGGCCCCGACGATCATTGGTTGCCCCCCGATAATTATCAGGAGGCACCGCTTTCGGTGGTGGCGCACCGCACATCCCCTACCAACATGGGGCTATCGCTCCTTGCGGATCTGGCGGCCTGTGATTTCGGCTATATTTCCGTGGGTGTCCTGATGGATCGTACAACCCAAACCATTCAGACAATGGAGGCGCTGGAGCGGTACCGCGGCCACTTCTATAACTGGTACGACACGCAAACCCTCAAACCGTTGTGGCCCATGTATGTCTCATCGGTTGACAGCGGAAACCTGGCGGCCAGCCTGCTGACTTTGCGGGCGGGATTGCTGGCGCTCGTTGACGAAAACCTGCTGGGAAAACGATGGGTTGACGGTCTTATGGACACCCTGATGGTCCTGACGGATGCCGCGGGAGAGCCTATTCCCGCAGCGATTGTGCAATTCACAAAAGACCTGGATGCCATGCGTACTTCCTTGCCGGAAAAGACACTCGGGTCTGTGAGACTCAGCCTCGATCACCTGGCGGAATCCGCAAAAAGTGTGGTTCGTGGCTTAGCTTCAGGGCATGAGGCGACAGGGTGGGCAAAGTCCCTTGACAAACAGTGCCGGATGGCCATCGATGAGCTGATATGGCTGATACCCTGGGCGGGGTCATCTTCTTCAGGGGCCGGGGAGGAGTCTCTGGCGTTCCCCTGTCTCGGAAATATCATGACGCTGCGCCAGTTGGCCTGTCTCGATGAAGACATGCTGGCAGCCATTGCCGAAAAGCGTCGGTTGTGCAAGACACCCAAGGAAAAACAGCAGCTCGATAAGCTGGGCGATATCATCGCTGCGGCAGCCTTGCGTGCTCAGGAAAGAATCGCCGTTCTCGAAGCGCTTGCCGGCCGCGCCGGGGAGATTGCTCATAACATGGAATTTGCGTTTCTGTACGACGAGACGCGGCATCAATTGTCCATCGGGTATAACGTCACCGAAGCCCGGCGGGACGAGAGTTTCTATGACCTGCTGGCTTCGGAAGCCCGGCTTGGCAGTTTCGTCGCCATTGCGCTGGGGCAGCTTCCGCAGGAAAGCTGGTTCGCCCTGGGGCGGCTTCTCACCACCGCAGGCGGAGAGCCGATGCTGATTTCCTGGAGCGGCTCCATGTTTGAATATCTGATGCCGCTGTTGGTGATGCCGACATATAACCAGACGCTTCTCGATCAGACCTGTAAGGCGGTGGTGGCCAGGCAAATTGCGTATGGCCGCGAGCGCGGTGTGCCGTGGGGAATTTCGGAATCCGGCTACAACTTGATCGACAGCCATCTCAACTATCAGTACAAGGCTTTCGGCGTGCCCGGTCTGGGCCTTAAACGCGGCCTGTCCGGGGATCTGGTCATTGCACCCTATGCCACCGCACTGGCGCTTTTGGTTGCGCCCGAAGATGCCTGTCGGAATCTCGAGGTGCTGGCCGGTTTGGGTTTTCAGGGCAAGTATGGTTTTTACGAAGCCATCGACTACACCCCCACCCATCTGCCCCGCGGCCAGACCTTTGCCGTGGTGCGATCCTTCATGGTCCACCACCAGGGGATGAGTCTTCTTTCCTTCGCCGGTCTGCTGCTCGACCGCCCCATGCAGAAACGCTTCTTGTCCGATCCCATGTTTCAGGCGACCGTGCTGCTGCTTCAGGAGCGTCTGCCCAAGGCCACATCCATTCACGCCCCGACGGCGCAGGTTTCCGAGGCGCATGCGGCTTCGTATCTCCCGGTGGAAAAACCGGTGCGCGTTTACACGACCCCCGATACGCCCGCACCGGAGGTGCAGCTTCTGTCCAACGGAAGATATCATGTGATGATCACCAACGCCGGCGGCGGGTACAGCCGGTGGAAGGACATGGCCGTTACCCGCTGGCATGAAGACAGTACCTGTGACGATTGGGGCGCCTTTTGCTATGTCCGGGACATAACCAGCGGCGGATTCTGGTCAACGACATACCAGCCGGTACGGAAAGGCTCCAAACAATATGAAGCCATCTTCTCCGAAGGCCGGGCGGAATTCCGGCGCCGGGATGAAGATATCGACACCTATACGGAGATAGCGGTTTCACCTGAGGACGATATCGAGCTGCGCCGGATCACCCTGACCAACCGGTCCAAGACGCAAAGAACCATCGAGATCACCAGTTATGCGGAAGTCGTTTTGGCGCTGCCGATTGTGGATGCACTCCATCCCGCATTCAGCAACCTGTTCGTTCAAACCGAGATTCTCGAGCCGCAGGGTGCGATCCTGGCCACCCGCAGGCCCCGTTCCGGAGATGAGCCGGTGCCGTGGATGTTTCACGCCATGGCGGTGCATGATGCGAACAGGGGGAACATGTCTTATGAGACCGACCGGATGCGGTTCATCGGCCGCGGAAACGCGTTATCCGCTCCCGAAGCCATGCGGAGTCTGTCCCCACTTTCCGGCCGGGATGGACCGGTTCTGGACCCGATTGTTGCCATCCGGTGTCAAATCACCCTCGATCCAGGAACATCGGCCATTGTCAATATCGTTACCGGCGCCGGAGACACCCGTGAGGTGTGCACGGGGTTGGTGGGGAAATACCAGGACCGGTATCTGGCAGACCGCGTTTTCGATCTGGCGTGGACCCATAGCCAGGTGTTGCTGCGGCAAATCAATGCAACGGAAGCCGATGCGCAGCTCTATGGGCGGCTGGCAACTTCTGTTCTCTACGCCAACGCCGCACTTCGCGCCGGTGTCAGCCTGCTCTTGAAGAACCGTCGGGGTCAATCCGGTCTCTGGGGCTACTCCATATCCGGGGACCTGCCGATCGTACTCCTGCGGATCGAAGATCAGGCCAATATCGCGCTGGTGCATCAACTCATCCAGGCGCATGCATACTGGCGCCTCAAGGGGCTGGCCGTTGACCTGGTGATCTGGAATGAAGATCATGCCGGTTATCGGCAAGTGCTGCACGACCAGATCATGGGGCTCATTGCCGCGGGTGTCGAAGTCAATCTGACGGATCGGCCCGGCGGTATTTTCGTGCGGCATGCCGAGCAGATATCGGATGACGACCGCATTCTCTTCCAGGCGGTGGCGCGGGCCGTCATCAGCGACAGCCGGGGAACCCTCGAAGAGCAGATGAATCGCCGAGGTTCCGTGCCGCCGGTCATCCCGGCACTGGAACCGACCCGCACCCACCGGGGTCCCCAGCCGCCGGTTACGGCCATGCCTCGTGCCGACCTGATGTTTTATAACGGCACCGGCGGATTTACCCCGGATGGTCGAGAATACATCATTACAACCGGCTGCGGGCAGGTAACGCCGGCGCCGTGGGTGAATGTGCTGGCCAATCCATCCTTTGGCACGGTCGTTTCGGAAAACGGATCCGCCTATACGTGGCGTGAAAACGCCCATGAATTTCGCCTGACTCCCTGGCAAAACGATCCGGTTCGTGACTCCGGCGGAGAGGCCTTTTATCTGCGGGATGAGGAGCGCGGCCATTTCTGGTCTCCCATGCCGTATCCTGCCCGGGGCGACACGCCTTATGTGACCCGGCACGGATTCGGCTATACCGTGTTCGAGCATACGGAGCGCGGCATCCACTCCGAGGCATGGGTGTATGTGGCCACGGATGCGCCTGTCAAGTTTACGGTTCTCAAGGTGCGCAACCAATCCGGCAGACGCCGGCGGCTTTCCGCTAGCGGTTTTGTGGCGTGGGTGCTCGGGGATATGCGGCCCAAGACAGTGATGCACATTGTCACCAAGGTGGATCCGCAAAGCGGTGCCATCGTAGCGGGCAATCCCTACCATGCGGAATTCGGCAATCGGATGGCCTTTTTCAACGTGGATCATGCCACCCGAACCATCAGTGCCGACCGGACAGAATTCATCGGCCGCAATGGCACATTGGCCAGACCCGCGGTCATGACCCGGACACATCTTTCCGGAAGGGTCGGGGCGGCCCTCGATCCCTGCGCGGCAATGCACGTGGCCTTCGATCTTGACGACGGGGAAGAGCGGGAAATTGTCTTCACGCTCGGTGCCGGGCAAGACCGTGAGGATGCGGCAGCTTTGGCGCGCCGCTTCCGGGACTCTGCCGCCGCCCGAAAATCTCTTGAGGCGGTATGGCGTTACTGGCGTCATACACTGGGTGCCGTCCAGGTGGAAACGCCCGATCCGTCCGTGAATTTTCTGGCCAATGGCTGGCTGTTGTATCAGACGATTGCCTGTCGGTTCTGGGGCCGGAGTGGATACTACCAGTCCGGGGGCGCCTTTGGATTCCGGGATCAGTTGCAGGATGCGATGAGTCTCGTTTATGCTGCACCGCACCTGGTGCGCGAGCACTTGCTTCGCTGTGCGGGCCGGCAGTTTTCCGAAGGCGATGTTCAGCATTGGTGGCATCCACCCATGGGCAGAGGGGTGCGCACACACTGTTCCGATGATTTCCTCTGGCTTCCGCTGGCCACCTGCCGTTACGTTCAAAGTACCGGTGATACGGGGGTCCTGGAAGAATTGATCCCCTTTATCCAGGGGCGACCGGTCAACCCCGAGGAAGACTCCTACTATGATCTTCCGATCCAATCAGGAGAAACGGCCAGCCTGTATGATCATTGCGTGCGGGCGATCCGCAGGGGGCTTGCGTTTGGCAGCCACGGTCTTCCCCTGATCGGTTCCGGAGACTGGAATGACGGTATGAACCTGGTGGGCCAGGAAGGTAAAGGCGAAAGTGTATGGCTGGCGTTCTTTATATGTGACGTGCTGACACGGTTTTCCGAAATGGCGCGGCATTGCGGTGACACGGACTTCAGCGCAGAATGCCGGAGCGAGGTCGAAAGACTTCGCCGGAGTATTGAAGAACACGGCTGGGACGGTGAATGGTATCTGCGGGCTTTTTTCGATGACGGTACTGCCCTGGGTTCGGCGGAGAGCCTGGAATGCCAGATTGACGCCATCGCGCAAAGCTGGTCCGTTCTTTCCGGTGTGGGAGATGCGGAACATGCGCGGATGGCAATGGATGCGGTGGATAAATATCTGGTTCGCCGGGAGGATGCCCTGATCCAGCTTTTAGATCCGCCTTTTGATAAATCCAGTCTGAATCCGGGCTACATCAAGGGCTATGTTCCCGGTGTGCGGGAAAATGGCGGACAATACACCCATAGCGCAATTTGGGCGGCTATGGCCTTTGCTGCTTTGGGAGACCGCCGCCGTACGTGGGAGCTTCTTTCGATGATCAACCCCGTCAACCACGGGAAAACCGCGGAGGAAATTGAACGATATAAAGTCGAGCCCTATGTGGTCGCCGCGGACGTCTATGCCGTACCGCCGCATACGGGACGGGGTGGATGGACATGGTACACGGGATCGGCTGCCTGGATGTACCGCCTGATCGTGGAGTCTTTCCTGGGTCTGAAGCTGGAAACAGACAGGTTGTCTTTTGCGCCCTGTCTTCCTGCCCATTGGGATGGGTTCGCCATGCACTACCGCTTTCGGGAAACCATTTACCATATCCGTGTCAAACAACAAAAAGACGAAACAGAGGCATTGCAGGTTGTTGTGGATGGGGTGATGCAGCCGGGGATGGTGATTGCATTGGTTGATGACGGTCGGGAGCATGCGGTGGAAGTGGTTGTGTAAATCTGCATAAAGATCATCACGACTTCATTTCGCAATCGATGCGTTTTTTATCCACAGTCATACTCGAAAAAACACAATAATCATGTTGTCAACCTGGTAAGTTCATGAATTGATGTGGATAAGGCAACCAGGACAGACTTGGAAAATTGACATCCTCTCCCTGTCAGGATACACTGGCTTTGTTCGTCAACGGCTTCCATTTTCAGAAAGGAAAAACTTGCCAGTGAATCGTGAGACTGATCAGAAAACAACATCCCATCAGGAAGTGATTCATATCGATACATTTCATCCGGATGATGCCGAAGGGATTGTGAGCCTGTTCCAAGCGGTTTATGGAAGCCACTATCCGATTCAGCTTTTCTACGATCCCAAGGCCATCATCGCTGTCAACGCGTCCGGACAATATTATTCCATCGTTGCCCGGACGGTCTCCGGAAACATCATCGGTGCCGTTCATTTATTTCGTTCGGCACCATTTCCGTCGCTTTACGAATGCGGCGTCGGTCTCGTTCTGAAGGAATATCGGAATGCAGGGGTGAATTCCCGGTTACTCGAATATGTTTACGAGAAATTTGTGCCCCAAAAAGAGAATATCGAGGAGATATTTGGCGAACCTGTCTGCAATCATATTCACAACCAAAAGGCTGTTATCACATTCAACCATCTGGAAATGGGCATGGAAATAGCCCTGATGCCGGCTGCCGCCTTTGCCAAGGAAAAGAGTGCGAAAGGACGGGTGGCCGCCCTTGATGCGTTTCGGTGTTACAAACCAAAGCCTCATTCAATTTACATTCCCGCCTGCTATGAAAACGAATTGCGCTGGCTCTATTCCCGACTCGACGACTCCCGGAACATCGTGGTGTCGGAAGATACGGTACCGGCGGGTCAATCTTCCCGTATCACGATGGAGAAATTTGATTTCGCTCTGGTGGCGCGAATGGCGATCCACGAAATCGGGCAGGATTTCTCGAAGGCATTCCATGATGTCGAGTTGCAAGCTATCGATGGAAAAGCCGTCGTGCTTCAGGCTTGGCTCAACATGGGGATTCCCTGGGTCGGATCGGCAGTGGAATACCTGAGGGGAAAAGGCTATTTTTTTGGTGGCGTCCTGCCGAGATGGTTCGATACGGATGCTTTCCTGATGCAGAAGCTTCTGTGCCCACCCGATTTCGATGAAATCGTCTTGCACTCTGAGGATGCCCGGAAAATTCTGGAAATCATCCGATGGGAGTACGAACATGGGGGCTTTAGCCGCAATAATCGTGAATAAAATTCGTTCGCAATGAGAAAAGTTTCGACCTGTGCAATTAG
>CAZBUL010000047.1:0-17745 GCA_964495045.1 uncultured Desulfobacterales bacterium | reverse complement strand
AACTTCCAGCCCGCAATTTTGGGCGCATAATACACATCCCGTTTTTTGCCAGGTTCCCATGATTTTCTCCTTAAAGTCATTAAATTATGTTGGCATGCTAATATATTGTATGCGAGTAATCGGATGTTCACAAGTCGGGCAGCCAGGGTCGGGAGGTGGTAGGCGGGCAGGATGTGCTGTGGTGGATCCTGCCGGTGTCTGCTGAAGTGCCATCTCGGGTGTCATAATCTGTACCCAAGATAAAAGTGCAGGTTTAGGTGGCAGGGTCAAAGAGAAAATTTTGCTTAATTTGCCCTGCCATCCGGGTGGATATCACACGCCGCTCTTCCGCGCTTCATCCCGCAGTACGCGCCTCAGTACCTTTCCAACGGGTGACGTTGGCAGCGTTTCACGGAATTCAATGAATTTCGGGCGTTTATACCCTGCCAGCTTGTCTTTGCAGAATTCCATGATTTCCGGTTCTGTCGCCGTTTGTCCGGGCAGCAATTGAATGAATGCTTTCACCGCTTCACCGCTGCGCGGGTCAGGGATGCCGACCACGGCCACATTGGCGATTTTGGGATGGGTATAAAGCACTTCTTCGACTTCCCTCGGGTAACAGTTGAAACCACCCACAAGGATCAAGTCTTTTTTCCGGTCGGTGATGACGATATAACCCTCTGCATCGATATGTCCCACATCTCCCGTCAGAAAATAGCGTCTTCCATTGATTTCACGAAAAACAGCCGAATTTTCGAGAGGCTTGTTCCAGTAACCGGTCATCACTTGCGGTCCGCTGACAGCGATTTCGCCATCTTCGCCCTGGGTCAGTTCCGTCAAACCGGTTTTGGAATCGACGATTTTGATATCCGTGTTAGGCATGGGAAATCCGACAGAACCGAACTGCCGATCTGTTGTATTCGTTGGATTGAGGGATGCCACCGGTGCGGTTTCGCTGAGTCCATACCCTTCGAAAATGATGCATCCGGTCTTGGATTCGAATTTCTTGGCGACTTCGACCGGTAAGGGCGCGCCTCCCGATCCACAGCAGATGATCGACGTCAGATCAAATTGATCCAATAACGGATGGTTGGTAAAGGCCACATAAATCGTGGGAACGGCAATGATCAGCGTCGTTTTGTATTTTTGGACGGATTTGAGCACGTCGGTGAAGGGCGGTTTGCCGGCCCGCGGGTCGGGAATGCAGACCAGACTGTTGGCGCCGGCGCAGGAGCCGATCATACACAGGGTCAACCCGAAGCTGTGATACCAGGGAAGAACCCCCAGATAACAATGGAATCCGCCGGATCGAATTTTTTCCGGCTCACCGCCGGGCACATGAGGCACCCGAATCCACTCGAAAACAGCCATGCTGTCGAAAACAAAATTGGCATGGGTCAATGCCGCGCCCTTGGGAACACCGGTGGTGCCGCCCGTATAGATAATGAGGGCGAGATCTTCGGTGGGATTGATGTCGATTCGGGGAGCCTGGGGTGACGCCAAGGAAATGACATCGTCAAAAAAAAGATGTCCGGGAACATAGCTGTCGGCCTTGGGAATTTTTCCAAGCAGGCTGCCGATAAAACCTTTCAGTGCCGGTAAATACGACTTCACGCCGCAGATGATGACGGTTTCAACGTCTGTTCCCTCGATGGCCTTGACCGCTGTCGGATAAAACTGCGGGTGATCCATGACAAAGACCATTTTGGCGCCAGCATCTTTGAGCTGATAATTCAATTCCGCAGATGTATAAACGGGGTTGCAGGTGACACAAACCCCGCCTGCCTTCAGAATACCGAAGAAAATCGCCGGATAATGGGGAAGATTGGGAAGAAATATCGCCACGCGGTCGCCTTTCTGGATCCCTCTGGATACCATGAAGGCTGCCAGGCGGTCTGCTGTATCCTTGACCTGGGCATAAGAGCGCCGTCCATCGCTGAAAATCGTGTAGGTCTGGTTTGGATAATCGCGGGCCGCGTCGTCCAGAAGAGAAAACAAGGGTTTCTCAAAACCGGAAATCTCTCGGTGTACATCTTTCGGCCATCGGGTGGTTGGCCAGGGCGGTAGTGTCATGGGATCGGCCTCCTGTTGTGCATGATATAGAAATGATTAGGTATCCAACAACTTCTGAAAAAAGGATTTTTGGGGTTGCTGCATCTGTAAGTCTGGATCGAAAATATATCCAATCGATCGTAAACTTTTAAAATAAATCGGTTTGCGGGGGTTGTCCTCGAAATATTTCCGCAGTCGGACGATAAAATTGTCAACAGTTCGTGTGGTGGTTTCGCGGCTATATCCCCATCCGATTTCAAGAAGCTTGTCTCGAGACAGGGGCTTTCCTTTGTGGGTGATAAACAGTTTAAGCAGTTTGATTTCCTGTTCCGTCAGCTGAATCGTTCCCCGCGGCGTGAAGGCGGTAGATGTTTCAAAATCGATCCGATTATTGCCGAATGTAAAATGCCGGGGCAGCGATGAAAAAAAACATGCGGCTTCCACCGATTGATGCTGATTCCAGGAAGATCGGGTGAGGAGCCGTTCGATTCTCAACAGAAATTCTTCGAGATCGAACGGTTTGCTCAGATAATCGTCCACCCCGTAAGACAGCCCTTTGACCCTGTCTTCCGAGGCCGACTTGGCGGAAAGAATAAGAATAGGCAATTGTTCGTCCATCAGCCGGATGTTCTGCAGCACGGAAAGTCCGTCGATGCCGGGAAGCATGATATCCAGTACGATCAGGTGGGGTCGCCAGTCTTTCCATTCTTGAAGGCCGATAAATCCATTGGCGGCGATGCGAACGGAATATCCCTGAAGGGAAAGATTGAGTTTCAACCCCTCGGCAATGTGTTCGTCATCTTCGATAACGAGGATGCGCTGCTTGGTCTCGTTTTCCATAGGTTGACCCATTGTTTTCAGATGCTTTGGACGGATGTGTTGTATGGAAAAATGATGGTAAACACTGAGCCTTTACCGATTCCAGGACTTTTTGCAATGATTTTTCCCTTGTGGATCCGAACGATGGTATCTACCAGAAACAGGCCGAGTCCGCTGCCTTTGGCGGACATATCATCGGATTTGCCCACTTGATAGAACTTTCGAAAGATTTTTCGGATTTCCGACTTCTCGATGCCGATGCCATTGTCGGCAACATCCAGATATAATTTATTGGAACGATGGGAGATGGTGATTTCGATTTCCGGTAGTTCTGACGTATTGTATTTTGAAGCATTGGTCAAGAGGTTCATCAACAGCATTTCGAATAATGAAGGATTCAGCCGGTACGGATAGGATTGGCCCGGTAGATGATGGAACTCAATCCGGCACTTCCGAAACTGATCGGCATGGTTGTAAAGGAAATGATCGATTTCCGAAACGATATCCGAAGTGATAAATTCTCCGCCGTAACTGCGGCTTTCTATTTTGGCGATATTCAGAATCCGGTTGATGGTGTTCGACAGGCGCGCCACATCCTGGGTCATATAGCGGATGTATTTGAGCTGATCTTCATTGTACAGTTGATACTTCAGTGCGGTATCCAGATACAACCGTAACGATGTGACCGGCGTTTTCAGCTCATGGGTGAAATTGTTGATGAAATTGTGCTGCAGCCGGTAAAGCTGAGACATTTTCTGCTGGTATATAAAAATGATGAGAATTCCGATCAGGATGATGCCGACCAATAGCGAAAGCACAAGAATCACGATCCAGGTGCGGGATTCGAGCACTTGTTTACGGTCCAGATCGAAGCGCTGCAAAATATCGAGGAGAATCGAATTCACTTCCATATACCAATAGATATACAGAAAAAGCGAAACCCCGAGGGCGACGGTCGAAAGGATGAAGATGAAAATTGGATGCAGAAACCACTTGGAATTGAACATGCTGTCTGTATTCGAACTCCAGTCCATGAAGAGATGTGTCTGTTTATGGGATTTCCTATAACAAGCCGGCTGAAGATGTCAACTTTCATTTCTGTAACATCTTCTTGGCAGGATCTGTAAAAGTTTTGTAAATTTCTAAATTCATTCTGTTATTTCATGCCTGGAATACATAGAATTGCGAAGATAATTTGTACCGTTTTAAGACGGATCATTGATTAACCCGTTTTACATCTTATCGAAAGGAATTTCTGTATGTCCAGTTATCTGCCCGGAGCGCTTCGAGGATGTCTTTCTCTGATTCTCTATTTACTGAATACTGTTGTATTAACAACGCCTATCTTTATCATTGCGGCATTCAAGTTCCTGATACCGGTCGGCATCTGGCGAAAGCGCTGCGACAGGGTTCTCAACTGGATTGCCTGTTCCTGGATTGCACTCAACAACTGGAACATCCGGCTGACCAACCCTGCCATCTGGGATGTTGAAGGGGTTGAATCGCTGGATCGAAACGGCTGGTATATGGTGGTGGCCAATCATCAATCGTGGCTCGATATTCTGGTGCTGCAGAAAGTCTTTCATGGAAAAATTCCTTTTCTGAAGTTTTTTTTAAAAAAGGAACTGATCTGGGTGCCTTTTCTGGGGCTGGCGTGGTGGGCCCTCGATTTTCCGTTCATGAAACGCTATACGACGTCTTTTTTGAAGAAGCATCCGCAGTTGAAGGGAAAGGACCTTGAAATTACACAGAAAGCCTGTCAAAAATTCAAAACCGTGCCCGTATCCGTCATGAATTTTCTGGAAGGCACCCGGTTTACCCCCGAAAAACACAGCCGACAGGTGTCGCCCTACGTTCATCTGCTCAAGCCCAAAGCCGGCGGGATCGCGTTTGTCTTGTCCGCTATGGGAGAAAAAATGCACCGGATGCTGGATGTCACCATTGTTTATCCCGATGGGGTCAAAAATTTCTGGCAGTTTCTCTGCGGAGAGGTCAAAGAAGTCCGGGTGCGGGTCGTTCCCCGGCCCATCGACTCCGAACTGATCGGCGATTATTTTTCCAACAAGAAATTCCGTGTGACATTTCAGACTTACCTGAATCGGATATGGGAGGAAAAAGATACCCTGATCACATCTTTGATGCATCAGAATGCAGTCTCCGCTGTGCCGGTGTCTGAATCGGAATCTGATGAAGGAGCGGGGGGCTGTCAAGAAATGGAGCCGGATATGCTGCATTCCTGAGCGATACCGGGCTGCACAAACCCGTACAGCGGCGGATATGCCCCCCATGGAAATTGGTGGCCTGTCTTTTCCTGGTTGACAAGGAGGGTAAATTTATCTATCTTATCAATAAGCTTGATGGCATATTTGTATAATCGCCAGTCATCATATAACGCATTCCAATCTGTCGGTTGAGCGAAAAAGTATAAATTTCAACGAGCTACAGTGGCAGATAATGGACCGAAAACTGTCCGTCGTACAGACCCTGACAACAACGAAAGAATCAAACCATGCGTTTTCATAATAGACGAAAGGTGTTGATCTCCGGCTGCCTGGGGCTCTGCCTGATGTTCTTTTCCGCCTGTTCCATGACTGGTCAGCGGGTCGAACAGCCACGAATCACGCTGTCATCTATCAAGATTCAGGATATCAATCTTTTCGAAGCAGTTCTCCATATCGAGGTGCGGGTTGTCAACCCGCAGAACGAATCTTACGATATCAAAGGGATAGATTGTGTACTGGATCTCGACCAGGTCAAGCTGGCTTCCGGCGTATCCAATACCCCAACCCGTATCCCTTCTCTGGATTCCGCTGTCATTCCCCTTACCGTCTATTCTTCGGTCGAAGATATCGCCAAATGCCTCAAAGACCTGAAAGGTAAAGACAAAATCAACTACCAAATCAAGGGGAAGCTGTATCTGGCCGGCGGCTTTCTCAAACCTTCCATGATAGCTTTCAATACCGACGGACAGATTCCCCTGCAAGGTTTCAGTGATTTGAAACTATAGACTTTCTACACCGATCAACTGCCTGACAGCTTCCAGCAGCGGCGACATCAAAGGACGCCATCTTGGCTTTATGGCCTTGTCTTCCTGCCATTCAAATTCAACAGCCTCCAGGCGTTCCGGAATCGATTTCTCCCCTTGCTGCCCGTATATCATTTCGGGATAATACTCGATCCAAACCATGCGGGACGGATCGATATCGAATTCGTTCGTTACACAGGTTGCAATGTGACCCGCACAGCTTCGCACGGTCAATTTGGTGTCTGCTACATCCGTCACAACGACGATGATGGGTTTCAGAATGGAAATCCCCTTCGGCGTGGTGTCTTTTCTGAGATCGAAAATCCGCAGTCTGCATTTGCCGCTTCCCAGCCGCAGTTTTCCGCCCCATCCTTCCCAAGCGTAGATATTGTCATAAATCAGCATGGTCTTCCTCCAACAAATCAGTCGGAAATCCGCAGTGATGAAGGCTTTTATGCGGCATCGGATCCGGATTCCGAATGGGGTGTTTCATGGGTGATGCACTTGCTCAGACAATTGCTGAGAGCGACGAATTCGGCGATCGATAACGTTTCGGCCCTGCGGGCCGGGTCGATCGAAGCGCTGTTGAGCGCCATTTCCGCAATCTGGCTGGAGATCCTCAGACTGCTCGATGAGAGTGCATTCTTCAAGGTTTTTCGACGTTTGCCAAAAGCGGCCTGAACGACGCGGGAAAAAAAAGCGTCGTCTTCCGCGGGAAACGGGAGCACATTTTTAAAGCGGATTTCCACCACGGCCGAATCCACCTTGGGTTTGGGAAAGAATTGATGCGATTCGATGGTGACAACGTATCGGACATCGGCGCAATATTTCAACATCACGGTAATGCGTCCATAGTCCTTGCCGCCAGGCTCCGAGGTAATGCGTTCGGCCAGCTCTTTTTGAAACATGAGAACCGCTCGGGAAACGGCTTCCCGGTGCTGAATCAATTGAATCAATACCTGAGATGAAATATTATAAGGCAGATTTCCCAAAACAACCAGCGGCTTACCTGCCTGTTCGGAGATTTCAGAGACGTCGGTCTTCAAGATATCATTTTCGACAATGGTTACGTGAGGAAGCTGACGTTCGGCAATCATGGACTTCAACATGTCGGCAATCTGACGATCTTTTTCAATGGCGATGATATGCTTGGCCCGTTCTGCAATCAGAAACGTCAGGGCGCCGAGACCCGGCCCGATTTCCAGAACTGTGTCGGAGCGATCGATTTCTGCGCTGGCCACGATTCTTTCGGCTGCGGATGGGTCAGACAGAAAATTCTGGCCCAGTTGCTTTTTGGCCTGAAGATGCATGCGGTTGAGCAGAATGCGGGGGGATGTCATGGGGATTGCCTGTAAGTATCGATCGTTATAGATGGAAAAACCTTCGCATCGGGAATCATCCTTCCACAACCGGGTTGCTGAGGGTACCGATCCTTTCGATACTGCATTCCACGATGTTTCCCGCACGAAGTGTCACGGGGGGATTTCTGAATATGCCGACGCCTGCCGGGGTGCCGGTGGAAACGATATCGCCGGGAAACAGCGTGATGTCTCTGCTGATGTATTCCATCAGAAAAGGGATATCGAAAATCATATCCCGCGTATTGCCGTCCTGCATCCGGATGCCGTCAACCTGCGTTGTCAATTGAAGGTTACCGATGTTTCCAATCTCTTCGGGCGTAACGATAAATGGACCGAGCGGAGCAAATGTGTCGAAAGATTTTCCTCTGAACCACTGCGCATCACCGAATTGGGCCTTGCGGGCCGATACATCGTTCATCACGGAAAATCCGGCGATGTAAGCCATGGCATTCGACCGATCGATCCGTTTGCAGGTTTTACCGACAATCACCGCCAGTTCGACCTCCCAATCCACCTGTCCACTGCTGTGGGGGAGTCGAATGGGATCGTAGGGTCCAGTGAGTGCACTAGGGGCTTTACAAAACAGCAACGGCTCGGCCGGATCGTCGAAACCGCCTTCTTTGGCATGCTCGGCATAGTTTTTTCCAAGGCAGATGATTTTGGAAGGCCGGTTTACCGGGCACACCAGACGGACATCCAGTGGACTTCCTGGATCGTCGATCTGAAGGAGTTTTTCCATCCAGCCGTCTGAAAAAAAAGTTTCCCCGATATCGGGAATGGCGGGAAAAATCGTTCTCAAATCGATGATGAGACCATTTTTCCAGATACCAGGCCGGATTTCGTCCTGGAGAATCATACGAATCAGTTTCATAATCCTGCCTATCCAAAAAATTTTTGTTCAGCATATCACGTATCGAAGAGAAAGCAATTCGAAATTCAACCGACTCGTCAAAACAAAAATCTTATCGGGTTGCAGGTAAATTCCATGGCATGATTGCTTGACATTGCGGCGTCATTTTTATACATAACAACGATTGAATGGATTTCATATTACCATCGAAGCAATCGACAGAAGTCTAACCCGTTTTGTTAAATCAGAAAGGAGAACCGCATGAACATTTTGTTTTTTGGGCCAAATGGCAGTGGCAAAGGTACTCAGGGCGCTATTTTGAAGGATAAATACAAAACTCCCCATATCGAGTCCGGAGCGATTTTTCGTGATAACATCAGCAAAGGGACCGAACTGGGCGCTAAAGCCAAAGCCTATATCGATAAAGGAGACTTGGTTCCGGATGAAATAACCATTCCCATGATTCTCGACCGTCTGAAACAGGATGACTGCAAGAATGGGTGGCTTCTGGATGGTTTTCCGAGAAACAGAAATCAGGCGGTCAAACTGGATGAAGCGCTGAAGTCTGCCGGAATGGCACTGGATATTGTCGTAGAAATACTTCTCGACCGTGAAACAGCCAAAAACAGAATCATGGGCCGCCGGCTTTGTGTCAACGACAACAACCATCCAAACAACATATATATTGATGCCATCATGCCCAAAGACGGAAAATGCCGGGTATGCGGCGGCGATTTAAAAACCCGCGCCGACGATCAGGATGAATCCGCTATCGGCAAACGGCATGACATCTACTACAACAGCATAGATGGTACGCTGGCTTCCGCATACTATTTCAAAGATATAGCCGCTGCCGGCAAGGGCATGCGTTACATTACCCTCGATGGAAAACCCAGTGTCAAGGAAGTGACCAACGAACTTGTTTCCAAACTATAGGCATTTGCAAGCTTCGCCCCGGTTTTTTCAGATTTTTCGATGGAATATTTTATTCGATTTTTCTTGAAAAAACGTAAATTTTTAGATATAGTGATTTAATTTATTGAAATAAACCATTCGGATTTCGAACGCAAGAAAACGGATGGTAAAGAAGGGGGCGAAAAGGGTGAAGGAAATTCAGGTCAAGGTTTTTGATAACGATCTGGAAAAGGCCATGCGTATTTTGAAGAAGAAGATTCAGAATGATGGGCTTTTCAAGCGGCTCAAGCTTAAAAAAAGTTATGAAAAACCAAGCGAATATAAACGGCGTAAACAGCGGGAAGCCATCCGCAGACAACGGATTGCCGCTTCCAGAAGCAAGGCTTCCAGATAACAATTTTTAGCATGAATAATTCATAAACCCGGCAGGAATCTATTTGCCGGGTTTTTTTTATGCCTATGACCACACAACCAATTATGACCTATTCCGATTGTCTGAAGTCGATGTACGGACTGCGTCGTTTCGGCATCAAACTGGGGCTGTCAACCATCCAGAATATTCTGTCCGGTCTTGGCAACCCGCATGAACGGTTTTCAAGCATTCATGTGGCCGGAACCAATGGAAAAGGTTCTGTTGCCTCTTTTTTGGCTGCCATCCTCAAGGCTTGCGGTTACAAGGTGGGGCTTTATACCTCGCCGCATCTGGTGCGGTTCAATGAAAGAATCTGCATCAACAATCAACAGGTATCCGATGAAAATGTCGTCTCCGCCTATCAGGCGGTAACCGATGTGCATCACGGAGACCGTCAGCCCACTTTTTTTGAATACACCACGGCCATGGCGCTGTATGAATTCTGCAGGGAGTCGGTGGATTGGGCCGTGGTGGAAACCGGAATGGGGGGCCGGCTCGACGCCACCAATGTTCTCCAGCCTGCGATATCCATTATCACCAATATATCCCTGGAACACCAGGGGTATTTGGGAAATACACTGGCTGAAATCGCCGTAGAAAAAGGCGGGATTATCAAAAGCAAGACACCGGTCGTCACCGGCGTCATGCAGCCACCGGTCATTTCTACTCTGGAAAAATTGGCATTGGAGCAGTCCGCGCCAATCTATCGGTATAAAAAAGATTTCAAAGCCCGCAGAAAAGCCGATCACACGTTTTCTTATTTCGGTCTCGATCATGTATGGCGCAAAATCACTACCAGCCTGACAGGCAGCTATCAGGTGGAAAACGCATCACTGGTTCTGGCTGCCTGTGAGATATTGATGCGCACCGGCGTTCACTTATCTTTTGAGAATATTCGGACCGGCCTTGCTGAAACCCGATGGCCAGGACGTCTGGAAGTCGTTTCCGAAAATCCAAAAATCATTCTGGATGGTGCCCACAATCTGAATGCCGCCAAAGAATTGGGAAAATATTTGAAGACAGAGCTTGCCGGCCGCAGGATCACATTGATCATCGGTATTCTGGATGATAAACCCTATACCGCCATTCTCGAGGCCCTGGTTCCCCCATGTTCCCGGATTATCCTGACCCGTCCACAAATCAGTCGTGCGCTGCCGTTAGACACGCTGTATCCGATTGCGGCAGCCATGAAGGAGGATGTCCTAAAAATTCCGGATGTACCTCACGCCATTGCCTTTGCATCTGAGAATGCGCTTCCTGATGAAGTGATTTGCGTGGCAGGGTCTTTGTACGTCGTGGGAGAGGCCAAAGCTTATCTGAATGCTACTCAGGAAGATGTACAGTATATGTGAAATCGGTGGATTCATCGTTTTTACAGGTATTCATTTTTCATTAAGCTTGACTTGACTCTTCACTTCATTTATATATGCTGATGCTTGCAGATGTAAATATCACGTCTTTAATTATATGAGCGCCCGTGGCCCAGGGGATAGGGCGTCAGCCTCCGGAGCTGAAGACCGCTGGTTCAAGTCCAGCCGGGCGTACCATCAATAAATCAAAGGGTTACGGTTAAAATCGTAACCCTTTTTTCATTTGTAAAAAGTCATTTCCAAAAATTCACATACCGTTGTTTGTAAGAAAAACGCAAAGCGGATGGAACATGATCTTGCATGACGACTCCTTTGGTAATGGTTCCGTTCAATTATATGTTACGCAATGGGCGGTGATTCAACTGCCGCAGCCACCGCACCCCCCGCCGCAGCCGCCACCACCACATCCGCTCGATCCGCACCCACCGCCGCCACATCCGCCTGAATCGGTGCCGGAAGAAGATTCCGCCCTGGGAAAGATCGTTGTGATGTATGGAAAATATACCGCCGGAAGCACAGACAGCCCAAAGACGGCGGCCAGAAAAGAAGCGTCGCTGGTGATTCCGCCGGGACGCACGCTTTTGGCCCGACTCTTCAGGGATTGAAACTTCCGTTGGGCTTCCCGCAATACCTGATCACCGGCGCCGGTCCGGTTCTTTTTCCAGATGGCAACCGTCCAGATGGAAAAAACCAGGGTGAGTATGATCAGGAACATCACATTATAATGTCCCCGCGAAACGGCGCTGATGATCTTGGCGATGGATATCCCGAGAAGCACAAAGAGCGCCGCCAGAGCCATAGGCATCCGCGTGAGATATACTTTCGGGCCGGCCAGCAATCCCTCATCGACAAGCGCCTGACGATAATCCTTAGCCACGCTGACAGAGCCGGAATCCTTGAATATTTCCTTTATCGGGCGAGGTCGGTCGAAAAAAGTCGCAACCGCCTTTTCGAGAGGTCTTCGGACCATCTCCGGAGCAGTTTTTTCAGCAGCCACCCGATCACCGGATGCTTTCAGAAGGCCCCGGTCAATCAGTGAAAAAAGAACGATGCGCATGGTTTCCAGATGGTTCACCCGGAGGCAGGCAATTTTATACGGATCAACCGGACTCTGTCGGATGAGGGATGCCTCCTTCTCCCGCGAAGATATCAAAAAACGCAGAAGGAGATTCACCGTTATGCCCAGGCAGAAATAAAAAGCCAGAAAAGCGGGACCCCGCATATAGAGAATGCTATCCACCGGCGTTCTCCTTCCTGCCGATGGAAAGCCCGTCTAATCGGCGATAAAGAGACTCGGCAAGTCCCAGAAGCGAAAAAATGAGCGTGCCGGCGGTTCCGGGAGGAAGCGCCCCCTTTCTTCGGGCGATATCGATGAGACGCAAGGCTTCGCTCCACTGCGGATCGCCGGATTGGGACACGATCTCGGCAAGGGCTTCCCGGGGAGATGCCGCCGGCTTACCTTCAAGAAACAGGGTCGATGCAGCGCATGCCCGGATCGGACCGGCCGTATCGGCAATGATCTGAGCCAGTTGTTCCTCCCGCAGACTGATGAGTGTATAGCGCTCCCGCAAGCGGAGAATCAGGTTCAACAGCACCTGCCGGGAACGCTGTCGAATCGATTCCGGTTGGATGACAAGCAGGGCAAATGGGTCCGATCCGAAAAGAATCCGCCGCCGGGTCAGGATATCCGCAAACTTGACCGCAAAGGCATCCATGGCCGGTTCAATCTCCGAACTCAGAAGAAACATCACGTCCAGCCGCATGGCGCTATGTGCATCCCGGAACGCCTCTCTGATCTTGTCGGCCCGTTCCCGGTCAAACCGCTTGAGGACAAGCAGCAGATTCACATCGGAGGTGATGCGCAACCGCCCCTCGGCCGCCGAGCCGAACAACACCGCCGCAACCAGATCGTCACCAAAGGATTGCTTCACCTCATCCAGAAACGAGTTGATCGTTTGAACAATTTCGGGCGAAACTTGCATTTCCTGGTCCATTCATTCTCCTTTTCAATACATAACAGAAAACGTTTTCGGTTTGGGTAGAGCCCTTTTCAGCCGCTTGTTGCAAGCCAGCACCCAGGATCGGCACGGTAAGGGTCTCCGGTTACGGCATAAGCCATGCATCGGGAACCCCCGGCACAGGTGCGGGCATAAAAACACTTTTCGCACCCCTGGCTCATCCGCTCCCGGTCTCGCAGGCCGATGAACAACTCACTGTTTCCATAAAGGTGAACCAGTGATTCCTGAAAAATATTACCGACAACCAGCGGCATCCTGCGGCAGGGACAGACATCGCCGTTGGACAGGATGGTCACCAGCGTATCGCCGGCACTGCACCGATAAGGGAAATCGCCGGTTACCATAAACTGCAGAGAGCGGTGCAGCTTTATCTGAGTGTGCTTCAACCAGCCGGTTTTACGCTCGTTCAGCATCAGTTCGAAAAATTCACGGGTCTCGGCCGGTGTCAGGAGGTTTTCGGCCGCTTCGCCGCCGCGTCCGCAGGGAACCATCCGGTCCGCCCAGACCCGTGTCACACCAATCTGCCGTCCCAGACGGGCGACCGCAGGAAAGTCGCGATAATTCCCGCGGTGGGCGGTAAAGGATATATAGGCGGGAATCCCGGCATTGACCAGATATTTCAGTCCACCGACAGCCCGGTCATAACTGCCCTCACCGCGGATGCGGTCATGGGTTTCGCGAGAGCCGTCTATACTTACCTGCACAAAGCCCGGCTTCACTTTTTTCAGTGAACGGACAACCGCAGGGGTGAGCGGTGTTCCATTGGTCAGAATGGCCAATGAAAAACAGTGCCGTTCTGCAGACAACCTTTCCAGCAAAGGAATGAAGTCATCCCGCACAAAGGGCTCGCCCCCCGTCACTGTCACATGTGCCCGGAAAGGATGGCCATTGTTGCGATCCCGGCACCATCCAACAAAAGAACGCATCTGTTCCAGGATGGTGAGAAGTTCATTCCAGCGCAGGTCAGAATGGCACGTATCATCCTGGTAACAGTGGCTGCAGTGCAGATTGCAGCGATCCGTGACATGCCACTGGAAGAGCATCCGCTCCGGAACGTGGAAGGCAGCGCTTTGGCTCATAGCCATTGGTTGAACGTTGTACATAACTTCTGTGCCTGAATACTTTGGACGGTTTATTTCCGTATATCGTATAGATCGGATATTCTCAACATGCGAGTCATTTGCATTCCTGTTTTCTGGTAATTGCTTTTGATAAAATAGAAACCAACAAGGTCTTGAAGTGCAGACCATTTTATGAAAAGCTATAGGCATTCTGAAAAATATTTTCGCGGCGTTATCGGTCGGGAATGGCCGAAAAGGCCTATTTCCTCCCTGCTGCCTTGCGAAATGAATTTTCTGAAAGTCTATAGTTAATTGATTTTCGGCAAGCTGGAAAGAATCCAATCAATAAAATTGGCAGCAACGAGGACCAGCCGTGAAATATTTGATCACCGGTGCCACCGGTTTCATCGGACCATATTTGATAAATAGACTTATCGATAGCGGTGATACCTGCAGATGTATTGTACAGCAATGAGCCATTTGTTGTTCTATGTGCTGGGGCGAAAGTGTCTTGGTTAGGGCTCTTCCATTCAATAGAAAGGCAGTACCATGAAATTCTTTACCACTGAAGGGCCGGTGAATTGCCTGGATCATTATTGCCTGCCGCCGCTGGAGCGGTTTGATCTGGATGAAATTCTGAATTTGATTGCCCAAAAGAAATATTTTCTGTTGCATGCACCCCGTCAGACCGGAAAGACCACCACGCTTCTGTCATTGATGACATATCTGAACCAGGAGGGAAGCTATCGGGCGCTGTATGCCAATATCGAAAGTGCGCAGGCAGCACGGGAAAATGTGGACAAAGGCATTGCTGCCGTGATTTATTCCATTGCGATTCAGGCCAGCCGCGTGTTTCAGGATGATAAAATTGATGCCCTGGCTCAAAAAATCATTGCAGAAAAATCATCTCTGGTGGCGCTTGAACAATTTCTTGCATTATGGTGTCAGGGATATAACCGCCCGACAGTATTGATTTTGGATGAGGTGGATGCGCTGATCGGCGATACCCTGATATCGCTGCTGCGCCAGCTTCGGGCGGGCTATCCCAACCGGCCCACGCTGTTTCCTCAGTCCATTATTTTGTGCGGAGTACGGGATATCAAGGATTACCGGATTCATTCGAGCAGTGAAAAAACCATTATCACGGGTGGCAGCGCATTCAATGTCAAGGCCAAATCCCTGCGAATGGGAGATTTCACCGAATCGGAAGTGTATGCGCTGTTAAACGAACATACCCAGGAAACCGGTCAGGTGTTTGAAGCAGATGCCTGCACCCTGATATGGAAATTGACCAACGGTCAGCCGTGGCTGGTGAATGCACTGGCCTATGAAGTCTGTTTTGAGATGAAAAAAGGAAGGGACCGTTCCCTTTCCATCACATCGGAAATTATCCATCAGGCCAAAGAGCGTCTGATCGACCGAAAGGTGACCCATCTGGATCAACTGGCAGATAAACTTCAGGAGCCTCGGGTTCGACGCGTGATCGAGCCCATGCTGGCAGGATCAAGTCTTGAAAACATGAATCCGGATGACATTCAGTATGTGGTGGACTTGGGATTATGCCGGATGACATCAACGGGTTTGATTGAAATATCCAATCCCATCTACCGGGAAGTTCTGCCGCGGACGCTTACTTTTGTGCCTCAGGCGTCACTGCCTCAAATTTCTCCCACCTGGCTGAACCCGGATGGAAGTCTGAATACCGCCTATCTTCTGGAGTCGTTTCTATTGTTCTGGCGTCAGCATGGAGAACCCCTGCTGCGCAGCGCACCCTATCACGAGATTGCGCCCCATCTGGTACTGATGGCATTTATGCACCGGGTGGTGAATGGCGGCGGCACCATCGACCGGGAATATGCCATCGGCAGCGGCCGGATGGATCTGTGTATCCGTTATGGAAGTGTGGTGCTGGCCATTGAGCTGAAGGTGTGGCGGGATCGCGAATCCGATCCATTATCCGAAGGGCTGAAGCAAATTGAGGGATATCTGCAGGGGCTGTCGCTGGATTCCGGATGGCTGGTCATTTTTGATCACAGAAGCGGTCAGCCCCGTATCCGGGAGCGGACATACGCCGAATCCGCCCGGACAGAAACCGGTTTGTCCATTACGGTGATTCGGGCGTAGGCGGGTTTAGGTTAGGACAGCTCCATTCAAAAGAAAGGCAGTACCATGAAATAATTGAAATTCGGGTCTGTCTTTTCAAATTGGAAATAATACCGGTAATCGGGTCATGTCGTCATATCGTTGACATGATGAGTAACCGATCAGTTGGCTGAATCCCGCGATGAATCGATCGCAACAAGTTTGCTGTAAGCATTTTCCTGAACCTTCCATCTTTTTGACTGCAATTCGGATTTTGCCAGATGGCTGAGTGTGCCCATGGTCCATAACTCGAAACCGGCACCTTTGGCTGGATCAGCAGCCGACAGTTCCCCGACCACCCCGGCCACCCGCTCGCTCCAGATCAGATGATCCGTCGGCAGAATAACGACCGTGGCACCGTCTTCCTTGAATCCTTTGACAAGACGCCCCATCCGGCTGAACCCCTTAATGGGAGCAACGTTTTTATGATATCCGGCATAGAGAACGGCTGTTTCGGTAATATACAAAGCCATGTCCGGATTGGATGCCTGAAGGCCGATCTTGATGAAAATCCCGCGGTTAACCGCACCCTCCATGGATTCGAGTGCGTTGACCAGCACCGTTTCGTGTGCCGGTGTAAAGACGGGATTGTTCAGAAACAGTTCGACGGTATCGCTGTCGAATCCCATGGATGTCAGTTTGTCTTTGTTTTGCACCCAGAGCTTGGACGGCGGGGTGTTGTTGATGGCTTCATTGAGAATACGCGCCGTACCGGATGTCGTCAGGATAAATCCACCCACACCCGGCACCACACTGGTTGCCAGCCCAACACCGATCCCTCCGAGATAATCGGCCATGGCCAGCCGGTCGAGCTCGCTTTGCAGCACCGGATTTCTGGTATAGATGCTGACACCGAATTTGGTGGCAATCTGCCCTTTGGACTTGGTGAACCCGACGACTTGCGCGAACTTGCTGTCTTCGGTTTCGGTCGTGTCTCTGCGGCCGACGGTTTCCGATGCCCTGGTAAACAAATCACCGACCCCTTCCGCCGCCCCGCCCAACGTACCAACCGGATTGGTGAACAGATTCTTTAAACCGGATACCGTTTTCTCTCCGGTCTGTTCGATGGATTTCACCGCGGTGTCATCGGTTTTGACATTTTTCATCACGGCAATGGCGCCGATTTCATGGATGAGATTTTTCAATTGCGTCATCGAGTCCGCCTGAAAATTCCCAAACGGTGAGTTGACCGAAAAACGATAGAACAGACCGTCATACTGCACCCGGTCATCGACCGTATGATACGACCCCTTGAGTTGATCAGGTTTCAGAATGGTTCCGGCAGAGACATCCGTTGGCTGCTCATAGGCCGCCGAACAAACATATCGGGCGGTTCCACTGATAAAACTGAGCAACAGCAACAAACAGAGCGGCATTTGACACAGGCGCCTTTTCCAGTTCACGAATTGGTAACTTAATGACATAATTTATATTTCCTTCCAGCATCACATTGATCGGTTAACAACATAAACAGAGTTTCATTTATTTTCCTCCCCCCGCAGGCAAGCGCTGGGGGAGCCATGCAATATGGTTGAAATGATGACCACAGTTGAATACCGCATCATTAAAAATTACTCAATATCTATTCCTGTTTCTGGAGATTCGCCAGCGGCGGGCTGTTGTTCGCATAGATATATGGACTTTCAGAAGATTCATTTCGCAAGGCAGCGCAGAAAATAACATCTCGAATTCACGGTCCAACGACCGATTTCAGTACCGGGTCGTCGGAATATGCTTCACG